>NZ_BTIG01000001.1:940853-1264837 GCF_036247965.1 Bradyrhizobium sp. TM233 | reverse complement strand
AAAGCGAAGCGTGCCCACGAATTCTTCATCGCGACGAACCGTGGGCACGGCGCTCCGCGCCTTTGCCCACCCTACGAGATCTCGTGCCCCGGACGCAGCGCAGCGCCCCGGCGATGCGAAGCATCGTCCGGTGCGGTGCGCTGCAGAGCCGGGGCCCATCGCTCCAAACTGAACGAGCTTCAAGATTCTGGGTCCCGGCTCGCGCTTCGCGCGTCCGGGACACGAGAAAATCAGACCGCCTTCACCCGCACTCTTAGCCCGTCCCGCGGCTTCGGGATCGGCCACATCTGCCAGTCCGGCTTGTAGCCCGGCTCCAGCGACACCTCGATGTTCTGCAAAAAGTGCCGCGCGAAGCATTTCGCCTGCATGTAGGCGAAGTGCAGGCCGAGGCACATATGCGCGCCGCCGCCGAACGGCACCCAGGCGAAGCGGTGGCGATTGCGCTGCGCCTCCTCGGTGAAGCGCAGGGGATCGAAGCGATCCGGCTCCGGCCAGATGTCCTTCATGTGATGCGTATAGAGCGGATTGACGCCGACCGCGGTGCCGGCGGGAATCGTAAAGCCCTTGAAGGTGAAATCGCGCATGGCGCGGCGCGGCATCGAGGGCACCGGCGGCTTGATCCGCAGCGCTTCCTTGAACGCCATCTCGGACAGCGGCATCTTTTCGAGATCGTCGAAGCTGCTCGGGGCGCCTGGCGCGAGCCCGAGCGCGAGAACTTCCGCGCGCAGCCTGTCCTGCCAGTCCGGATTGGCGGCGAGCTCGCCGATGAAGGAGGTCAGCGACGAGGTCAGCGTGTCGTGCGCCGCCATCATCAGGAAGCTCATGTGGTCGATGATGTCCTGCTCGGACAGCAGCGCGCCGTCTTCATGGGTGGCACGGCAGAGCTGGGAGAACAGATCATCGCCGCCGTGATTGCCGCGTCGCAGCGGGATCTGCTCGCGGAAATAGGCGACGATGCGCTTGCGCCCCCTGACGCCGGCGGCCATCTGGGTGCCGGGCAGGGGACGGCGGATCGGCGCGACAGCAGCGGCGACCATGTCGACGAAGGCGCGATTGATCTCGTCGACCTCCGGCCCGATATCGGCGCCGAGGAACGACGCCGAAGCGAGATCCAGCGTGAGCTGTTTCATCGCGGGGTAGAGCTGCATCTCGCCGGGCTTGGCCTTCCACTGCGCGACCCGCGCGGAGATGCCGCGGTCGAGATCGGCAAGGTAGGACTTCATCGGCCCGGACTTGAACGCGACCGACAGCGCCTTGCGGTGCAGCCGGTGCTCGTCGAAATCGAGCAGCATCAATCCGCGCGGAAACAACAGGCCGAGCACCTTGTTCCAGCCGTGGGTCGAGGAGAACAGCTTTTGCTGGTCGAACATCACGAGCTCGTTGGCCTCGGGCCCGAGCAACACGACATTGGTCTCGCCGAACACATGGGTGCGGTAGACCGGGCCATATTTGGCGCCGTTCGCCTCGATATGGCCCTTGGGATCGGCCAGCACCTGGAAGGTCTTGCCGATGATCGGCCAGCCCTCGTCGCCGGGAATGTGCGTCAGCGCGTTGCGTTTGGGCGCGGTGTAGTCGGGCGCCGGTGCGGCCACATTCTGCATCGACATGACGATTGCTCCGGTTGGCAGGCATCGCGAACATAGCACGATCCGGTCGCGATGAGCTGCGACCGTCTTGCGCACAAAATCGTCACACCCACCGCCGTCGTCCCGGCGAATGCCGGGACCCATAACCCCAGGGAGAAGTTGTGGTGCGAGGCAGGTAACTCCGAGTCTTCGTAAAGCTGCATCCGTGGCTATGGGTCCCGGGTTCGCGCTACGCGCGCCCCGGGACGACGAGCTGAGCGCGTCCTACCGCTTCGCCGCTTCCTTCTGCAGATCCGGCGCGTTGACGGCGGGAATGGCGACGCGGCCGGGGCCGGTCACCTTCAGCGCCTCGGCGGCCTTCTCGTTCTCCATGATCTTGGCCATCACCGCCTGGCCTGCGCGCTCGAAGATGGCGCGGTTCTCGATTACGAATTTTTGCGACCTGCGTAGGCCATCGATATAGCCGTTGATCTCGGGCACGACGTAGCGCGCCACCATGTCCCAGCTCCGGCGCGTGGCTTCCGGATTGGCCCAGTCATGCACGAAGCCGATGATGGCGCCGACGCCGCCGGAGACCTGCATCACGTTCTTGATGGTTTTGACGAGATCGTCGGGCGTGCCGATGGTAGACGCCGCGCCCTCGACGAAGGCGGTCTTGTCCACGGCCTCGTCGGGCGAGGAGAACGCGGTCAGGCCCGGCCGCTGCAGCGTGCCGACATTATACTCATTGTGCCAACGCATCAGCCCGGCGCCTGCTTCCTTGCGCGCCTGCTCGCGGGTCTCGGCGATGTGGAAGGTCAGGAGCACGCGCCAATCGGCGCGGTCGACCTTCGTGCCGTGCTTCTTCGCGGCGTCCTCGGCGAACTGCCATTGCTGCTGCAGCGACATCAGCCCTTGCGTCGTCATCGAGCCCAGCGAGATGATGCCGCAGCCGTATTTGCCGGCGAGCGTCATACCGGAGGGCGAGATCTGCGAGGCCACGACGAACGGCATCTCTTCCTGCAACGGCAGGATCTGCAACGCGGCGTCGTTCATGGTGAACCAGTCGCTCTTCGCGGTGACGCGCTCGCCGTTGAAGAGGCGGCGGATGACGCCGATCGCCTCGTCCTGGCGGTCGCGCTGCGTCATCGGATCGATGCCGAGCGTGTGCGCGTCGGAGGCGAGCGCGCCGGGACCGGAGCCGAAGATGGCGCGGCCGCCGGTCATGTGGTCGAGCTGCACCATGCGCTGGGCAACGTTGTAGGGATGGTGATAGGGCAACGACACCACGCCGGTGCCGAGCTTGATCCGCTTGGTGCGCTCGCCGGCCGCAGCCAGGAACATCTCGGGCGAGGCGATCATCTCCCAGCCCGAGGAATGATGCTCGCCGCACCAGAACTCGTCATAGCCGAGCGCGTCCAGCTGCTCGACCAGGTCGAGATCGCGCCGGAACTGGAGCATCGGATGCTCCCCGATCGGGTGATGCGGGGCAAGGAAGGCTCCGAACTTCAGGCGCGCCATGGCGTTCTCTCCGGCTTTGATTTTCTGTTTGTTGAGACCGTGAGGCTACGTGTCGGAGGGCGCGAACGCAATCGCGCGGTGTCCCGTGCGGCGGAATGCAGGCATGCGGCGAAGTTGCCTCTTCTCCCTCTCCCCGCTTGCGGCAGGGCTATCGCATTTGAGGCAACCTCCGCCGCGGCATATCCTTCGAGACGCGCGCCGTTGGCGGGCCCTCAGGATGAGGGCGGAGTACGCCGGTGCAGTTTCAAAGCAAACCGACGCAGTTCAGCCTCATCCTGAGGAGGCCGCGAAGCGGTCGGCTCGAAGGACGAGACGCTTGCTCCGATGTCGCCGCGAAGCATGTGCGATTGCCCTGCCGCAAGCGGGGAGAGGCGAAGAGTGCACGAATCTGACCTGTGAGGTAATCGCGCCACCGCCCACGACCTGAAATCATCAGGCAACGATAGTTCCGGGTCATGCGCCGATGCATCAGATCGTCACACAACAAGTCGATTCGTCCCACCGCTGGTGGGTGCTGGCCATCGTCGTGGCCGCCCAGTTCATGTTCGGCGTCGATGCCTTTATCGTGAACGTCGCCATCCCGACCATTGCGGTCGATCTGAATGCCACACCCGCGCAGATCGAATCCGTGATCGCGATCTATCTGATTGCCTACGCCACGCTTGTCGTCACCGGCGGCCGGCTCGGCGACATCCATGGCACCAAGACTATTTTCCTGGCCGGCGTGCTCGGCTTCACGGCGACCTCGCTGTGGTGCGGGCTCGCGCTCTCAGGGGTGGAGTTGATCATCGCCCGCCTGGCGCAGGGCGCGACCGCGGCGCTGATGGTGCCCCAGGTGCTGGCGACGCTGCATCTCCTCTTCACCGACGAGACGCGCAGCCGCGCATTCGCCATCTACGGGATCGTGCTGGGGCTGGCGGGTGCCGCGGGCTTCCTGCTCGGCGGCCTGCTGGTCACGATCGACCTCGCCGGCACCGGCTGGCGTTCGGTGTTCTTCGTCAACGTGCCCTGCGGCCTCGTCATTGCAGGTGCCGCCTGGCGCATCATGCCGTCGGTGCCGCGGCGATCAGGGACGAGGCTCGACATCAAGGGCAGCTTGGTCCTGTTCGCGGGGCTGCTGTGCCTGATCGGCCCGCTGCTTTTTGGTCACGATGTCGGCTGGGCACCCTGGCTGTGGGCCGTGATGGCGGTCGGCGGCGTCGTCCTCGTAGCGTTCCTGAAGCTCGAGCACGCAGTCGCTGGTGCCGGCGGCATGCCGTTGATCGACCTCACGCTGCTGGCGGATGCCGCTTTCCTGCGCGGGCTTTGCGCCGCCTTCTTTTTCTTCCTGGCCAATCTCTCCTTCTATCTGGTCATGACGCTGTTCATGCAGCGCGGCCTGAAAATCCCGCCGCTGTCAGCCGGCCTGGCCTTCATCCCGCTTGCGCTTGCCTTCGTCGTGGCCTCGCGCCACAGCGGCGCGCGGGCGCGTCATCGCGGCACCAAGGTGTTGATCGAAGGGTGTGCGCTGCAGATCGCAGGCCTCGCCGCGCTCGCGCTTGTTGCGGCCTGTATAGATGCGCCATCGCCGCTCCTGCTCGCGTTCATCATGATCATCTTCGGCTACGGTCAGGGACTGGTGATGGCGCCGCTCTCCGGCGCGGTACTCTCGACCGTCAAGCCTGTCGCCGCAGGCTCCGCGTCCGGCATGTACGGCACGACGGCGCAGGTCGGAAATGCGGCCGGAGTGGCCGCAATCGGCGCGGTGTTCTTCGCGGTCGATGCCCTGCAATCAGCGCGCGCAGGATTTCTGGTCTCGCTTGCGCTGTTTGTGACATTAATCATGATCTGTGCCGCATTTCTGTCGTGGATGCGTCGTGCATCGGCGTGAAGGCGAGGCATTGCGGTTAATTCGTGCGGATTTCGGCGGAATTTCCCGTGATTTTGGTGGATTGACAGCGCACGGTCTTTTTATTTTGCAATGCAGCAACTATCTGGTTTGGCTGAACGTTGAAAGCCGCCCACCAGGAAGTTGCCGTGTCGCTAGCCAAAAATGTTGATCTGTTGAGACGTCTGCCGAGGCTGGACGGTCTGCGCTTTGCCGAGCTCGGCCGAAGCGCGGATGCGTCCAGTCCATTGCAAGAGGTCACCGGCTTCGGCGACAACCCGGGCGCCTTGCGCATGTTCGCGTTCGTGCCGGCGCAGTTGCAGAAGCCGCGCGCGCTGGTCGTCGTGCTGCATGGCTGCGGGCAGACGGCAGCGGGCTACGATCTCGGCGCGGGCTGGTCGACGCTCGCGAAGCACTATGGCTTCGCGCTGCTGATGCCCGAGCAGCAGCGCATCAACAACGGCAACACCTGCTTCAACTGGTTCAATCCGGAAGATACGGCGCGGGACAGCGGCGAGGCGCATTCGATCCGCGAGATGATCGCGCATATGGCGGAGGCGCATCGCATCGATCCCAAGCGCATCTTCATCACCGGTTTGTCCGCCGGCGGCGGCATGACATCGGTGATGCTCGCGACCTATCCGGAAGTCTTCGTGGCCGGTGCGGTCATCGCCGGATTGCCCTATGGCATCGCCTCGAATTTGCGCGAGGCGCTGGACGGCATGTTTCATTCCCCGACGCGTCCCGCGCGCGAGCTCGGCGATCTCGTGCGCAACGCCTCGGATTATCGCGGTCCCTGGCCGAAGGTCTCGGTGTGGCACGGCAGCGCCGACCGCACCGTCAATCCCGGCAATGCCAACGAGATCGTCAAGCAGTGGCTCGATCTGCACGATCTGCCGGAAGCGCCGATGGCGGAGACCAATGTCGACGGCTATCCGCGCCAGGCCTGGTGGGGCAAGGACGGCGAGACGCTGGTCGAGTCCTACGCCATCACCGACATGGCGCACGGCACGCCGCTTGGGCTGGCCGACAACGACCAGCGCTATGGCGTGGAAGGCGCGTTCCTGATCGAGGCCGGCATTTCCTCATCCTATCACATCGCAAAATTCTTCGGCCTCACCGGCTGGATTGCAGACGCTGCAAAGGCGGAAGCCAAGCCGATAGCGCAGCCGGCACTGACGCCCGCGCCGCACCTCGCCCGCTCGATCCGCGCAGCGGTTGCCGAACAGCCGGCCGAGCCGACGCGCGAGGAGGCTCGCGGCTTCGATCTCGGCCAGATCATCACGCGCGCACTGACCGCCGCGGGGCTGATGAAGTAGCCCCGCTGTCGTCCCGGATCTGCGCTTACGCTTTTCCGGGACGACAGCCGAGTTTGTGGCGATGGCGTTGCTTCATCCCGCCTGAGCTACGCCGTCTGACCGATCCACTCGATCGGCGTCACCGTCACCTCGCCGCCGGCAACCTTCCGCGTCATCTCCTGATAAGCTCTGAAGAAGTCGCGCGATTGCAGCGCTTTTTGCGCGGCATCGTCACTGGCGCTGGCGAGATGGAAATAGCTGCCGTCGTCGCGATTCTTCAAGATGCGGTAGCCGATCCGCCCCTTGAGCTCCGGATCGCCGTCGATTGCCTTGACGAAGCGGCCGATCTCCTGGTGCCAGGCTTCCGTCGTGCCGTTCCTGAATTCGTATCGGATCATGAAGTGCTTCATGTGACGCTCCCTGTTCGTCGTGTGCGTCATCATCTGCGGCTTGCGAGCGATCCTGCAAGTATGGACAAAATTGATAGTATGGACTTTTTCGACGTCGCTCCTATCCTCTTCGCCATAGCGTTTTCGAGCGAAGTGGATGCCGGCTGGCGTGAAGAAAACGCGTCAAAACAAGAATCCGACGCGTGGAGGAGACGACATGGCGAAGGTGAACCCGGCGCGCACCTGTCCGGTCGCGGCCTTTCAGAAGCTGATCAGCGGCAAGTACAAGCTCCGCATCATCTGGGATCTGAAGGATGGCCCGCGCCGCTATGGCGAGATCAGGAGCGGCCTGTTGCGCGGCACGGAAGGCAGCGCCGAGATCACCCCGCGCGTACTCAGCCGTGAATTGAAGGCGCTGACCGAAAGCGGCCTGATCGACCGCAAGGATTTTGGCGAAGTGCCGCCGAAGGTCGAGTATCGCCTGACGCGCAAGGGCAAAAGCTTCGTGCCGGTCGTCGCCGCGATCCGCGACTGGGGCGATCGTCACCTCGGCGAGCCCGTGCTCACCGAGGCCGCCGAGTAAGACCGCTACATCTCGCCGGTGATGAACGGATTGGTCATCCGTTCCTGGCCGATGCTGGAGCCGGCGCCGTGGCCGCATATGAAGCCGACATCGTCGCCGAGCGGCAGCAGCTTGGTCAGAATCGAGTTGATCAGCGTCGCATGGCTGCCGCCGGGCAGATCGGTGCGGCCAACCGAGCCTGCAAACAGGACATCGCCGACATGGGCGAAGCGCAGATCCTTGTTGAAGAACACCACGCTGCCGGGCGAGTGGCCGGGACAGTGGAAGATGTCGAACCGCAGGCCGCCGATCGACACGCTGTCGCCCTCGTCGAGCCAACGGTCGGGCTCGAAATTGCGCACCCCGGTCATGCCGAACCGCGCGCCGCTCTCCACGACGTTGTCGAGCAGGAATTTGTCGGCGACATGCGGCCCCTCGATCGGCACTTTCAGCGCATCGCGCAAATCGGCCGCGCCGCCGACATGGTCGATATGGCCGTGGGTCAGCCAGATCTTCTCCACGGTGACGCCGGTCTGCTTGATCGCGTCCAGGATCTTCGGCACGTCGCCGCCGGGATCGATCACCACGGCCTTCTTGCTGGGCTCGTCCCAGATGATGGTGCAGTTCTGCTCGAACAGCGTCACGGGGACGATGATCGCGCCGGCCTTGGTTTGCGAAGATTCTTGGGTGTCGTTTTGCTCGGTCATGGCGCCACAATGCCGATTTTTGCCAGGCCGCCAAGCAAAAGATTCGTGCGAGAAGGCCGGGGGACGAACGTTCCCCGGCCTCCTCGCGGCAATCATTTGATCTGCGCTTTCAATGCCTCCCGGACGACCCCGTCGAAGGACGACGTCTTGGGCGACTTCGCGGCCTGCTCGGCGATATACTTGTCGCGCTTGCCGACCAGCGCGGTAAGTTTCTCGTTCAAGGCCTTGCGCTGCTCGACCTGCTTGGCGACTTCGGCCTCGCGCTGCTCGGGTTTCATGGCCCGCAGGTTCTCGGGCAGGTCGGCGTCCTTGACGGAGGCGACGTTGGTCGTGCCTTTGGCGGCATCGGCGACGAGATCGCCGCCGCCGGTGACGGCTTCCGCGGTCGAGGCGGATCTCTTGTTGATGTAGCTCGCCATGTCGGTTGCGGTTGCCCGCGAGGCCGCCGCAACGCTGGCCGTTTGCTGAACCTTCATCTCGGTCCGCTTCTGCGTTTCGCGCGGGCCATAGGGGATCACCGTGCCGTTGAGCTGCTGCTGCAGGATGATGATGTCCTGGTCGTAGGGCGTCTCGATCACCACGACCTGCCCGCCATCCTGCGGAATCGGGATGAAGCGGCCGCTGCCGATCTGTGCGATGTCGCGCCAGACTCGCTCGGTATCGCGGGCATCGCCGGCGAGCACGGCATTGACGATGATGTCCTTTTGCCTGGCGACCGCGAGCGTCGTCGGATATTTGGTGTCCTGGGCGTAGTCCATGTGCGGCGGCGCATCGCCGACCAGGAATACGATGTGCCTGGCCTCGCTGCCCGGCGTCCATTGCAGCTTGTTGACGGCGACGTCGAGCGCCTCGTTGACGCTTTCCGGCCAGTCGCCGCCGCCGCGCGCTTTCAGCTCGAGTAGATTGGCGTAGAGATCCTGGATGTCCCGGGTCAGCTCGATCTTCGACGTCACATAGTCGTCGCCAATGTCGCGATAGGCGACGAGGCCCATGCGGATGTCGGCGTCCGGATTGGAATCGACGATCGTGGTGGCGATCGACCAAATCTTGCGCTTGGCACCTTCGATCAGGCGCGCCATCGAGCCGGTGGTATCGAGCACGAAGGCCACCTCGACGGTCGGTTTGGCGAAGGCGGGAGATAGTCCTGCCGCGAGCGGCAATGTGGCGAGTGCGAAGGCGAGCGAGCACAGTGTGATGCGTGACCTCATGGGTCCCTCCAGTGGTTTCGTCCCTCGGAACCGAAGTTCCACTGGCATCGCGGTGGGCTGAAGCCGGAACAAAGGCCGGACTGGCGCGGAATTGCGGCGATTCCGGGCGGAACCACGCCATGTGGACCCGGGCGGCGCGTTCACTGCCGCCGACGTCACATAGCCGTCCCAAAGCCCTGTTGGTCTGAACCCCTGGCGCGATCTCGCGTTGCTTTCCGCGCGAAGCGCATTCGGGGGACGATCTTGGCTCAAGGCGATGAGAACTGGTGGCGCGACGGTATCTTTTATCAGATCTACCCGCGCTCGTTTCAGGATTCGAACAATGACGGCGTCGGCGATCTCGCCGGCATTTTGCAGCGGCTGCCTTACGTCAAATCGCTCGGCGTCGACGCGATCTGGCTGTCGCCGATCTTCCCCTCGCCGATGGAAGATTTCGGCTATGACATCGCCGACTATACCGGCATCGAGCCGCTGTTCGGCACGATGGCCGATTTCGATGCGCTGATCACCGCCGTCCACGACAACGGCCTGAAGCTGATCCTCGACCTCGTGCCGAATCACACCTCCGATCAGCATCCCTGGTTCGTCGAGAGCCGCGCCTCGCGCGACAATCCCAAGCGAGACTGGTACATCTGGCGCGATCCGGCACCCGGCGGCGGGGTGCCGAACAACTGGCTGTCCGAGTTCGGCGGCAGCGGGTGGCAGTTCGACGAGACCACGGGGCAGTATTATTACCACGCCTTCCTCGCCCAGCAGCCGGACCTGAACTGGCGCAATCCGGACGTCCGCGCCGCGATCTACGACGTGATGCGGTTCTGGCTCGACAAGGGCGTCGACGGCTTTCGCGTCGACGTGATCTGGCACCTGATCAAGGATGCCGAATTCCGCGACAACCCCCCCAATCCGCATTACGTCGAGGGCCGGCCGCCCAACGAAAGGATCATGACGCAATACTCCACCGACCAGCCCGAGGTGCACGACGTGATCGTCGAGATGCGGCGCGTCACCGACGAATTCGGGGCCCGCGTCCTGATCGGCGAGATCTATCTGCCGCTGCACCGTCTCATGGCCTATTACGGCAACGACCTCACCGGCGCCCAGATGCCGTTCAACTTCGCGCTGCTCTCGACGTTCTGGAGCGCGCGGTCGATCGAGACAATCATCGAGGATTACGAGAAGGCGCTGCCGCGCGGCGCCTGGCCGAACTGGGTGCTGGGCAATCACGACCGCCCGCGGGTCGCGAGCCGCGTCGGGCCGGAGCAGGCCCGCGTCGCCGCCATGCTGCTGCTGACGCTACGCGGCACGCCGACGCTCTATTATGGCGATGAGATCGGCATGCATCAGGTGGCCATCGCGCCGGAGGATGTCCGCGACCCCTTCGAGAAGAACGTGCCCGGCATCGGCGTCGGTCGCGATGGCTGCCGCACGCCGATGCAGTGGGATGCTACCGAATTCGCAGGCTTCTCCGCGGCGCGGCCGTGGCTGCCGCTGCCGGAGCACTATGTGCGCGACAATGTCGTCAACCTCGAAGCCGATGCGCGCTCGATCCTCAGCCTCTACAAACGCCTGATCACCCTGCGGAAGAGCAGTCGGCCGCTGGTCGCGGGCGATTATCATCCGATCGCGGCGCAAGGCGATCTCCTAATCTATCGCCGCGAGGCCGAGGGCCGGGCGGTGATCGTGGCGCTCAATCTCGGTCCCGATCCGGTCGCGGTCACCACCAGCGCGATCCGTTTCGGCAGCAGCATACTGCTGTCGACGTTCCTGGATCGCGAGGACGAGCGGATCGAAGGCGTGCTGGATCTGCGCGGCAACGAGGGGGTGGTGGTGGCCCCGCCGTGAGATGTCGTCCCGGACAAGCGCAGCGAAGCGGAGCGCAGATCCGGGATCCATAACCAAGGGAGTGGTTTGGCGACGATTCGGAGTTGCCCGCTCGCCACAAACTCCTTCCTGTGGTTATGGGTCCCCGCGTGCGCGGGGACGAAAGTGGGGTGTGCGGTTACAGTCGGGCACTACCCCGGATGCTTCTTCCCCCTCACCGTATCCCCGTCGATGTCGCTCCGCTTCAACAGATAGTCCAGCCCGCCGACGCGGTACCAGCGATAGCCATACGGCTCCAGCACGATTCGGTGCTGGCCGCGCTTGTCGGCATGGCTATGGTCCTCCGCGAGCAGGTTGATCAGGTGTGCGCCGGCCTCATCCGGCAGCCCCGCGGAGAATGCAATCTCGCGCGGCTTCTCGTCGAGGTTATGCACGAACAGCACCGAATTGTTGCGCCAGTCGTAGCGCATGATGAAGACGGCGGGATCGCGCACCGGAATGATCGCGAAATCGCCCCAGCCAACTTCAGGTACTTCCTTGCGCATGCGGACGATGCGCTCGGTCCAGTTCAGCATCGAGTTGGGATCGCGCCGCTGCTTTGCGACGTTGACGTGCGGATAGCCGTAAGGCCCCTTGTCGATCACGGGGCAGGCCGGCTTGTCGCTCTTGGTGAAGCCGCCATGCGGCTCGGTCGACCATTGCATCGGCGTGCGCGCGCAATTGCGTTCCGGCAGCGAGAGGTCGTCGCCCATCGCGATCTCGTCGCCATAGCGGATCACGGGCGTTCCCGGCAGCGTGCACATCAGGCTGTAGGCGAGCTCGAGCCGCCGGCGATCGCCGCCCAGCATCGGTGCGAGGCGGCGGCGGATGCCGCGGTCGTAGAGCTGCATGTCCTTGTCGGGGCCGAACGATTTGAACACGGCATCGCGCTGCGCCTTGGTCAGCCGTCCGAGATCGAGCTCGTCGTGATTGCGCAGGAACAGGCCCCATTGCGCCGAAGCCGGCCGCGGCTTGGTCGCCTTCAGCGCCTTCGCCAGCGGCCGCGAATCTGCGGAGGCCAGCGCATAGAACAGATGCTGGTTGACGTGGAAGTTGAACATCATGTGCATGCGGTCGGCATCCTTGCCGAAATATTCCATGTCGGTTTCCGGCAGCACATTGGCTTCGGCGAGGATGATGGCGTCGCCCTGCCGCCATTGCAGGAATTCGCGGAACGCGCGCAGCATGTCGTACTGCTCGACCGGCTTCTTCACCTTCGCGCCCTTGGTCGCGATCACGAAGGGCACGGCATCCATGCGGAAGCCGGAGACGCCGAGCTGGATCCAGAACCCCATGATCTTCAGGATCTCGGCCTGCACATGCGGGTTCGAGGTGTTGAGGTCGGGCTGGAAATCGTAGAAGCGGTGGAAGTAATACGCTCCCGCTTCCTTGTCGCGCGTCCAGGTCGATTTCTGCACACCGGGAAACACCATGCCCTTGTCGGCATTGGCGGGCTTCTTGTCGGACCACACATACCAGTCGCGATAGGGCGAAGTCTTGTCGCGCCGCGCCTCCTTGAACCAATGATGCTGGTCGGAGGTGTGGTTGACGACGAGATCGATGATGATGCGGATGCCGCGCTGCTTGCAGCCGTGGGCGAACTCGACGAAATCGCCGAGCGTGCCGTAGCGGGCATCGACGCTGTAATAGTCGGCGATGTCGTAGCCGTCGTCGCGGCCGGGCGAGGTCTGGAACGGCATCAGCCAGATCGTGGTGATGCCGAGGCCGTGCAGATAGTCGAGCCGGCGGAGCAGGCCCTTGAAGTCGCCGACGCCATCGCCGTTGGCGTCCATATAGGAGCCGACGGAAAGGCAATAGATCACGCCGTTCTTGTACCAGAGATCGTCGATCATCCGCGCAGCCTCGATGGTCCGCCGAGGTGCGGCGGCTGCGTGATAAGTGCGTGGGGGAGGGGAGGTTCCGTTCGTTCACTGTCATCCCGGGCTCGCGCTCCGCGCGCCCCGGAATGACGAATGGAGAGAGTGTCCGCCCCAAACGGAATCGGCTATCCTCCCCCCCCCATGGACAGCCCCGCCCGCAACATCGCCCTCGTGCCGCCATCCGACCGCCGCCAGTCGGAGACGGCGCTCGCGGTCGCGCGCGGCACCGCGCGGCTGCTGCGTTCGCTCGGCTTTACCTGCATCAGCGAATTGCCGCTGCCCTCGGGCCGGCGCGCCGATCTGGTGGCGCTGAACGAGCGCGGCGAGATCTGGATCGTCGAGATCAAATCGTCGGTGGAGGATCTGCGCGCCGACCAGAAATGGCACGAATACCGCGCCCATTGCGACCGGCTGTTCTTCGCCTTCACACAGGACCTGCCGTGCGAGATCTTTCCGGATGACACCGGCCTGATCATCGCCGACGCCTATGGCGCGCACATGCAATGCGAAGCGCCCGAGCACAAGCTCGCAGCCGCCACGCGCAAGCAGATGACGGTGCGGTTTGGAATGGCGGCGGCGCTTCGGATCAACCGGCTGGTCGATCCGCAAGGGCACGCGGATTTTTGGGAGTAGGACGGTCTCGTGTCCCGGACGCGCTGCAGCGTGAAACGCTGCTGCGCAGAGCCGGGACCCAGAGGCCGCAATGTATGCCGAGTCATGGGCCCCGGCTCTGCAGCGCACCGCTGAAGAAGCGCTGCGCTGCGTCCGGGGCACGAGTGCGGCGGAAACTTACCTCGGCGCGCGCTTGGCCAAAATGCGCTGCAACGTCCTGCGGTGCATGTTGAGCCTGCGCGCCGTTTCCGAGACGTTGCGGTTGCACATCTCGTAGATGCGCTGGATGTGCTCCCAGCGCACGCGGTCGGCCGACATCGGGTTGGTCGGCAGCTCGGATTTCTCCGCGCTGGTCGACAGCAGCGCCGCGACGACGTCGTCGGCATCCGCCGGCTTCGAGAGATAATCGATCGCGCCCATCTTCACCGCGGTGACGGCGGTGGCGATGTTGCCATAGCCGGTCAGCACGATCGCGCGCGCATCCGGGCGCTTCTTCTTCAGCGCCGAAACCACGTCGAGGCCGTTGCCGTCGCCGAGCCGCAGGTCGACCACGGCGAATGCCGGCGCTGCCTTGCCGATCTGCGCAAGACCGTCCGAGACGGTGTCGCACGACGTCACCGAGAAGCCGCGCGTTTCCATGGCGCGCGACAACCGCTCCAGGAACGGCTTGTCGTCCTCCACGATGAGCAGCGAGCGGTCGGTCTGTTCGTTCAGTTCGGCGATGGCGTTCAAGGTTTTGTCCTCTCTCCAACGCGACTACATATGGCCTCGCAATCGGGCGGTGCCAAGGCCGCCGATAGTCGATCGGCCCTGTTGTGCGACGCAAGGTCGCGGCCTATCCTATTGTTTCTTCGAGGCTCTCGATAGCCTCAAAACGCTGTCGCGGCCATGTGATCTGGACCACCGCGCCGTGTTCCGGAAAGATCCGGTTGGTAAACGAGACCTTCGCGCCGGTGCGTTCCAGCAGAGTACGCGCGATGAACACGCCCAATCCGAGACCGCGTCGCTCACCACCGCCGTCATCCGTATTTCGCCGCCGCGACAGATAGGGCTCGCCGATCCGGTTCAGGATATCGGGCGGAATGCCGGGGCCATCGTCGGAGATCAGAAGCTCGATCGTGTCCTTGTTCCACCACGCATTCACCTCGACGGTGGTATGGGCGAAATCGACCGCGTTCTCGACGATGTTGCCGACGCCGTAGAGGATCGCCGGATTGCGCGAGCCGACAGGTTCGGACACGGCGGCGACCGCGATCCGCACCTTGATCTCGACACCGAAATCGCGGTGCGGGGCCACCACCTCCTCGATCAGCTCCGACAGCTTCATGCGGTCGAACGGCGCGCCGGTGGAGGAGAGCTGGGTGATCTTGCTCAAGATGTCGCGGCAGCGCTGGGTCTGCTCGCGCAGCGTCTTCAGGTCGGCGGCAAAGCTGGCGTCCTTCACCGTCTTTTCCAGCTCGCGCGAGATCAAAAAGATCGTCGCGAGCGGCGTGCCGAGCTCGTGCGCGGCCGCAGCGGCGAGCCCGTCGAGCTGGGTCAGGTGCTGCTCGCGCGTCAGCACCAGCTCGGTCGCGGCCAGCGCGTCCGCGAGCTTGCGCGCCTCCTCGGTCACCTGGAACGAGTAGAGGCTGGTGACGCCGATCGCGAGCACGATCGAGAGCCAGACGCCGACGAGATAGATCGGCGGCAGCACCAGGGGATCGTCGGAATCCCAGGGCAGCGGCAGGTGGAAGAAGAACAGGACCGAGGCGCAGGCCACGGCCAGCACGCCGAGGCCGAACGTGAATCGCGCCGGCAGCGCCGTGGCCGAGATCAGCACCGGCGCGAGGAAGAGGAACGAGAACGGGTTCTGCAGTCCGCCGGTGAAGTACAGCAGACCGGCCAGCTCCACGATGTTCAGCGCGAGCAGTCCGGCCGCCTGCATCGGCTCCAGCCGCTGCAGCGGATTGGACACGGTCTGGAGCGCCAGATTGAGCGCGGCCGACAAGGCGATGATGCTGACGCAGGGGACGATCTCGACGTTGAATTCCAACCCCTGCGCCACGATGAAGATCGCGGCGAGCTGGCCCAGCACCGCCAGCCAGCGCAGCCGCAGGATCGTGTCCAGGCGGATATGCCGCTGCGCGTGGCGAAAGTCGGAAGCAGCAATTTCAGTCATATCGGCCAATGTGGCGGTGCCTTCCAAGATCACAAACGCTGGGCTCGCGGAACCACCGGATTACAAGCCTTGCGCTATCCGCTGCAATAGCAGAAGAACGACCAGCATGACCGAGAATGGCAAGGCTTCAAGTCGGCCGACTGTCGCGGAGCGCAGCTCGTCCGCGGCGATCGCGGTCGAGCACCTCGTCAAGGTCTACAAGCAGATCCGCGCCGTCGACGACATCTCCTTTTCGCTGCCGCGCGGCAGCATCACCGGGCTTCTGGGCGGCAACGGCGCCGGCAAGACCACGACCATCGCGATGATCATGGGCCTGGTGCTGCCGACCTCCGGCCGCGTACAGGTGCTCGGTCATGGAATGCCCGAGGAGAGCGCTGCCGTGCTGGGGCGGATGAACTTCGAGAGCCCCTATGTCGACATGCCGATGCGGCTCACGGTGCGGCAGAACCTCACCGTGTTCGGCAAGCTCTATGCGGTGAAGAACCTCGCCGGCCGCATCGCCGAGCTTGCGGACGATCTCGATCTCACCGATTTCATCGACCGCGCCAACGGCAAGCTGTCCGCCGGGCAGAAGACCCGCGTGGCGCTCGCCAAAGCGCTGATCAACCGGCCCGAGCTGCTGCTGCTGGACGAGCCGACCGCCTCGCTCGATCCTGACACCGCCGACTGGGTGCGGGCGCATCTGGAGCGTTATCGCAAGGACAATAACGCCACCATCCTCCTGGCTTCGCACAACATGCTCGAGGTCGAGCGGCTCTGCGACCGCGTCATCATCATGAAACGCGGCCGCATCGAGGACGACGACACGCCGGAGGCGATCATGGCCCGCTACAACCGCACCACGCTGGAGGAGGTGTTTCTGGACGTCGCGCGCGGCCGGGTGAACGGTGCCAAGGAGGTGGTGCGATGAGCGAGGTTTCCCTCCACCGCGGCATCTCCGTCCACCGCATCGGTGCAATGATCCTGCGCTACTGGTACCTCCTGCTGTCGTCCTGGCCGCGGCTGCTCGAATTGCTGTACTGGCCGGCGCTGCAGGTCATCACCTGGGGCTTCATCCAGTATTACATCGCCGAGAATTCCAATTTCTTCGCGCGCGCCGGCGGCACCCTGATCGGCGCCGTCATCCTCTGGGACATCCTGTTCCGCGGGCAGCTCGGCTTCTCCATCTCGTTCCTCGAGGAGATGTGGGCGCGCAACATCGGCAACCTCATGATGAGCCCCTTGAGGCCGATCGAGTTTTTGCTGTCGCTGATGGTCATGAGCCTGATCCGGCTTGCGATCGGGATCATTCCGATGACCTTGCTCGCCCTGTTCATGTTCCACTTCAATGTCTATGCCCTGGGCCTGCCCTTGATCGCATTCTTCTGCAATCTGATCTTCACGAGCTGGTCGGTCGGCATCTTCGTGTCGGGTCTCGTGCTGCGGAACGGCCTCGGCGCCGAGAGCATCGTCTGGACCCTGATGTTCGCGATCCTGCCGCTCGCCTGCGTCTACTATCCCGTCAGCGTGTTGCCGGCCTGGCTGCAATACGTCGCTTGGGCGTTGCCGCCCACCTATGCCTTCGAGGGGATGCGCGCGCTGCTGATCGAAAACACCTTCCGCGCCGACCTGATGCTGGAGGCGCTGGCCATCAACGCCGTCCTTCTGGTTGCATCTTTTGCAGCATTCCTTGCCCTTTTGCGCAGCGCCAAACGGCACGGCTCGCTGCTGTCAGGCGGCGAATAGCGTCACTTTCCCGTGGATTCCGGCTGGTTTAGTCACTTCGGCTACGTAGATGTACGGAACCATGCATTGACGCAATATTACGCATTCGGCAATATGCTGCGATGCGAAGAGGGATATAGCGATGCCTATTGGTGAGTTTGGCGGCGCACCGCCCCTGGCTGCAGAAGGCAGTCCGGTCCTGACGACGCCGATGTACTGGATGTACGAGATGGCGCACGCCTCTCTCAATCCGGCACGTGCGGTCACTGACGCGACCAAGCTGCTGTTTCAGAATCCTCTCAATCCCTGGGCGCGCACCGAGGTCGGCAAGTCGGTTGCCGCGGCCTGCGAATTGTTCGAGCGCACCACGCGCCGCTATGGCAAGCCGGAATGGGGCCTCGACGACACCGAGGTCAACGGCATCCGCGTCCCCGTCGAGGTTCGCTCGGTCTGGGAAAAGCCGTTCTGCCGGCTGCTCTACTTCGATCGCAAGTTCGCTCGTCCGCTGCGCAGCCCGCAGCCGCGCGTGCTGATCGTGGCGCCGATGTCCGGCCATTATGCGACGCTGCTTCGCGGCACGGTCGAGGCTTTCCTGCCGGCACATGAGGTCTACATCACCGATTGGGCCGATGCCCGCATGGTGCCGCTCAGCGACGGCCGCTTCGATCTCGACGATTACATCGACTACGTCATCGAGATGCTGCACGTGCTCGGCGGCAACACCCATGTCATGGCGGTGTGCCAGCCCTCCGTGCCGGTGGTCGCCGCCGTCTCGGTCATGGAAGCGCGGCGCGATCCGTTCGTGCCGACCTCGATGACGCTGATGGGCGGCCCGATCGACACCCGTCGCAATCCGACTGCGGTGAACAACCTCGCCCAGGAGCGCGGCATCGACTGGTTCCGCAACCACGTCATCACCAAGGTGCCGTTCCCGCATCCGGGCATGATGCGCGACGTCTATCCGGGATTCCTGCAGCTCAACGGCTTCATCAGCATGAATCTCGACCGCCACATGGACGCCCACAAGCAGCTCTTCGCCCATCTGGTGAAGGGCGACGGCGACCTCGTCGACAAGCATCGCGAGTTCTATGACGAATATCTCGCGGTGATGGACCTCTCTGCCGAATATTACCTGCAGACAGTCGACACCGTGTTCGTGAAGCACTCGCTGCCGAAGGGCGAGATGACCCATCGCGGAACACGCGTGGACCCCTCCAAGGTCACGCGCGTGGCGTTGATGACGGTCGAAGGCGAGAATGACGACATCTCGGGTCTCGGTCAGACCGAAGCGACGCACACATTGTGCAGCTCGATCCCCGATCACCGCCGCGTTCACTACGTCCAGAAGGGCGTCGGACATTACGGTGTGTTCAACGGCTCGCGCTTCAAGTCGGAAATTGTGCCGCGAATCCATGACTTCATGGTCTCCGCTGCAAATCCAAGCTCGTTGCAGGCTCTCGCGGCCGAATAACCTTCGTTTTCGGCTTTCCCGTCGAAAATTCAGGCCCCGCCGGAGGTTCCGGCCGGGCCCGGCTCCCTCCAGATTCGCGGTATTTAGGTAGCCTTATAGGAGTGAGTCCGCCCTCAGCCCTTGGGGGTGCCGCATGCGTGCAGCGGGGGCGAAAAAAGCCGGTTCCAACCCCAGTCTGTAGGGTCTCCCGGACGCTAGACCGCTGTATATTGGGCAAATGATTTGTTTTTGCGCCGAGCGCTTTCCCTGGCGGCGGTTATGGCAGAATCCGGGCGCCCTCCTGCCCCCCGGACTGACAGACATGGCCACTCGCGCTCTCCTCTATCGGCGGCCCCACGAACCCAAGACCGTCCTGATCACCCATGGATCGCAATATTTTGCCATCCGACTGCGCCGGCACCGCCGTGCGCGCCGTTACACGCTGAGAATTCATCCGAGCGATCGCGAAGCCATCCTCACCATGCCGCCGCGCGGCACGCTGGCCGAGGCAAAAGACTTCGCACAGCGCCACGGTGCGTGGATCGCGGCGCGCCTTGGTCGCTTGCCGAAGGCCGCGCCGTTCCAGCCGGGCACGGTGATACCGCTCCGCGGCACGCCGCATCGCATCGTTCATCGCGCGGGCACGCGCGGCACGGTGTGGACCGAGACGCGCGACAGCGGGGAACGCATTCTCTGCGTCGCCGGTGGGCTCGACCATGTCGATCGCCGCGTCAGTGACTTCCTCAAGCGCGAGGCGCGAGGCGACCTGCAGCGATCGGCGGAGGCTTACGCCGCCGAGCTCGGCGTCAGGGTCAAGCGCCTGTCGATCCGCGATCAGTCCAGCCGCTGGGGCTCCTGCACCTCGGCCGGCTCGCTGTCGTTCTCCTGGCGCCTGATCCTCGCGCCGCCCTTCGTGCTCGATTACCTCGCCGCACACGAAGTCGCCCATCTCGTCGAGATGAACCACTCGGCGCGGTTCTGGCGCGTGTGCGGAAAAGTCTGCCCGTCGATGGAGCGCGCCAAGAAGTGGCTCGACACCTACGGCAATGATCTGCACCGGTACGGGGTCGAGGAATAGGGCGGGCTCTCGCCTAACACTCGCTGTCGTCGCCCGGCTTGACCGGGCGACCCAGTATCCCAGAGGCGATTGTTATTGAGCCGAGACGCCGCGGCGTACTGGATTCCCCGCCTTCGCGGGGAATGACAGCGGAGAACGGGCGCGCACTCCGCTCACGCACTGAAATCCGCACTCGTCCCCGCCTGCGTGCGTGAGGCCAGATAGGGCGCTTGCTGCTGCGCCATGACTCTTTGTCCCTCGGCCAGCATCGCCTGGAACGCTGCGTCGAGTTGCTCGCGGCTGTAGATCGCGGAACTGCTTTCACGCGGCGTCCATTGCGATTGCGTGATCGCGGTGGGCGCCTTTTCGACGGTGCCGCCGAGCAGCCTCGCGTAATTGTCGGCCCGCCACTGCGCCAGATCCGGTCCACTCAGGCCGGGAGGATCCTCCAGCTTGCCGATCTTCGCGCTCGCCTGGTTGGTCATCGCCGAGGACCCGCTGTTGTACAGCGTGGCCACGACCTTGCCGTCAACTCTCACCTGGGCGTAGGTGTTCTCAGGTGCATTGTCCGCGACGACTGATTGAGGCGCGCTCGTGTCGTGCGCGATCCGCCAATGCGTTGCGATGAGGTCATGCAGGACGGGATCATCCGCGGCCGATATGACCTTGGCGCCTGACAGCGGCTTGACCTGCGAGAGGTCGATCCGGAAGCCGCTGGTTGCCGCGTCGGTCGCATCCGGTGCCACCGCCTGAAGACCAGACCTCGCATTTGAAGTGGATGCTGATGCGGGCCGCAGATGCGGCAGCGCCGCGCTGGATAGATTTGAAATCATGGAACGCTCCCAGACCCTCGCTCAACTTTATGAGAGCAAATCCCGGGCCGCTGACGGGAGCTTGAGCGGATTTGAGTTTTTGCTTTAGGCGAGTTCCGGGGCGCGGCGAATTTTGCCGCGCTGGGCAGGACTTGCCGAAGCGATGCCGCTGATTTCCGGGCGCCTGCTTCAGGCGTCTGTGCTGCCTCCGCAAGCCGTTGATTTCGCTATCCTCGGCTACTGTGCATGGGGTTGTTTTCGCAGTTTTTGTCTTGAGGTCATGGAGACCTCAGCCCGAGCCTATCGGTTTCCACCGAACAGCCGGTCCATCAGCCAGCCGTCGAGCCCCGCCGCCGCTTCCGGCCGCGCATTGGCGCGCGTCGGCGGTGGACGATAGCCGCCATTGCTTGAGGGTGCCGGCCCGGGCGCTGCCGCTGTCGGCGGCGACACCTGCGAGGCCGCCTGCGCGAGGTTCGACAGGCCCCAGCCACCTTGTGTGCTCGGCAACGCCGCCACCGGCACGCCCTCGTGCGCCGTCTTCATGAAGCGCGACCAGACTTCGACCGGCAGGCCGCCGCCGGTCGCCTTCTTGGTCGGCGAATTGTCGTCATTGCCGAGCCAGACGCCGGTGACGAGGCTCGCGGTGTAGCCGATGAACCAGGCGTCGCGGTAGTCCTGGCTGGTGCCGGTCTTGCCGGCCGCGGGCCAGCCGGGGATCTCGGCCTTCTTGGCTGTGCCTGATATCAGCGTCTCCCGCATCATCGCGTTCATCATCCCGACATAGCGGGGGTCGATGACCTGATTGCGCTCCTCAGGCTGGCGCATGTAGAGCAGCTTGCCGCCCAGCGTCCTGATCCGCGTGACGACATGCGGTGCCACCGCGAGACCGCCATTGGCGAAGGACGCATAGGCGCCGACCAGTTCGACCACGGAGACTTCCGAGGTGCCGAGCGCGATCGAGGCGTTGGGCTCGAGCTTGGAGGAGATGCCGAGCCGGTGCGCGGTGCGCACCACGTTCTTCGGCCCGACCTCGAGGCCGAGGCGAATGGCGACGGTGTTGAGCGACATCGCCAACGCTTGCGTCAGCGTTACCGCGCCGAAATATTCATGGGTGTAGTTCTCGGGTCTCCAGCCCTTGACCTCGATCGGCGCGTCCTGGCGCATCGTATCAGGCGTCAGGCCCTGCTCGAGCGCGGTCAGATAGACGAACGGCTTGAATGAGGAGCCCGGCTGGCGTTTGGCGGTCACAGCGCGGTTGTACTGGCTCTCGGAATAGTTCCGCCCGCCCACCATGGCGCGCACCGCGCCATCAGGCGTCATCGCCACCAGCGCGCCCTGGCTGACATTGAACTTCACGCTCTTGGCCGCGAGCTCGTCGATGATGGCGGCTTCCGCCACGCTCTGCAGCTTCGGATCGATCGTGGTCTCGACCTTGATGCTCTCGTCGATCTGGCCGACCAGATCGTCCAGCACCTCGCCGATCCAGTCGGCAACGTAATTGACCGTGCCGGCGCCGACCGGCTTCACATTGTAGGAGGGATGGCCGATCGAGGCCTGCGCCTGCGCATCGGTGATGAACTTTGCATCGGCCATCGCCGCGAGCACGATTTGCGCACGCGCTTCGGCGCCTTCGGGGTTGCGGTTCGGCGCGAGGCGCGAGGGCGATTTGACGAGACCGGCCAGCATCGCGGCCTCGGCGATGGTGACGCTCTTCGCCGACTTGCCGAAATATTTTTGCGCGGCAGCTTCGACGCCGTAGGCGCCGGAGCCGAAATAGACGCGGTTCAGATAGAGCTCGAGAATCTCGTCCTTGGAATGCTTGCGCTCGAGCCAGATCGCGAGCTCCACCTCCTGCAGCTTGCGCTGCATAGTGCGCTCCTGGGTCAGGAACAGGTTCTTGGCGAGTTGCTGCGTCAGCGTCGAGCCGCCCTGCGAGACGCCGCGATGCATGACGTTGGTGACGAGGGCGCGCAGGATGCCGACGGGGTCGATGCCGAAATGCGAATAGAAGCGGCGGTCCTCGATGGCGATGAAGGCCTTCGGCAAATACGGCGGCAGGTCCTTCAGCGCGACGTTGGCGCCGGCCATCTCGCCGCGTTGCGCCAGCATGCTGCCGTCGATGCCGACGATCTGGATCGTCGGCGGCCGCTTGGGGATTTCCAGCGACTGGATCGGCGGCAGATGGGCGCCGACATAGATCACGACGCCGATCACCGCGATTGCGCCCCACAGGCCGAGCACTGCGCCCCAATAGACCATGCGGCCGAGGCTGGCGCCGATGCGTGACTTGGTGCGGCGCTTGGCACCGCTGCGGCTGGCTTGTGCCTTGCGCTCGCGCGGCGGCTCGTCGCCGGAATCCTCGCTCTTGCGCTTGGCGGATGATTTCGTTGATTTCTTCGGCTTGTCGTCGCCGCCGGGGATGCGGTCCGCCGCGGTCAGGCGCAGATCGGCGAGCGCCGCGGGCAAGCCGAACAGCGGCTCCTTCCGCCCACCCTTTTTCTTTCCCCACGCCATACGCAAAAACGCCCGGTCATCCCGCCCCGCCGCACGCTAGCGGTCGCTGTTTAAGGCCCGGTTACCCAGACCTTAACGCGCGATTAGGAGGTGCGGCATTCGCCCGCCGCAGTTCCGCCGATCGCTTGCCGGAGCTAGGATCGCCGGCACAAAACACGAGGAAACACGCAGAGGAAACCCACATGGGCCATATCGATCCGACCAAGGAGATCTTCGCGCAATTCCGGGACAATGACCGCCCGGGTCCGATCCACATGCTCAACCTGGTGCGCCTGCGCAAGGAGGCGGCCTACCCGGACGGCCGCAAGGCGAGCGGCGCCGAAGCCTACGCGGCCTATGGTCGCGAGAGTGGCCCGGTGTTCGAACGCCTCGGCGGCCGCATCGTCTGGCAAGGCAGATTCGAGCTGATGCTGATCGGTCCGCAGGACGAGCGCTGGGACCATTGCTTCATCGCCGAGTATCCGAGCGTCGGAGCCTTCGTCGAGATGATCCGCGATCCCGTCTACCGCGAAGCGGTGAAGCACCGCCAGGCCGCGGTGGAGGACTCGCGGCTGATCCGGCACGCCGTGCTGCCGATCGGGAAGAATTTTGGAGAGATACCGGAGTAGACGCCGCCAAATCGGCGATCTCTCTCCGTCATCCTGAGGTGCGAGCGGCGCGATGCAACGCATCGCGCCGGGAGCCTCGAAGGATGTACGGCCCGGATGTTTCCGCGCGGCCATCAGCCGGGCCGTCGCCCTTCGAGGGCCGCCAAAGGGGCGGCCGCCTCAGGGTGACGGTGTGAGAGACGGGGCAAAAAAAATCGGCGGCCCGCAGGCCGCCGATCGTCATTCAGAGATCGAGCAACCGCTAGCCCGCCGGGCCCGCGTCCTCCAGGATCGGGCCGAACAGCTCCCAGCGCTCGCCGTTGAACTTCATCATCTGAAGCTGCTTGTTGACGCGGTAGTCGGTCGGCGACGTGTTGGCCTTGATGCCGGGCAGCGCAGTGTCGCTGACGACGTCCTTCAGTGACGCTGCCTGTTTCATGACGTTCTCGCGCGTCAGGTTGTCGCCGCACTGCTGCAGCACGTGCACCAGCAACTGCGCGGTGCTGTAGCCGTAGGTGTTGAAGTTCGAATCCTTGTCGCCATCCGGATAGTACTTCGCCATGAAGTCGAAATACTTCTTCATGCCGGGGTCATCCTTCCAGGTCGGGTCGAGCGGTTCCTTACCGTAGTTGACGCTGATCAGGCCCTTGGCGGCGTCAAGGCCTGCGGGTTTCAGCACCGCGCCGACCGAGGTGGCGTTGATGTCGACGATCTGGACCGGATGCCAGCCCATTTCGGCGATCTTCTTGATCGCCTGCGCGGCCTGCTTCGGCGTCGTCGCACTGAAGAACAGGTCGGCGCCGGCATCCTTGATCTTGAGGACCTGCGAATCGACGGTGGGATCGGACACTTCGTAGGAGGCTTCAGTCACGATCATCTTGGCGGCCTTGTCACCGAGGCCGGCCTTGATGCCGTTCAGATAGTCCTTGCCGAGGTCGTCGTTCTGATAGAGCACGCCCACCTTGGCGTTCGGATGCTCCTTCAGGATGTACTGGCCGTAGATGCGGCCCTCGACGAAGTAGTTGGGATTGAAGCCCATGGTCCACGGAAAGTTCTTGGGATCAGTGAACCTCGAGGCCCCGGTCGCCGCGAATAGCTGCGGCACCTTCTTGGCGTTGAGATATTTCTGCACGGCCGCGTTCACGGGCGTGCCGATGATCTGGAAGGTCAGCAACACCTCGTCGCTCTCGACCAGCTTGCGGATCTGCTCTACGGCTTTCGGCGGCGAATAGGCGTCGTCATACTGGATCAAATTGATCTTGCGGCCGTTCACGCCGCCCTGGTCGTTGATCATCTTGAAATAGGCGGCCTGCGTCTTGCCGATCGACGAATAGGCTGACGCCGGTCCCGAGAACGGCATGGTCTGTCCGACCTTGATCTCGGTGTCGCTGGCGCCCGGATCATATTTTTTCTGGGCATTGGCCGCTGAAATCGACAGCGCCAGAGCAAGCGCCGTGGCCAAATGCAGCTTTCCATTCCTCATTCGCAATTCCCTCAGTCTGTTTTTGCCGATGATCTGCCGGCGCAGGACGCGTCCGATGCCATCGCTGAGGGCGAGTGTGGAGGAACGATTGTTGCGACGCAAGGTGGGCGGCGCACATCCTTTGTGGGGGTGGGTTAGCCGCAGGCGTAACCCACCCCAAGAGATTGGAACTAACCCGCAGGCCCCGAATCCTCGATGATCGGTCCGAACAGCTCCCAGCGTTCGCCGTTGAACTTCATCATCTGCATCTGCTTGTTGACGCGGAAGTCGTTCGGTCCGGTGTTGATCTTGATGCCGGGCAGGGCGAAGCTCGGCGTGAAGTCCTTGATGTTGGCGACCTGCTTCATGATGTTCTCACGCGTCAGATCGTCGCCGCATTGCTTCAGGACCTGCACCAGCAACTCCGCCACCGAATAGGCATAGGTGTTGACGGTGTTGAGCTTGTCGCCTTCCGGGAAATACTTGTCCATGAAGGCGAAGAAGGCCTTCACGCCGGGATCGTCCTTCCACTGGGGATCGCTGGGCTCCTTGCCATATTGGGTCGAGATGATGCCCTTGGAGATGTCGAGGCCGGCCGGCTTCAGCGTTGCCGAGATCGGGCTCGCATTGATGTCGAGGATGTGCACCGGCGTCCAGCCGAGGTCGGCCAGCTTCTTGATCGCCTGTGCCGCGAATTTCGGCGTCGAGGCATCGAAGAACACGTCGACGCCCATCGACTTCAGCTTGACCACCTGGGAGTCGACCGTCGGGTCGGTGACCTCGTAGGAGACCTCGCCGACGACCATGCTGGCGGCCTTGTCGCCGAGGCCGCTCTTGAGGCCCGCGAGATAGTCGCGGCCCATGTCGTCGTTCTGATAGAGCACGCCGATCTTGGCGTTCGGATGCTCCTTGAGAATGTACTTGGCGTAGATCCGGCCTTCGGACACGTAGTTGGGATTGTAGGCGATGGTCCAGGGATAGTTCTGGGGATCGTTGAAGCGGGCCGCGCCGGTCGAGGCCAGCAACTGCGGCACCTTCTTGCCGTTGAGATATTTCTGCACGGCGGCGTTGGCCGCGGTGCCGATCAGCTGGAAGGTGAACAGCACCTCGTCGCCCTCGACGAGCTTGCGCACCTGCTCCACCGTCTTCGGCGGCGAATAGGCGTCGTCATACTGGATCAGATTGATCTTGCGGCCGTTGATGCCGCCCTGATCGTTGATCATCTTGAAGTAGGCGGCCTGGGTCTTGCCGATATTGGCGTAGACGGAGTAGGCGCCGGAGAACGGCACGGTCTGGCCGATCTTGATCTCGGTGTCGGTCGCCCCGGTGTCGTATTTCTTCTGGGCGAAGGCTTCACTTACGAAGGCTTGGTTCGCGGAGAACGCGAAGGCGAGCGCTGTCGTGGCAGCTAAGAAAGCTCTGCGATTGGTCATGTTGGTTGTTCCTCCTGACGGAATTTTCGGTCGATGGTCTTTTCCCGTTGATTGCAACGGTCGCCATCGCTGCCGAAGATTGTGGAGGAAGCTTCGCCGCCGCGCAAGGATCGCAGCGCTGCGCCGTAGCGTCTCAGGTCAGGGAGTCCTGGGTCAGGGAGTCCTGGGTCAGGCGTCTCAGGCCAGGAACAACACGACCAGCGCGACCGCCGCCGGAAGGGCCTGCACCATCAGGATGCGGGTGCTGACGGTCGCAGCGCCATAGGCGCCGGCCACGATCACGCAAAGCAGGAAGAACGCCTTGATCTGGAACGCAAAGGCCGGGTTGCCGTGGACGAGACCCCAGATCAGGCCCGCGGCGAGGAAGCCGTTATAGAGACCCTGGTTGGCGGCCAGCACTTTCGTGATCTCGGCCTTCTCCGGCGTGTTGCGAAACACCTTCATTCCTTGCGGCTTGTCCCAGAGGAACATCTCCAGGATCAGGAAGAAGACATGCAGTGCGGCGACCAGCGCCACCAGGATATTGGCGATCAGGATCAAGTTGAGCTCCCCCAGCGTCAGCTTTCGGGTGGACGATAGCACGGCCGGCATGGCAAGTGCGATGGGTGTGTTTCGATTGCCTGGTGCCGCGATGCCCGCCCGATCAACCAAGACGCCTGAACGCTTCGGCCTCGATCGCCTGGTGACGCCGATCGGCGTCGCGCTGCTCGTGACCGATGCGGAGGGCGCCTTGCGGGCGCTCGACTGGGAGGATTACGAGCACCGCATGCGCGAATTGCTGCGCCTGCATTATGGCGCAGTGGATCTGAGTGATCAGCCTGCGCCGACGGCGATACGGATTGCGCTGTCGGGCTATTTCGACGGCGATCTCGGTCAGCTCTCGGCCATCGCATGGCGCATCGCCGGCACGCCGTTCCAGCAGAAGGTCTGGAACGCGCTGGCTCACATCCCCGCCGGCACCACGATGAGCTACGGCGCGCTCGCCGCAAAAATCGATTTGCCAAGAGCCATTAGAGCCGTCGGCCACGCCAACGGCTCTAATCCGATCAGCGTGGTGCTGCCCTGCCATCGCCTGATCGGCGCAGATGGCTCGCTGGTGAAATACGGCGGCGGGCTCGCGCGCAAGCGCTGGCTGCTGCGGCATGAAGGGGTGCAGGTCTGAGAGTCCGCTTGAGAATGCGTTGAGCGAACCGTGCCAGCACCTGCCTCATGGACGCTGCTCTGCCGTAACCGAAATCGTCAGACTTTCGACGTCATCACTTTCTGCGCTATCTTCCAGGTCCCGTTCACCTTCAAGCATGACAACAGGTCGGTGAATGTGCGCGGCGGAATACGCAATTTGACTTTCAAAAGCGCGAGCTCGCTTTCAACGTCGATCGATAAGATCTGATCCTCTCGCTCGGAGCCCTGTTGCTTCGGAGCTTTCGTGTTGCGGACCACCGCCAGCCAGGACGCAATCGGCGTCACGCCCACGTTGCCGTCGTCGGCAACCCTCGTCACGGAACTCGATGGGTGAAATATGGATGCAAATTTCTCGGCATCCATTTCATAGGCGGCATCGAAATAAGTCTGCGCAAGGGAGCGCAAGGCGGGAACGTCCGTATCCATTGTCATCCTCAAAGCTTTTGCACCGGACTCATTCATGCCGTCCGGCCGGCTGTGCCGAGCGTCCACCTGCCCCACGGGCAGAAGCAGTGCAGATCGTCTCCCGTGCTCGTGCAAAACCTACGGCAAGGTGACTTATGAGAATAGGCGTCTTGAATGGCATGGTCTCATGAGCAATATTCATGATGATGACAAACGAAATGAACGAGCTTGCCGCGTTTGCGATCGTGGCCAGGGAACGAAGCTTCACACGCGCTGCGACAAGGCTGGGTGTGTCTCAGTCTGCCTTGAGCCACACAATCCGGAGGCTCGAGCAACGGCTCGAGCTGAAGCTGCTCGCTCGAACGACCAAGAGCGTTGCACCGACCGCTGCGGGGGCCGCTCTCCTGGAAGATCTGTCTCCGGCGCTCGAGCAAATCCGTCATGCCCTCGACAAAGCCCGAAGCATTCGGCGCCGACCCGAAGGTCGCCTTCGAATCGTCATGTCGCGATCGGCTGCGGTGATGGTATTGTTGCCGCGGCTCAGAGCCTTCGCTGAGGCCTACCCTGACATCGTTCTGGACGTCGTCACCGTCACGGGCCCCGTGGACCTCGTTGCAGGCGAGTTCGATGCCGGTATTCAGCTTGGCGAGTACATTCAAAAGGACATGATCGCGGTTCGCGTCACACCCGAACTGCGATTGGCGGTCATAGGGTCGCCGCGCTATTTCGCTTCACGACGGATCCCCGAAAAGCCGAGGGATCTGAACGATCATCGGTGCATTACCCTGCGTCTTGCAGGTGGACCATATCGATGGGAGTTTGAGCAAGGACGTAAGTCGGTCACGATCAACGTGAACGGCCCGCTCATCATTGACGACACACACCTGGTAATTCAGGCGGCGCTCGCTGGAGTTGGTATCGGGCTCGCCTATGAAGAGCAGGTCGCCGAACATATTGCGAAGCGCCGCCTTGTTCGGGTGCTGGAGGATTGGACGCCGCCAATTCCCGGCTTCTTCATGTATTATCCCAGCCGTCAGCATCAACCCGCCGCGCTGTCTGCGCTCGTGAACGCGCTGCGATACTCTGAACAAAAATCGGCGCGATGATAGTTGGGAGTTAGGTCCTATTGGCCGACGAGCGCGGAATGACGAAAGAAAGTCACGCCGCCGGCTGGACCGCCTTGTCGCTAGCCATCACATGGGTCAGCGCGCTCTTGATCGCGGCCTGCCGGGTCGGCGCGCTGATCTGCGCGCCCAGGAGGTCGGTGACGTAGAACACGTCGCGCGCGCGCTCGCCGAACGTCGCGACATGGGCTGAGGCGATGTTGAGGTTGAGCTTCGAAATCGCGGTGGTCAGCTCGTAGAGCAGGCCGGGCCGGTCGAGGCCGGACACCTCGATCACGGTGTAGCGGTCGGACCATTGATTGTTGATGGTGACTTCCGGCTCGATCACGAAGGGGCGCGCCTTGCTGCGCACGGTGCGCCGCGCCACCACTTCAGGCAGCCGCAGCTTGCCTTCCAGCACGTCCTCGATCATCTCGCCGATGCGGGTGGCGCGCCGTCCCTCGTCCTCGTCGCGGTCGTATTCGCGCGAGATCGAGATGGTATCGAGCGCGCGGCCGTCGGTCGTGGTGTAGATCTGGGCGTCGACGATGTTGGCGCCGGCCGAAGCGCAGGCGCCGGCGATGATCGACAGCAGCCAGGGATGGTCGGCCGCGAAGATCGTCAGCTCGGTGACGCCGCGCACCTCGTCGAAGCCGACATTGATCGCGAGCTTATGGCCGGCCTGTTCGCTGGAGCGGACGAAGCGGGCGTGGCGAATTTTGCGCGCCAGCTCGACCTTGAGCCAGTACGCCGGGTAGTGCCGGCCGATATAGGCATCGAGCTCCTCCGCCGGCCATTCGGCGAAGGCATTTCGGAATTCGGCGTAGGCGGCGGTGAGGCGCTTGCCGCGGTCGACTTCCGAGAAGCCGCCGGTCAGCACCGGCTCGGTCTCGTAGTACAGCGAGCGCAACAGCTGCGCCTTCCAGCCGTTCCACACGCCGGGACCGACGCCTCGGATGTCGGCGGTGGTCAGGATCGTCAGCAGCTTCATCTGCTCGACCGACTGCACCACGGCGGCGAAATTCTCGATGGTCTTGCGGTCGGAGAGGTCGCGCGACTGCGCGACCGTGGACATCGTCAGATGCTCCTCGATCAGCCAGGCGATGAGTTCGGTGTCGGCCGGGCTGAACCCGAGCCGCGGACACAGCCGCCGCGCCACCTTGGCGCCGGCGATCGAATGGTCCTCGGGCCGGCCCTTGGCGACATCGTGCAGCAGCGTCGCGATGTAGATCACCGACCGGTGCTCGGGCCGGGACTTGCGCATCAGGTCGCTGGCGAGGGTGAACTCCTCGATGCCGCCGCGCTCGATGTCCTGGAGGAAGCCGATGCAGCGGATCAGATGCTCGTCGACGGTGTAGTGATGATACATGTTGAACTGCATCATCGAGACGATCTTGCCGAAGGCGCGGATGAAGTGGCCGAGCACGCCGGTCTCGTTCATCCGCCGCAGCACGATCTCGGCGTTGTCGGAGGTCAGGATCTCCATGAACAGCCGGTTGGCCTCGGGATTCTCGCGCATCTGCGCATTGATCAGGCCGAGCGACCGCGTCACGTCGCGCATCGCATCCGGATGGAAGGCGAGGTTGTTCTTCTGCGCGAGGCGGAAGATCCGGATCAGATTGACCGGATCGTGCTTGAACACGTCGGGCGCGGCGACGTTGATGCGGTTGTTGTCGACGATGAAGTCGTCGCTGTCGGGGACGCGCCGCTTCGCCGCGGTCGGCCGCAGCCGCGCCATCATCCGGCTCAAGACCGGCGCGGGCTTGGCCTGCTGGTCCTCGAGCTTGGCGCAGAGGATGGCGGTGAGGTTGCCGACTTCCTTGGCGACCAGGAAGTAGTGCTTCATGAAGCGCTCGACGTCCTGCATGCCGGGATGCGAGGTGTAGCCGAGCCGCACCGCGATCTCGCGCTGGAGGTCGAAGGAGAGACGCTCTTCGGCGCGGCCGGAGTAGAAGTGCAGATTGCAACGCACCGACCAGAGGAAATCGGCGCAACGGCGGAAGCTGCGGTATTCCTGCGCATCGAACACGCCGCGCTCGACCAGCTCGCCGGTGTCGCGGACGCGGTAGACGTATTTGGCGATCCAGAACAGCGTGTGCAGGTCGCGAAGTGCGCCCTTGCCGTCCTTGACGTTGGGCTCGACCAGGTAACGCGACTGGCCGCCGCGGCGATGGCGCTCCTCGCGCTCGGCCAGCTTTGCGGTGACGAATTCGGACGCGGTGCCCTGCACGACTTCCTTGTCGAAGCGCTCGACCAGCTCCTCATAGAGCGGCTTGTCGCCGGTGAGGAAGCGCGTTTCCAGGATCGCGGTGCGGATGGTCATGTCGCCGCGCGCCTGCCGGATCGACTCGTCCACCGATCGCGTGGCGTGGCCGACCTTCAGCCCCATGTCCCAGAGGCAATAGAGAATGGCTTCGGCGACCTGCTCGCCCCAGGCGGTCTGCTTGTAGGGCAGGATGAACAAAAGATCGATGTCGGATTCGGGCGCCATCAGGCCGCGGCCGTAGCCGCCGGTCGCGACCACCGCCATGCGCTCGGCGCCGCTCGGGATCGGCGAGCGGTAGAGATGGCGGGTCGCCGCCGAATACAGGATGCGGATGATCTCGTCCTGCACGTGACACAGCCGCTCGGCGCAGCGCCTCCCGTGGCGGTCCTTCAGGAGGATTTCCTGTGCCGCGGCGCGTGCCGCGATCAGCTCGGCCTTGAGCAATTGCGCCATGGCCGTGCGGAACGCGTCCTCGCGTCCCTGGTGCTTTTCGGCAAGCGCATCGACCGCGGCGGTGATCCGCGCAGTGTCGAAACGATCGTCCACCTCGGCCTTGTGCTCAGTCGCGACGCTGTCCATGTCTCACCGGATATAAGAGGTGACAGGCGCTGTCACCCGCCATTCTCTGGCAATAGTCGTTCCATGCTGGAAAGCTGCGGCTTTGGGCAAATCTGTTCTCGGCCGGCGCGCTTTCAAGGGGCGGATTTTCTCGTTGACCTCTAGATATAACTCATTGAAAAACAATGAAGTTTTGGAGGAGGCTGGGCATGACCGGAATTACACGACGCATTCTGTTGGCGGGAGCGGTTGCGCTCGCAATGACCCCCGCGGCCAAGGCGGCCGATCCGCTCAAGGAAATCCGCATCGACTGGGCGACTTACAATCCGGTGTCGATGGTTCTGAAGCAGAAGGGGCTCCTGGAGAAGGAGTTCGCCAAGGACGGCATCACCGTCACCTGGGTGCAGTCGGCCGGCTCCAACAAGGCGCTCGAATTCCTCAATGCCGGCTCGATCGATTTCGGCTCGACCGCCGGTTCGGCGGCGCTGGTCGCCCGCATCAACGGCAATCCGATCAAGTCGATCTATGTCTATTCGCGCCCTGAGTGGACGGCGCTGGTGACATCAAAGGATTCCAAGATCGCCGGTGTGGCCGACCTCAAGGGCAAGCGCGTCGCGGTGACGCGCGGCACCGATCCGCACATCTTCCTGGTGCGCGCGCTGCTCGGGGCGGGCCTCACCGAAAAGGACATCACCCCTGTGCTGCTCCAGCACGCCGACGGCAAGACCGCGCTGATCCGCGGCGACGTCGACGCCTGGGCCGGCCTCGATCCGATGATGGCGCAGGCCGAGGTCGAGGAGGGCGCAAAACTGTTCTATCGCAAGGCCGATGCCAACACCTGGGGCATCCTCAATGTGCGCGAGCAGTTCTTGAAGGACTATCCCGATGCCGCCCGCCGCGTGCTCGCGGTGTACGAAGAGGCGCGCAAATACTCGCTGGCGAATTACGACGAGCTCAAGAAGACCTTCATCGCGGTCACAAAACTTCCCGACGCGGTCGTCGACAAGCAGCTCAAGGAGCGCACCGAGCTCACCCACAGCCGCATCGGCGCAGCCCAGCGCGAGTCGATCCTGGCTGCGGGCCTCGCTTTGCAGCAGGCGGGCGTCGTCGATGCCAAGGTTGATGTGAAGGCGACGCTCGACGCGCTGATCGACGACCAGGTCCCGCTGCCGACGAATTGATCTCGGTCTCGTAGCCCGGATGGAGCGCAGCGTAATCCGGGACGGTCTTTCCCGCGATGCGATTCCCGGATTGCGCTGCGCTCCATCCGGGCTACGCAGGTGGAAAGAGCACGTGCGGCAACCACCGCCGTCGTCCCGGGGCGCGAAGCGAGCCCGGGACCCATAGCCACAGGGAGCGGTTTGGCGCGAACGTGGTAACTCCGAGTCCCTATAACCACTCCTTCCTGTGGTTATGGGTCCCGGCCTTCGCCGGGACGACGGCTGAGACTTGGCAACACTGTTGCAATCCCACACAAGACGCGCTTCCTACCGGCCATGATCTCCGACGCGCCAGCCTTGCAGCAATCCTCGGAACCGGCCGAGACCGCCGCCGCGCCTTCGCGCGCCGCGCGCTATGCGCGGCCGGTGCTGGGATTGCTGCTGCCGCTGACGCTCGCGACCGGCTGGGAGCTCGTGGTGTGGCTCGGCTGGTCCAACGGCCGGCTGGTGCCGCCGCCTTCGCGCGTCTTTGCCACCCTCGCCGAGCTCGCCCGCTCCGGCGAGCTGGTCCGCCACATCACCGCAACGCTGTGGCGCGTCGGGCTCGGCTTCGCCTTCGGCGTGATCGCCGGCACGTTGCTGGGTGCCGTCTCCGGCTACTGGTCGCTGGCGCGCCGGCTGCTCGATCCGACCGTGCAGGCGCTGCGTGCAATCCCTTCGCTCGCCTGGGTGCCATTGTTCATCCTCTGGCTCGGCATCTTCGAGACCTCGAAGGTCGCGCTGATCGCGGTCGGCGTGTTCTTCCCGGTCTATCTCGGCGTGATGGGGGCGATCCTCATCGTCGATCGCAAGATCGTGGAGGTCGGCCGTACCTTCCGCCTGTCCGGCCCGGCGATGATCCGCCGCATCCTCTTGCCGGCGGTGCTGCCGGCCTATGTGGTGTCGTTGCGCGTCGGCCTCGGGCTTGGCTGGATGTTCGTGGTCGCGGCCGAGCTGATCGGCGCCTCCGAAGGGCTCGGCTATCTCCTGCTCGACGGCCAGCAGCTCGGCAAGCCCGCGCAGATCCTCGCCGCCATCGTGATCTTCGCCATCCTGGGCAAGCTCACCGATTGGCTGATCGAGGTTGCGGCCGCACCGTTCCTGCGCTGGCAGGATGCCTTCGGGCGCGCGAAGGGAGCTTGAGGCAATGCTGGCGCTCGACCGGGTCAGCAAGACCTATCCCAACGGCGTGCAGGCGCTTTCGCGCTTCTCCGCCGAAATCAGGCAAGGCGAGATCATCGCCATCATCGGCGGCTCCGGCTGTGGCAAGTCCACGCTGCTGCGCGCCGTCGCCGGGCTCGATCGCGCCAGCTCGGGCACGGTGACGCTCGACAATGAGGCGATCGTCTCGCCGCATGCCAAGATCGGCATCATCTTCCAGGAGCCGCGGCTGCTGCCCTGGCTCAGCGTCGCCGACAATATCGGTTTTGGACTCGCCGATCTGCCCGCGGCCGAGCGCCGCGAGAAGGTGGCGCGCGCGCTCGAACGCGTTGGTCTCGCCGACAAGGCGCAGGCCTGGCCGCGCGAGCTCTCCGGCGGGCAGGCGCAGCGGGTTGCGATCGCGCGGGCGCTGGTGCCGCAGCCGGAGGTGCTGCTGCTTGACGAGCCGTTCTCCGCGCTCGACGCCTTCACCCGCAGGGATCTCCAGGATCATCTGCTCGACCTCTGGGCCGATACGCGGCCGACGCTCATCCTCGTCACACACGACGTCGACGAGGCCGTGGTGCTCGCCGACCGCGTCCTGGTGATGCGGCCGCGACCGGGGCGGCTGTTCGACCAGATCGAGATCAATCTCGGCCGCCCACGCGACCGCAATTCACCGCTGTTCGAGAATTTCAAGCGAAGTGTGCTGACGTCACTCGACCGTTCGCTCGACCGCAATGTGCCCGACCGTGACGCAACCCAGGGTCCCGGTCAGGCCATGTGGTGGTGACAATTTCGCTCTGAACCGGTACATCGAGGGGCAATTTTCCGGGAGAGAACGAAAATGGACGCTGCAGAGCTGCGCCAGATGCAGGCTCCGATCAAGGAGCGCTACAAGACCGATCCCAAGACCGCGCTGATCACGCTGAAGGCCAAGGGCTCCACCGACAGCGAGGGCATCGCCTGCAAGGTCGAGACCGGCCGCGCCATCGCGCTTGCCGGCCTGCATCCGGCGACCGGCGGTTCCGGCCTCGAGCTCTGCTCCGGGGACATGTTGCTTGAGGCGCTCGTCGCCTGTGCCGGCGTCACCCTGAAGTCGGTCGCGACCGCGATCGAGGTGCCGCTCAAAACCGGCAACGTCTATGCCGAGGGCGATCTCGATTTCCGCGGCACGCTCGGCGTCGACAAGGAGACCCCGGTCGGCTTCGCCGAGATCCGTCTGCGCTTCGAGGTCGACGCATCGGCGCCGCAGGACAAGCTCGATCTCCTGCTCAAGCTGACCGAGCGCTATTGCGTGGTCTACCAGACCATCAAGAACGGCCCGAAGGTTTCGGTGTCGATGCAGCGGATGTGAGGGGCGAAAGCCGCTACTCCACGGATGGTGTCGTTCCCGCGGAGGCGGGAACCCATAACCCCAGGCCGTCGTGATTTCGCACGGTCGTTGCTCCAGCTCTCAAACCAGTACGGCCTGTGGCTATGGATTCCGGGCTCGCGCTTCGCGCGCCCCGGAATGACAGACAGAATGTCCCCCGATCTCCACTTCCTCCTCTTTCTTCTCCTGCGCATGGCGATCGCGGCGGCGTTCGTCGTGACGGCCTCGATCATCACCGAGCGCGCGGGTCCGGTGATCGGTGCGCTGGTCGCGACCCTGCCGATCTCGGCCGGTCCCTCCTACGTCTTCCTCGCGCTCGACCACGATGCCGCCTTCATCGCGCAGGGCTCGCTGGCGAGCCTTCCGATCAATGCTGCGACGATCTTCATGTGCCTCATTTATGTCGTGCTGGCGCAGCGGCATGGTCTCGCGGTGAGTTGTGGAAGTGCGGTTGCCGTCTGGATCGTGCTTGCCTCGATCATCCGCCAGTTCGACTGGTCGCTCGCCGCCGGGCTCGCCGCCAATCTGATCGCCTTCGGCATCTGCATTCCGCTGCTGGCGGGCTATCGCCATGTGAAGATGCCGCTGGTCACGCGTCGCTGGTACGACGTGCCGATGCGGGCTGCACTGGTCGCGACCCTGGTCGCCATCGTGGTCTCGACCTCGGGTTGGGTCGGCCCCCGCATCAGCGGCATCATCGCGCTGTATCCCGTCGTGTTCTCCAGCATCATGGTGATCCTGCATCCGCGGATCGGCGGCCCCCCGACCGCCGCCGTGCTCGCCAACTCCGCCTGGGGTCTGCTCGGATTCGGCACCGCAATCGCCGTCCTGCACGTTGCAGTGGTGTCGTTCGGCTCGGCCGCCGGTCTCTGTCTCGCGCTCGGCACCTGCGTCGCCTGGAATCTGACGCTGTGGGGAATCGGCAGACGCGCGATGCACAAGGCGCGGCAAGGGCCGTGAGACTACGGACACGCGCGACATCGCGTCGCGAAAGGAGGTGTCGGAAACTCCGTCTCATGCCGATTGGCAGCGCAGCATCTTCCCAAGCCATTGAATGAGAAACGTCATTTCAAGTCGCAGGGCCGCGGATGGCTGCTCTCGACGCCCGCCGGATCGTTCCCGGTCCTGCTAGTTTCCGACACTTCTATTAGAACTTTATTCGAGCTTTTACCGTAGGAATGATCCTGCATACCCGCTCCGCTGTCATCGGCGCGAACTCGTCCCAGCTGCATCCGAGTGCCGGGACTCGCGGGAATTGTTATTTGAGTACGGCTGTTTCGCCGCGACGGTCACTTCCCCTACGAGCTGTCCACGTAATTTCGAGATGGAGATTCTTTGATGTTCGGTCGCAAGTCCCAGATTGATGCACAAGCACGGCTCGATGCGATCGGCCGCTCCCAGGCCATGATCGAATTCAATCTGGATGGCACGATTATCACGGCCAACAAGAACTTTCTCGACGCCCTCGGCTATCAGCTTGACGAGATCCAGGGCAAGCATCATTCCATGTTCTTGCCGGCCGACCAGCGCGACAGCGCCGAGTACAAGGCGTTCTGGGCTGCGTTGAACCGTGGCGAGTGTCAGGCCCGCGAGTTCAAGCGGATCGCGAAGGGCGGCCGCGAAGTCTGGATCGAAGCAGCCTACAATCCGGTGCTCGACGGCAATGGTAAGACGGTGATGGTCGCCAAGATCGCGACCGACATCACCGCGAAGAAGATGCGGAGCATGACGGATGCTTCGAAGATCGCCGCCATCAGCCGCGCCCAGGCCGTGATCGAGTTCAGGCTCGACGGCACCATCGTCACCGCCAACGAGAATTTCTGCAAGGCGCTCGGCTATTCGTTGGTCGAGATCGAGGGCAAGCATCATAGCCTGTTCGTGGCCGAGGCCGACCGCAACGGCGCGGCCTATCGCGAGTTCTGGGCCGCACTCAACCGCGGCGACTACCAGGCCGGTGAATTCAAGCGGATCGGCAAGGGCGGCCGCGAGGTCTGGATTCTCGCGTCCTACAATCCGCTGCTCGACGAGACGGGCAAGCCGTACGGTGTCGTCAAATTCGCGACCGAGGTGACTGCGGAGAAGCTGAAGAACGCCGATCTCGCCGGTCAGATCGCGGCCATCGACAAGGCGCAGGCCGTGATCGAGTTCAACATGGACGGCACGATCATCACCGCCAACGCCAACTTCCTCGGCACGCTCGGCTACTCGCTGGCCGAGATCAAGGGCAAGCACCACAGCATGTTCGTCGAGCCCTCGGAGCGCGACGGCGCCGCCTATCGCGAGTTCTGGGCCGCGCTCAACCGCGGTCAATACCAGGCGGCCGAATACAAGCGCATCGGCAAGGGCGGCAAGGAGGTCTACATCCAGGCCTCCTACAACCCGATCCTCGACCTCAACGGCAGGCCGTTCAAGGTCGTGAAATATGCCACCGACACCACGAAGCAGGTGCTGGTCCGCATGGGCAACGAGCGCGTGCGCGGCATGATGGAATCCGTCGCCGCCGGTTCGGAGGAGCTGAACGCGTCGGTGCGGGAGATCTCCGAGGCGATGACCAAGTCCCGCGAGACCGCGATGAGCGCGGTGGAGCAGGTCGCCTCCGCCGACGCTCAGGCCCAGCGCCTCACCGAGGCGGCGCAGTCGATGAGCGGCATCGTCGAGATGATCAACAGCATCACCGGCCAGATCAACCTCTTGGCGCTGAACGCCACGATCGAATCCGCCCGGGCCGGCGAAGCCGGCCGCGGCTTTGCCGTGGTCGCCTCCGAAGTGAAGAGCCTCGCCAATCAGGCCAAGCAGGCCACCGACAAGATCGGCCAGGAGATCGGCAGCCTCAACGGCATCTCCGGCGACGTCGTCAGCGCGCTCGGCTCGATCAAGCAGGCGATCAACAATGTCAGCGAATACGTCACCTCGACGGCAGCTGCCGTCGAAGAGCAGAGCACGGTGACGAACGAGATGTCGACCAGCATGCAGCGCGCGGCCGCCGAGGCCGCGGCGATCGCGGCGAGGGCGTAGGCAAACGCTCGGAAGCGTAGGGTGGGTTAGCGCAGCGTAACCCACCTCTTCAGTTTCTGCGGTGACGGACGTGGTGGGTTACGCCTTCGGCTAACCCACCCTGCTGCACCTTCACTGCTTCGGCAGCTTGGCCTTCAAGGCATAGAGCGCATCCAGCGCCTCGCGTGGCGACATCTCGTCCGGATGCAGCGCCTTCACGGCATCCATCAAGAGGTCCGCCTCGCTCGGCGGAGCGGCTTCGGCCGCCGCGCGCGAGGGCACGGCGAACAGAGGCAGGTCGTCCACCAGCGCCCGCGCGGTCTGGCCGCGGTCCTGCGCCTCCAGCTTGGAGAGCACCGACTTCGCGCGCGTGATCACCGCCGGCGGCAGGCCGGCGAGCTTGGCCACCTGGATGCCGTAGGAGCGATCGGCCGAGCCCGGCAGGACCTCGTGCAGGAACACGACATTGCCCTGCCATTCCTTCACCCGCACGGTGGCGTTGAACATCCGCGGCAGCTTGGCCGAGAGCGCGGTCAGCTCGTGATAATGCGTGGCGAACAGCGTGCGGCAGCGATTGCTTTCGTGCAGATGCTCGATCGCGGCCCAGGCGATCGAGAGGCCGTCGAAGGTCGCGGTGCCGCGGCCGATCTCGTCGAGGATCACGAGCGAGCGCTCGCCGGCCTGGTTCAGGATCGCCGCGGTCTCGACCATCTCCACCATGAAGGTGGAGCGGCCGCGGGCGAGATCGTCGGCGGCGCCGACGCGGGAGAACAGGCGGTCGATGATGCCGATCCGCGCCCGCGTGGCCGGCACGAAGCTGCCGATCTGGGCAAGAAGGGCAATCAGCGCGTTCTGGCGCAGGAAGGTCGATTTACCGGCCATGTTGGGACCGGTGAGCAGCCAGAGCTGGCCGGACTTTTGCGCAGGGCTTGGCGAGAGGTCGCACGCATTGGCGATGAACGGCTCGCCATTGCGCTTCAAGGCCTGCTCCACCACCGGATGGCGGCCGGCCTCGATCGCAAAGCCGAGCGAGTCGTCCACGTCCGGCCGCACATAATTGTCGTCGACCGCGAGTTTTGCCAGTGATGTCGCAACGTCGAGCAAGGCGAAGGCGTGGGCGGCGGCGCGCAGATCGTCGCTGATCGCCATGGCCTTGGCTGACAGCCGCTCGAAAATCTCGAGCTCGAGCCCGAGGGCGCGGTCGCCGGCATTGGCGATCTTGGCTTCGATCTCGCCGAGTTCCGAGGTGGTGAAACGCACCTGCCCCGCCAGCGTCTGGCGGTGGATGAAGGTGGCGTTCAGCGGCGCCGACATCAGCTTGTCGCCGTGCTGCGCGGTGACCTCGACGAAATAGCCGAGCACGTTGTTGTGCCGGATCTTGAGGCCTTTCACGGACGTCATGTCGGCGTAGCGCGCCTGCATCGAGGCGACGACGAGACGCGAGGCATCGCGCAGGTTTCGGGCTTCATCGAGCGCGGGCTCATAGCCCTGTCGAACGAAGCCGCCGTCGCGCTTGATCAGCGGCAGCTGCTCGTCGAGCGCGCTGGCGAATTCGGATGCGAGCTCGCGCGACGGTCGCTGCAAGGCCGCCATCACCGCCGCGATCTCCTGCGGCGGCTGATCGAGTTCGCCAAGCCGCGCCAGCACCTGGTCGGCGGCGATGATGCCGTCGCGGAGCCCCGCGAGATCGCGCGGGCCGCCGCGGCCGACCGATAGACGCGCCAGCGCCCGCGACATGTCGGGCGCACCGCGCAGGATGCTGCGGATGTCTTCGCGCGCAGCTGAATCGGCGACGAAGACGCTGACCGCATCGAGCCGACGCGCGATCGCCGGCGCATCCGTCAGCGGCGCGGCCAGGCGTTGGGCAAGCAGGCGCGAGCCCGCCGAGGTTACCGTGCAGTCGATCGCATCGAGCAGCGAGCCGCGGCGTTCGCCGGCGAGCGTTCGCGTCAGTTCCAGATTGGCGCGCGTGGCCGGGTCGATCGCCATCGTTGCGCCCGAGGCTTCGCGCGCGGGCGGCGACAGCGGCGGATGCTTGCCGACCTGAGTGCGGTCGACATAGGTGACGGCTGCTGCGGCTGCGGTAGCCTCCAGCCGCGTCAGCTGCGCCAGCCCGTCCATGGTCGCGACGGCAAAGTAGTCGCAGAGACGCTTCTCGGCGGTGGCGCCGTCGAAGACGTCGCGGGTCAGCGGTGTCACGGCCGGCAGCTCGCGCAAGGTCTGTCCGAGCTCGTTGTCGTTATAGAGCGCGTCGGTGACGATGGCCTCGTTCGGGTTGATGCGCGCCAGCGTTGCGGCGAGCTCGCCGCCCGAGCATTCCATCACGGTGAACTCGGCGGTCGAGATGTCGATCCAGGCGAGGCCGAAGCGGTCGCCGCCGGCAGAGGAGCGGGCGCGCGCGATCGCGAGCAGATAATTGTTGGCGCGGGCATCGAGCAGCGTGTCCTCGGTCAGCGTGCCCGGCGTGACCAGCCGCACCACGCCGCGGCGGACCACGCTCTTGTTGCCGCGCGCTTTCGCGGCCGCAGGATCCTCGGTCTGCTCGCACACCGCGACGCGGTGGCCGGCCGAGATCAGGCGGTGCAGATAATCCTCGGAGCGCTCGACCGGCACGCCGCACATCGGGATGTCCGCGCCTTGATGCTTGCCGCGCTTGGTCAAGACGATGCCGAGCGTTCTGGAGGCGATCTCGGCGTCCTCGAAGAACAATTCGTAAAAATCGCCCATCCGGTAGAACAGCAGCAGGCCCCGATGCGCCGCCTTGATCTCCAGGTACTGTTCCATCATCGGCGTCACGCGCGCGATGGCTTCCGCCGGCGAGGCGGGCACTTCGTCGGGGGGCGGCACGGGTATCGGCTGTTGTACTGTCATGGGCGGCGCAACCTACAAAATTTCGCCTCCTGCTCCTATCGCTTTGGCCGGGAGGAGCGGGTTTTCCACGTTGTCCGCATCGCGGCATGCGTGGCCGGCGTGTGGCCCCCTCGGAACACGCGTGTATCGGTCAATTGACCTGCTGCGGGCGCCCTCCTAAAACTCCGCCGTCATTGAAGAATTCTGGCCGAACCGCGGCATTCAGGGAGAACAGCGATGCGTGACGTCTTTATCTGCGATGCCGTGCGGACCCCGATCGGCCGTTTCGGCGGCTCGCTCGCCAAAGTGCGTGCCGACGATCTTGCGGCGGCCCCGATCAAGGCGCTGATGGCAAAACACCCCAATCTCGACTGGGCGCAGGTGGACGAAGTCTTCTTCGGCTGTGCCAACCAGGCCGGCGAGGACAACCGCAACGTCGCCCGCATGGCGCTGCTGCTCGCAGGTCTGCCGGACTCGGTTCCCGGCCAGACGCTCAACCGGCTCTGCGCCTCCGGCCTGGATGCGGTCGGTGCGGCCGGTCGCGCCATCCGCTCCGGCGAGATCGAGCTCGCCATTGCCGGCGGCGTCGAATCCATGACCCGCGCGCCCTTCGTGATGGGCAAGGCGCAGGAAGCCTTCTCGCGTTCGGCCGAGATCTTCGACACCACCATCGGCTGGCGCTTCATCAATCCGCTGCTGAAGGCGCAGTACGGCGTCGATGCCATGCCGGAGACCGGCGAGAACGTCGCCGAGGAATTCCAGGTCTCGCGCGCCGACCAGGACGCCTTCGCCATCCGCTCGCAGCAGCGCGCAGGCAAGGCGATCGCCGCCGGCTATTTTGCGGAAGAGATCATCCCGATCACCATTCCCGGCGGCAAGGCTGGCCCGATCACGGTCGACAAGGACGAGCATCCGCGTCCCGAGACCACGCTGGAAGGTTTGGCAAAACTGAAGCCGATCGTGCGCAATCCCGGCACGGTCACCGCCGGCAACGCCTCCGGCGTCAATGACGGCGCCGCGGCCATGATCCTGGCATCCGAAGCCGCGGTGAAGAAGCACGGCCTGACGCCCCGTGCGCGCATCCTCGGCCTCGCCTCGGCCGGCGTGCCGCCGCGCATCATGGGCATCGGTCCCGTGCCCGCGACCCGCAAGCTGATGGAGCGTCTTGGCAAGAAGATCAGCGATTTCGACCTGATCGAGCTCAACGAGGCCTTCGCCTCGCAGGGCATTGCCTGCATGCGCCAGCTCGGCGTCGCTGACGATGCGGATTTCGTCAATCCGCATGGCGGCGCCATCGCGCTCGGCCATCCCCTCGGCATGAGCGGCGCGCGCCTCGCGCTCACCGCCGTCCACGGCATGGAGAAGCGCGGCGGCAAGCTCGCGCTCGCCACCATGTGCGTCGGCGTCGGCCAGGGCGTGGCGGTCGCGATCGAGAAGCTGAACTGACGGGACGCTACGCGTCCCGTCATCCCGGGGCAGCCCGAAAGGGCTGAACCCGGGATCTCGAGATTCCGGGCCTGGTCCTTCGGACCATCCCGGAATGACAGTGTTGGCGTTACGCGGGTCGCTTCAAGGACCGTCCCATGATCATCGAGCGCGAGCAGGACGTCACGGCCGCGGCACTGGCGGTGATGGAGCGGACATCGGATCCGCGGCTCCGTCAGATCATGATCTCGCTGGTCAAGCATTTGCACGGCTTCGTGCGCGACGTCCGCCTGACCGAGAAGGAGTTTCGCGATGCCACCGCTGTCATCGCCGAGCTAGGCAAGCTGACCACCGACACGCACAACGAAGTGGTGCTGATGGCGGGCTCGCTCGGCGTCTCGCCGCTGGTGTGCCTGCTCAACAACGGCGATCAGGGCAATACCGAAACCGATCAGTCGCTGCTCGGGCCGTTCTGGCGGTTGAACTCGCCGCGGGTCGAGAATGGCGGATCGATCGTCCGCTCCGAGACCCCCGGCGCGCCACTGTTCGTGAGCGGCCGCGTCGTGGACAAGGACGGCCGTCCGGTCGTCGGCGCCGAGGTCGATGTCTGGCACGCTTCTCCGGTGGGCCTTTACGAGAACCAGGATCCCGACCAGGCCGACATGAACCTGCGCGGCAAGTTCGCGACCGACCAGGATGGGCGCTTCTCGTTTCGTTCGGTAATGATGATCGGCTATCCCATTCCGACCAACGGCGTGGTCGGCCGCCTGCTGGAGGCGCAGAGCCGCCATCCCTATCGCCCCGCGCATCTGCATGCCCTGATCTTCAAGCCGGGCTTCAAGGTCCTGATCTCGCAGGTCTACGATCCCAACGATCCCCATATCGACAGCGACGTGCAGTTCGGCGTGACGCAGGCGCTGATCGGCAAGTTCCTGCGGCATGACGCGCCACATCCGACCGAACGCGATATTGCGACGCCTTGGTATTCGCTCGACCATGTCTACCGGCTCGAAGTCGGGGAAGCCGTGCTGCCGCGTCCGCCGATCAAATAGGGCTCAAACCCGCTTCCCCCAATTAGTTATATCCTATAATGATTGGCGGAAGTTGTCCGGCCGGGCCACAATGGCCGGGGAGGAGTTCGCCCATGACATTCATCTATCCCACTGACAGCAACAAGGCGCATCCGCTGCCGCTGTCGCCCGACTACAAGAGCTCGATCAAGCGTGCGCCGAACAAGCCCTTGATCCCGATGCGCCACACGTTGTCGGAGCTGACCGGTCCGGTCTACGGCCACGAGACCGTGCGCGAGGGCGACAACGACCTTACCACCCAGCACAAGGGCGAGCCGATCGGCGAGCGCATCATCGTGCACGGCCATGTGCGCGACGAGGACGGCCGCGGCGTGCCGAACTCGCTGGTCGAGATCTGGCAGGCCAATTCCTGCGGCCGCTACGTCCATGTCCGCGACCAGCATCCGGCACCGCTCGATCCGAATTTCACGGGGGCCGGCCGCGCCGCGAGCGATGCTGCCGGCTACTACCGCTTCGTCACCATCAAGCCGGGTGCCTACCCCTGGGGCAATCACCACAATGCGTGGCGTCCCGCGCACATCCATCTGTCGGTGTTCGGCCATTCCTTCGTCACGCGCCTCGTGACGCAGATGTATTTTCCGAACGATCCGCTGTTCCCGTTCGATCCGATCTTCAACTCGGTGCCGGACGAGAAGGCGCGGGCGCGGATGGTCTCCTCGTTCGATCTCGAGAACACCCAGCCCGAATGGGCGCTGTGCTACCGCTTTGACGTCGTGCTGCGCGGCAAGAACGCCACCCCCATGGAGAATCACTAAGTGCAGGATTCTGTGACGCCCGACGGGATCACCCCATCACAGACGGTCGGTCCGTTCTTCAAATACGGCCTGACGCCGAACGGCGAATACGCCTGGAACGACGCGTTCACCAACTCGACGCTGACGCCGGACGTCACCGGCGAGCGCATCCGCATCGAGGGGCGTGTGTTCGACGGTGACGGCGTTGCCGTGCCGGATTGCATGCTGGAGATCTGGCAGGCGGACGCGCAGGGCCGCTTCGCCGACCCGCAGGACAAGCGTGCGCTGCCGAATGCGAGCTTCCGCGGCTTTGCCCGTTGCGGCACCGACAAGGACGGCAATTACGCGTTCGAGACCATCAAGCCGGGCGCGGTGCCGGATCCCGACGGCAAGCCGCAGGCGCCGCACATCCTCCTCGCGGTGTTCGGCCGCGGCATGCTGCGACATCTCTACACCCGGATCTATTTCAGCGACGAGGCCGGCAACGCCGCCGATCCGGTGCTGGCGCTGGTGCCCACCGAGCGCCGCGCCACGCTGACCGCGGTGCGCGAGGCCGGCAAGCCGGCCTACCGGCTCGACCTGCGGCTTCAGGGCGACAACGAGACGGTGTTCTTCGACGTGTGAGGCAATGCGTGCCGGGGAGGTTAGATCCTCGGCACGCATGTCTCATCTGGCGCATCGCAGCCGAGGCTGCCAATGGCCGAAACGATTCTCCCGCACGTGTGTGCGTCAGCCTCTCTGACCCAAATACCGATGGCTTGACGTTAAATTCCCGTAGTTGTGCGGGGTTCGCGCGATACAATTCCAGCGCGAAGCAATCCCGTATTTACCGTATTCGTCTAGGGTGGCCGCAGTTTCGACACCGCCCCGGATTGTTTCATGAAATTTCGTCTGTCGTTGTCCTCTGCGATTGTCGCGTTCGGCATCGTTCTCGCCATCGGTTTTGCCGCCGTGGTTTCGACCAGCCTGTACGCCTTGAAAGAGCTCAAGGTCGGCGGTCCGCTCTACTCCGACATCAAGCTCGGCAACGACCTCATCGCGGACATTCTGCCGCCGCCGGAATATGTCATCGAGGCCTATCTCGAGGCGACGCTGGCCATGCGCGAGCCGGACCAGCTGGCGGCTCACGGCGAACGCCTGGTCCAGCTCCGCAAGGACTACGACGAGCGCAAGGCGTTCTGGGTCACCTCCAGCCTCTCGGCCGACCTGAAGACCGCGCTGGTGTCCAAGTCCGACGCCGAGGTGCAGAAGTTCTGGACGGCGTCCGACCAGCTCCTGCCAGCCCTCAAGGCCAAGGACGCGGCCGCTTCCGAGCGCGCCTATGCGCAGCTCAAGGACGCCTACACCGCGCATCGCGCCGTGATCGACAGCATCGTTGAGAGCGCCAACAAGCAGAATGCCGCCATGGAGAAGCTGGCGGCGGACCGCGACAGCTCGATGCTTTATATCCTCCTCGGCGTCTCCGCCGCTGTCCTCGCCTTCGTTGCCGCGGGCCTGCTCGGTGTCGCCCTCGGCGTGGTGCGCCCGATCGTGCGCATGACGGATACGATGCAGAAGCTTGCGACCGGCGATCTCGCCGCCGACATTCCTTTCGCTGACCGTAAGGACGAGGTCGGCTCGATGGCGGGGGCGCTTGGGGTGTTCAAGCGGGCGGCGGTCGAGAATTCCCGCCTGCGCGAGGAGCAGTTGCGGCAGGAGCAGGAGGCGGCGCTCGCCAAGCGCTCCGCCCTGCACCAGATGGCCGAGACCGTCGAGCGCGAGACCGGCCGATCGGTCGACACGGCAGGAGCGGCGACGCAAGGCGTCGAGCGGGCCGCCTCCAGCCTGTCCGAGATCGCAAGGTCGCTCTCCGCTCAGTCGCAGGCTGTCGCGGCGGCCTCCACCCAGGCCCTCGGCAGCTCGCAGACCGTCTCGGCCGCGGCCGAAGAACTGAGCGCCTCGATCCGCGAGATCGCAAGCCAGGTCGTGCGGACCAGCACCGTCACAAAATCGGCGGTCGCCGGCCGCGAGCAGGCGCGTTCGACCATCCAGGCATTGGCCGGATCGGTGAAGAAGATCGCCGAGGTCTCCGACCTCATCGGCGGTATCGCCGGCCAGACCAACCTTCTGGCACTCAACGCCACGATCGAGGCCGCCCGCGCCGGCGAGGCCGGCCGCGGCTTCGCCGTGGTTGCCGCCGAAGTGAAGTCCTTGTCCGACCAGACCGCCAAATCCACCGAGGAGATCACGCGGCTGATCGCCGAGATCCAGACCTCGACGCAAGCCGCGGTCGATGCCGTCGAGACGATGGGAGGGCACATCGTCGAGATCGACGGCGTGGCGACCTCGGTTGCCGCCGCGATGGAGCAGCAGGACGCCGCGACGCGGGAGATCACGCGGTCGATTTCCGAATCGGCGTCGGCGGCGAAGGAGGTCTCGGCCAAGATCGGCAATGTCAGCCGCGACGCCGCGTCCGTGAACGAGCGCGCCGCCGAGGTCAGGCAGGCGATCGCCGGCATGGCGGCCAATCTCGAGCAGCTCCGCTCGGTCGTGGTGCGGACCGTGCGGGACTCGACCGCGGCGGCTTGAGCGCGGCATGGGTTCGGCCGCTGGTGCGTGGGGTTGCGATCGTGCAGTATGGCGCGGGACAGGGGCATCGTGAACTTCATGACACCTCCACAACTGCCTGATGTCGTTGAGCCAGCCCGACTGACGGCGGCGCTGCGCAGGGGCGGCGTGCTCGACGCCGGCGCCGTGCGCGAGGTGAAGGTGCTGCATCAGCGCGACACCGTCGTGTCACATATCGTGCGTCTCGGCCTGCGCTATGTCGGCGAGGCCGCCGGGGCCCCGCAATCGCTGATCCTGAAAACGGCGAACGCAGCGTTCGCCGAGAAGCTTGCCAATGGCGGTCGGCAGGAGGTCGCCTATTACACGGAACTGACGCCGAGCATGCCGCCGGGACTGGTGCCCCGCTGCTTCGACGGACATTTCGACGAGGACAGCCTCACCTGGCATCTCCTGCTCGAGGACCTCACGGACAGCCACGACATCGCGGCAGCCTGGCCGCTGCCGCCATCGCGCGATCAGACGATCGCGATCGTGACCACGCTCGCACGCTGGCACGCGGCGTGGTGGGACCATCCGAGCCTCGGCGACACCATCGGCACCTGGGCGAGCCCTGAGGACAGCGCGGAGCGCATGGAGATGTTCGCGGGCCATTACGATCGCTTCGCCGATTCTCTCGGTGACCGCCTCAGCGAGGAGCGGCGCACCCTCTATCGACGCCTTATCGATCAGTCGGACCGGCTCTCTCAGCGTTACCATTCCCGCCGTCATCTGAGCATCACCCATGGCGATGCTCATGTCTGGAATTTTCTGCTTCCGCGCGCAGGCGTTGCCGATACCGTGCGCGTCTTCGATTTCGACCTGTGGAGCATCAACGTTCCAACCCACGACCTCGCCTACATGATGGCAATGCATTGGTATCCGGAGCGCCGGCAGGCGCTCGAACGCTCGCTGCTCAATCTCTATCACGAGACGCTGATACAGTGCGGTGTCAGCGGCTACACGCGCGGCGCACTTGACCAGGACTATCGTCGGTCGGTGCTCTGGCACATCGCCAAGCCGGTCTGGCAGTGGAGCATCAACATCCCTCCGGTGATCTGGTGGAACAATCTGGAGCGGGTGTTCGCGGCGGTCGAGGATCTGGGGTGTGAGGAGTTGTTGGGGTAGATCGCGCCACAATTTCGGTGTCGTCCCTGCGAACGCAGGGACCCATAACCACAGGGAGACGTTTGGCGCGAGACTGGTAGCTCCGGGTCTTCGCAAAGCGTCTCCCTGTGGTTATGGATCCCGGATCTGCGCTTCGCTTGTCCGGGACGACAGCGGAGATTGGGAGACCGAGCCTTTACTCCATCACCGCATGTTCCGGTCCCGCCGCCTGCTTGCGCAGCGTGGCCTTGGTCGAGCCGATCAGCAAGGCGAGCGGGATGGTGCAGAGGATGAAGAACATCACCAGCTGATAGTCGTAGGCGAAGGCGATGATCTGCGCCTGCACGCTGACCATCCTGTCGGCCATGGCGCGTCCGACGTCGGTGGACAGGTTGATCATGCCGCTGACGCTGGGCATCTGGAGCGCGTGGTTGAACGGGTTCATGTGCTCGGACAGGATCGCATAGGTCCGCCGCGTTCCCTGGGTCAGCTCGGCGATGACGACGGAAATGCCAACCGAGCTCGCCACGTTGCGCATCAAGGTCAGCATCGCGGTGCCGTCGGTCCGCAGATCGTTCGATAACGTCAGGAATGCCACGGTCGAGAGCGGCACGAAGACGAGGCCGAAGCCAAAGCCCTGGATGATGCTGACCGTCACGATCTCCGGCACCTGGGTGAGGTCGGTCCAGCCGGTCATCTGGAATAGCGAGCCCGCGGTCAGCGTCAGGCCTGTGATGATCAGCGTGCGCGCCTCGAAATGACGCATCATGCGGCCGACCAGCATCATGGCGAAGAAGGTGCCGAAGCCGCGGCTCGCCAGCAGCAGGCCGGCGGTGATGATGGGATAGCCGATCACGTTCTGCATGTAGGGCGAGGCCAGCGCCATGGTCGAGAACAGCACGAGCCCCATTACGATCATGAACATGCAACCCGTGACGAAGTTGCGATCCCGGAACAGCGCGAAGCGGATGAACGGCGTCGAGGTCGTGAAGGAGTGCGCAAGGAAGAAGTAGAAGGCGACGGCCGATACGATGAACTCTGCGAGGATCTCATTGGATTCCAGCCAGCCCAATTGCTCGCCGCGGTCGAGCGCGAGCTGCAGCGAGCCGATCGCAACCGCCAGCGCGGCGAAGCCGAACCAGTCGAATTTGAGGCTGAGATTCCTGTCCGTCTCGTCCATGAAAACGATCAGCCCGAGCACGGTGATGAAGCCGAACGGCAGGTTGACGAAGAACACCCAATGCCAGGAATAGGTCTCGGTCAGCCAGGCCCCCAGCGAGGGACCCATGATCGGACCCATCATCACGCCCATGCCCCAGATCGACATCGCCTTGGCGCGTTCCTGGAGCGTGTAATAGTCGAGCATCACCGATTGCGACAACGGCACCAAGGCGGCGCCGAACACGCCTTGCAGCAGGCGGAACAGCACCATCTGGTTGATGTCCTGGGCGAGGCCGCACAGCACCGAGGCCATGGTGAAGCCGGCGGAGCAGATGATGAAGATGCGCTTGCGGCCGAAGCGGTTGGCGATCCAGCCCACCGGCGCCGTCATGATCGCGGCGGCGACGATGTAGGAGGTCAGCACCCAGTTGATCTGGTCCTGCGAGGCCGACAGCGTGCCCTGCATGTAGGGCAGGGCAACGTTGGCGATGGTGGTGTCCAGCGCCTGCATGATGGTCGCGGTCATGGCGCAGATTGTCACCATGTTCCGGCGCAGGCCGGGGACCATCAAATTGGCATTGGGACCGGACATCGGATCAGTCCTTGCGCTCAGTCTTTATCCTGGCTCGCTGTCGCCGACAGGCCGAGCAGGCCGGCGAGCGAGCGCTGATGGCCGGTGTCGATGGTGGCGTAGACGCTCATGCCGGCTTTCAGCTTCCGCACATATCTGTCGGTCTCGTCGAAATAGATCCTGATCGGCACGCGCTGCACCACCTTGACGAAATTGCCGGTGGCGTTCTGCGGCGGCAGGATCGCGAATTGCGCGCCGGTGCCGGGCGAAAGCGAGCCGATCTTGCCCTTGAAGACGTGGTTCGGAAACGCGTCGACCTCAAGCGTGACGGGCTGGCCTTCGGTGACGTGGGTGAGATCGCTCTCCTTCGGATTGGCGTCGACCCAGGGGTGGGCGACGTCGATGATGGAAAACACCGGCGTGCCGGCGGCGACATAGCGGCCGAGCTGGATCTGCTCGACCTGCGTCGCCACGCCGTCCATCGGCGCGCGCAGCACGGTATGGTCGAGGTTGCGCTGGGCATCGTCCAGCTTGGCTTTCGCCTGGGCGTAGGGCGGAAATTGCTCCAGCGGCAGTTCGGGGTCGCCGAGCAGCTGCGTCTTGGCGTTGGAGAGCTGTTGCTTGATGTATTGCGCCTGCGCGCCGGCGGTGACCAGCGCATTCGAGGCGTTGTCGAGATCGAGCTGCGAGCCGTAATTGTTCTTCACCAGCGCCTGCTTGCGCTCGACATCGCGCTGCTTCAAATCGATGCCTTGCTGGGCGAGGCCCAGCATGTCGCCATAGATCTTGATGTTGGCGACGAGGTTGTCGTAGGTCGTGCGGGCCTGCGCGAGCTGCGCCTTGGCTTCGTCCACTGCGTGGCGAAACGGAGCGGGGTCGATCTCGAACAGCTCGTCGCCCTGCTTGACGGACTGGCCTTCCTTCACGACGACCTTCTGGATCTTGCCGGAGATGTCGGGTGTCACCAGCACCTTCTGCGCGCCGACATAGGCGTCGTCGGTGCCGACATAGCGGCCGCCATGCAGGTAGAAGGTGATGCCGCCGATGGCGGCGATGACAGGCAGCACGACCAGGAGCAGGAAGCGGCGGTAACGCCGCAAGGCAGCGACCAGGCGGCGGCGCGGATCGGTGCCGGCTTTCCTGGTGGGTTTGCCGCTGTCGGTCTTCTGCTCGGGCTGGAACTTGAGGACTTGATCAGCCATAGCGCTGCTCCTTGCGCGCCTGTTCCGCGCCGCTGGTCTGGATCGCGGTACGCACGTTTTCCTTGATGGTTTCGAGCTGGGTCAGGAGACGATGGGCGTCCGCCGGCGTGATGCTGTCGAGCGCGTTGGCCGTCAGCTCGGACTTCAGCCCGCTCATCCGGCCCAGCAATTGCCGGCCAGCCTTCTTCAGATACAGCCGCTTGACGCGGCGGTCTGAAGGATCGTTGCGGCGCTCGATCCAGTCGCTGTCGCAGAGCTTGTCGATCAGGCGGGTCAGCGTGATCGGCTGCATCTCGAGCAGCTCGGCGAGTTCCGACTGCTTCATGCCCTCGCTGCGCTCGACCTTGGCCAGCACCGCCCATTGCGCGCGGGTGATGCCGAACCGCGATGCCTCCTTGTCGGCATAGACGCGCAAGAGGCGGTAGAGCTCACCGAGCGTGAAAAGGAAGTTCTGGTCGACGGACCCGCGGGTCATAAGCTTGGTCTCCATAAGCTTCGGATATAATAAGCAAGCTTATGATTATTCCATGGCCGATTAACAGGATGCTGTCCCGCAACGCGAGCATGGCTGGCAAAAGTTCGCAGGGTCGTGCTTTGGGTTCCCGGGCCCAAATGCTAGAACATGGCCGCATGACCCTCGCAAAGCCGGCATTTCCCGCGCCCGATCACGATCATGGCCGCTGCACCGCGGACGCGCTGGCGCATGCCGAGGAGGTCTGCGAGCAACGCGCGCAGAAATTCACGCCGATCCGCCGCCACGTGCTGGCAGCGCTGCTCTCCAGCCACCGCCCGCTCGGCGCCTATGAGGTGATCGACGAGCTTGCCAAATCGATGTCGCGGCCGGCGCCGATCACGGTTTATCGCGCGCTCGATTTCCTGATGGCCAACGGCCTCGTGCACCGCATCGAAAGCCGCAATGCCTACCTTGCCTGTGCCGCTCACGACCACGATGCGACCTCGGCGGTGGCGTTCCTGATCTGCGAGCGCTGCGGCCTGGTCGGCGAGATTCCGTCGGCCTCCTTCGCCGGGGACCTCAATGCCGCGGCGCGCAGCTCGGGCTTTGCGCCTAAATTGTCGGTGGTGGAGATCACGGGCGTCTGCACCCATTGTCAGAAAGCTGCATAAAGCAACAACGGCGCAAAGCCGGTAATCGGGAAGAGATGTCCTCACCACAAGCCATAAATTCCGCCGCACGTCCCCTCAGTGCCGGCGCCATCGCCCTGATGCTCATGCTGTGCCTGACCTGGGGGTTCAACCAGATCGCGGTGAAGCTGGTGCTGCCGGACATTCCGCCGATGCTGCAGGCCACGATCCGGTCGGCCGGTGCGCTGCCGGTGCTGTTCCTGATCGGCACGCTTCGCGGCGTCAAATTCTTCGAGAATGACGACACGTGGAAGCCGGGCCTGGTTGCCGGGCTGATGTTCGGCATCGAATTCGTGCTGATCTTCCAGGGGCTGCGCCTTACCTCAGCCTCGCGCGCGGTGGTGTTCCTCTATACTGCGCCGTTCTTCGTTGCGCTCGGGTCCTACCAGGTGCTTGGCGAGCGGCTTGGCGCTTCGCAATGGCTGGGCCTTGCCATCAGCTTTGCCGGCGTCGCCCTCGCGATCGGCGTGCCGCAGCCCAATGTCGATTCGCATGTCCTGCTCGGCGACCTCATGATCGTCGGTGGCGCCGCGCTGTGGGCGGCGACGACACTGGTTGCCAAAGGCACGAGGTTGCGGTTCGCCGCGCCCGAGAAGGCGCTGGGTTATCAGGTGGCGATCTCGATCCCGATCCTGGGGCTGGCGGCCTGGCTGTTCGGCGAGACCATCACGCACACCCCGGCGCCGCTGTCGCTCGGCCTGATGGCCTTCCAGGCGATCTGGGTGGTTGGAACCACGTTCACGCTTTGGTTCGCCCTGGTAAAGGCCTACTCGGCCAGCAAATTGTCGGCTTTTACCTTCATCACCCCTTTGTTTGGCGTGGTGGGTAGCTATTTCATCATGCACGACACCCTAAGCCTGGCCTTCGGGGCGGCAGCCGTCCTTGTAATTGCTGGGCTTTTTCTGGTTAACCGTCCGAGCCAAGTCGCTACGGCGCCGCGCGATGCATTGCTGAACGTCACCAAAACCTGATATTTGGACCCCATGAACAAGCCCGAAACCACCATCGATTCCGACATCGCGGGGCCTGCGCCGCGCCATCATACCACCCAGGTCAAGGTCGGTGACGTCGCCGTCGGCGGCGGTGCGCCGATCGTCGTGCAGTCGATGACCAACACCGACACCGCCGACATCGACGGTACCATTGCCCAGGTCGCAGCGCTCGCGCGCGCCGGCTCCGAAATGGTCCGCATCACCGTGGACCGCGAGGAAGCCGCTGCCGCCGTTCCGCACATTCGCGACGGCCTCGCCAAGCGCGGTATCACCACGCCGCTGATCGGCGACTTCCACTATATCGGCCACAAGCTGCTCGCGGCCTATCCGGCCTGCGCCGAGGCGCTCGCCAAGTACCGCATCAATCCCGGCAATGTCGGCTTCAAGGACAAGCGCGACACCCAGTTCGCCGACATCATCGAGATCGCCAACAAGAACAGCAAGCCGGTCCGCATCGGCGCCAATTGGGGATCGCTCGACCAGGAGCTGCTGACCAAGCTGATGGACGAGAACGCCGCCTCGGCCAATCCGCGCGACGTGCGCGCCGTGACGCGCGAGGCCATGGTGCAGTCCGCGCTGCTCTCGGCCGCGCGCGCCGAAGAGCTCGGCATGCCCAAGGATCGCATCATCCTCTCCGCGAAGGTCTCGGCGGTGCAGGATCTCATCGCCGTGTATCAGGATCTCGCGTCGCGTTCCGACTACGCCATCCATCTCGGTCTCACCGAAGCCGGCATGGGCACCAAGGGTATCGTCGCCTCCTCAGCCGCGCTGGGCATCCTGCTGCAGCAGGGCATCGGCGACACCATCCGCATCTCGCTGACGCCGGAGCCCGGCGGCGACCGCACCCGCGAGGTGCAGGTCGGCCAGGAGCTGCTGCAGACCATGGGCTTCCGCACCTTCGTGCCGCTGGTTGCCGCGTGCCCCGGCTGCGGCCGCACCACCTCGACCACATTCCAGGAGCTGGCGCGCTCGATCCAGGATTTCATCCGCGACGAGATGCCGACCTGGAAGACGAAATATCCGGGCGTCGAAGAGCTCAACGTCGCGGTGATGGGCTGCATCGTCAACGGTCCCGGCGAATCCAAGCACGCCAATATCGGCATCTCGCTGCCCGGCACCGGCGAAGCGCCGGCCGCGCCCGTGTTCGTCGACGGCAAGAAGTTCCGCACCCTGCGCGGGCCGACCATCTCCGCCGACTTCAAGGCGCTGGTGATCGACTACATCGAGCAGCGTTACGGCCAGGGCGCCAAGGTGCCGGTGACCGCGGCGGAGTGATTTCTTCAGGTCAGCATGTAATCGTGCTGACTTGGCCTGTCTCACCATATCTGAGCAGCAGGCCATCCCGCGTAATCACGCTCGCGCCAAGATCGCGAGCGGTCGCAATGATGATTCGATCCGCGGGGTCGCGTGGCGGTTCACCCGGCAGGAATGACGACGCGATCATGATATCGGGCGTGAGTTCGGCAAGCCGTATTCCTTCGACGGCAAGCAATCGCTGAAACCAGCGCTCTGGTCTTGTGGAAAGGCCCAGCCGGTTGCGTGCAACGAGCAAGCCTATTTCCCATGCGGTAATCGCGGACACGAAGACTGCGGTTCCTGCCCGATAGGCGGCCTCGATCGCTTCCTTTGCTTCCGAGGCGATGGGCTTGTCCTCAACAATCCAAATCGCGGCATGCGTATCGAGCAAGAGCGGCGCTGGCTCACTCATAGACTTTGCCCCAATCGGGGTCTGCCGGCTCCGTCAAGTCCACGCCCGACGGGATATGTGCCAATCCTTTGAGTGCGCCGAACAGCGGATGGCGGCCAGTCTTCTTGGCGCGCGAGGGCGGCGGCTCCGCGGAACTCGGCTCAACCCGCCGAAACACGACCTTGCGGGCTTTCGTATCGACCTGTTCAGTCCGAAATCCAGCGGCCAGCCATACCTTGGTCATGACGTTGTTCGTCGGATTGTTGCTCCACCAAGCCGGATATTGAGGTGAGTTAGGGGGGAGCTTGTCTCCGATGACCCGCTCGATTTCGGCGAAGGTCATGGGGATTTCCTTGGTCCGTCGGGACTTCAGAAATTCACCGAGTCGATCGTATTTGCCCATCGCAAAGGCTCCATAGACGAAAACACTACTAAAGCTTCATAAGTGTGTCAATCGTCACTCGAGGCTCCCACTCTTTGCGTCCGCGCTCTCGGGGCCTACGATGTCTCCAACTAACAACGATCGGGAGACACGCCATGAGCTCACTCGCCGGCAAGCAGGGTCCGCGCTACCGCCACGCGGCCGAGGACGGCGCACCTTACGAGACGATCGCGGTCGAAAAGCTCACACCCGTCATCGGTGCGGAAATCTCCGGCGTCGACATCGGTTCGCTCGTCGATGGCGATGCCCGCTCCAACCGGCAGATGGACGAGATCCACCGTGCGCTCGCCGAGAACCTCGTCATCTTCTTCCGCGACCAGCAGATCACGCCGCAGCAGCATCTCGCCTTCGGCCGCAAATTCGGCGAGCTGCATTTCCATCCCGCCGCGCCGCATGAGGACGAAGACCCTGCGTTGATGAAGATCTACGCCGACAAGAACTCGCCGCGCGCGAACGGCGAGGGCTGGCATTCCGACGTGTCATGCGACCTCGAGCCGCCGATGGGCTCGATCCTCTACATCAGGCAGTGCCCGCCGCGCGGCGGCGATACGCTGTTCGCCAACATGTATGCGGCCTATGAAGCACTGTCGGACCGCATGAAGACCTATCTCGATGGGCTCACGGCGCTGCATGACGGCGAGCCGATCTATCGCGGGCTCTACGCGAACTATGGTGTCGCCGACCGCCCCTCCTATCCGCACGCCGAGCATCCCGTGGTGCGCACGCATCCGGTCACGGGCAAGAAGGCGCTCTACGTCAACCGCGGCTTCACCCGCCACATCAACGGCATCCCGCGCGACGAGAGCGATGCGATGCTCGCCTATCTCTACCAGCACGCCGAAAATCCGCTGTTCCAGTGCCGCTTCCGCTGGACCGAGAACGCCATCGCCTTCTGGGACAACCGCTGCACCCAGCACCGCGCGATGTGGGACTACTGGCCGCATACGCGCTCGGGCACGCGGGTGACGGTGAAGGGGGAGAGGCCGGTTTAGGCTGCTCTCGTGCCCCGGACGCAGCGCAAGCACGTAGTGATGCGCTAGCCGGGGCCTATTTTGCGGCCAGACCGGGTCCCGGCTCTGCGTCGCGTCATTTCATGCCGCGACGCGGCCGGGACACGCCAGCCGTTCTTGCGTTGACGTCCTCGCACTCTCGCGCCAATCTTCCCGAAACAGATCGGGAGGATCAGCCATGCTCCGCATGCCCGAGCTTGAAATGGCGCTGCTGCCGTCCTCGCATCTGCGCTTGGGCGCCTGCGTCACCGGCAAGTCCAAGGATCTGCCCGCGGTGATGCTCGAACGATTCGGCGATGTCGCGGGCTTCGTTGGCCGGCCACGCGTCGCGGCAGCGGAGTAACGCTTGGGGCAATCGCGCAACATCTTCGCGGGACTTGTCGCCGCGATCCTGCTGTCGTCGCTCGCGCCCGCCAGTCGCAGTGAGGCCGCTGCTGCGCGAAAGGTTGCGAAGGCCGGGCCGAAGCAGCCGCAATCATCGGCCAAATGTGAGATGCCGAAATTCCGGATCGTCGTGGATGTCGGGCATACGCCGGACTCCTACGGCGCACTCAGCGCGCGCAACGATCCGGAGTTCGGCTTCAATTTCGTTCTCGCAAAGCGCATCACGGCCAAGCTCAAGTCCGAAGGCTTTGCGGCAACCCGCCTGCTCGTCACGGACGGCAAGGCGCGGCCGAGCCTGTTCAAGCGGGTCAGTGCCGCTAATGACGGCCGGGCCGATCTCTTCCTGTCGATCCATCACGATTCGGTGCCGGACAAGCTGCTCGAGACGTGGGAATTCGACGGCGCAAAGAGCTATTTCAGCGACCGCTTTTCGGGGCACTCGCTGTTCGTGTCGCAACAGAATTCGCATTTCGCCACCAGCCTGATGCTGGCCCGGATGATCGGCAGACAGTTGAAAGAGCAAGGCCTGCGCTATGCCAGTCAATACACCTTGCCGCTGATGGGCCGTTACCGGCGCCAGTTGCTCGACAAGGATTTCGGCGTCTACCGCTATGACGGGCTCGTCGTCCTCTCGCGGACAAGCAGTGCCGCAGTGCTGCTCGAGGCCGGCTCCATCATCAACCGCGACGAGGAGATGATGATGAACTCGCCGGAGCGGCATGAGACGATTGCCGCGGCCGTGGCGGCGGCAATAGGAGACTTTTGCGCAAGGCGGTAGATTGCTCCGCTGCTTCAACAGCCGCCATTGAAAGCCACCGAATCCGCGCGTAGAGCGGCCCGATGACAAGCTCCGCGAAGCAATCCAGAATCTCTCCGCGGCGGCAGTCTGGATTGCTTCGTCGCAAGGGCTCCTCGCAATGACGGGCCGCCTACAGCGGCGTCCGCCGATACTCCCGATTCGCCAGGCTGGCTTCCTCCAGATCCAGATCGCGCTCGATCCGGCGGCGCGTCTCGTCGGTGATCTGGCCGTCGCGCAGGAGATCGTGGATGAATTTTCGTTCGGCGGCAATGAGGTCGCGGGTCAGCGCGGTGCCGGCGGCAGAGACGTCGTGGTGGGTGGGGTCCAGTGAATCAGGCAGCTGGTTGACACGGATGTCGTGGCGGGCGCGCAGCAGCCGCATGACCTCGTCGGAAACGTCCTTCTGCTCGGTGAGCGCGTCGAGTGATTTCAGTGCTGCATCGAGCGCCTGGCGGCGTGCGGCGATCTCGGCCTCGTGCTCGGCGGCATGCTCGTTACGGCCGGCCTCGGCGACGCCGAGCCACCGCACCACCGGCGGCAGTGTCAGCCCGACGCCGATCAGCGTGACGAAGATGACGCCGAAGGCCACGAACAGGATCAGGTCGCGATACGGAAACGCCTCGCCGTCGGGCAGCGTGAACGGCAGCGCCAGCGCCGCCGCCAGCGACACCGCGCCGCGCACGCCGGTGAAGGCAAGCACGAACGGCCACTGCCAGGGCGGCGACGGATCGCGCGCGCGCAACGACCTGCTGAGTATCCGCGGCAGATAGGTTGCGGGATAGAGCCAGGCGAAGCGCGCGACCACGACGATCACCACGACCACGGCGGTCGCGATCAGAATGTCGTCGAGCGGGAATGCCTTCGACTTCTCGTAGAGCGCGCGCATCTGGAAGCCGGTGAGCAGGAACAGCAGGCCCTCGATCAGGTAGATCACGAGGTCCCAGAAGAAGATGCCCTGGAGACGTGTTGCCGACGAGATCAGCAACGGGCCGTTCCAGCTCACATAGAGACCGCAGGCCACCGTCGCGATCACCCCGGAGCCGCCGAGATGCTCGGGCAGCCAGTAGGACACGTAGGGGGTGATCAGCGACAGCGTCAGCTCGACCTGCGGATCCCCGGACCATTTGCGGAAGCGAAGGGAGAGCCAGCCGACGCCGATACCGAAGGCGATCTCGCTGGCGACGATGAGGAGGAATTCTCCGGCCGCGAGCGGCAGCGAGAAATGCCCGACCATGATGGCGGCCAGCGCGAAGCGGTACAAGATCAGCGCAGTGGCATCATTGGCGAGCCCTTCGCCCTCCAGGATGACCAGGAGCCGGCGCGGCATGTTGAGCCGGCGTGCGATCGCGAGCGGAGCCACCACGTCGGGCGGCGCGACGATGGCCCCGAGCAGGAAGCCGATGGTCCAGGGCAGGCCGATCAGATAATGCGTGGCGGCCGCCACCATTGCTGCGGTGAAGATCACCGCGCCGACCGCGAGCAGCACGATCGGGCGCAAATTGTTCTTGAATTCGCGCCAGCTCATGGCGACGCTCGCCGAGTAGATCAAAGGCGGCAGCACCATCAGCAGCACCAGTTCCGGCGGCAATTCCACCGGAGGCATGCCGGGCACGAAGGCGAGGCCGACGCCGGCCAGCATCAGCAGGATGGCGGGGGCGACGTTGAAGCGGCGTGCGGCCAGCGCCACGCTTGCCAGTACGGCGAGCAGGATGAGAAAGGTCTGAAACTTCGCTTCCATGATGGTCTGTCTTGACCCGGAAGCGACTGCTCCGTCAATGCGCGCGGCTTACGCCAGCCGCTCGGCCACCATCCGCCCGATGCGTGCAAAGGCGGCTTCGATCTGCGCCGCATTCGGCGTGCCGCCCTGGGTATAGGCCGCGATCAGGATCGGCGCCCCGGGCTTGTTGTCGAACTTGGGCCAGACCACCGCGATATCGCCCGAGGCATCCTTGCCGTTGTTGCCGGTCTTGTCGCCGATGGTCCAGCCTGCGGGCAGGCCGCCGCGCAGCCGGTTCGCGCCGGTCTTGCAGTTCACCATCCAGTCCGTGAGCAGGGCACGCGAGGCCGGCGACAGCGCCTCACCCGTAACCAGACGCCGCAGATTGCCGGCCATCGCCGCTGGGGTCGTGGTGTCAAGGGGATCGCCGGGCGGCGAACGGTTCAGCTCGGGCTCGTTGTGGTCGAGCCGCGAAATGCCGTCGCCGAGCGATCGCCAGAAGGCGGTGAGCGTGGCGGGGCCGCCGATCCGCGCCAGCAGCAGATTGGCGCAGGTATTGTCGCTGAGCTCGACGATCGCCTTGCACATGTCGCTGACCGACATCGCGCCGGCCGCAAGATTCTGTTTGGCAACCGGCGCGTAGTCCAAGAGGTCGGCCTTGCTGTAAGGAATCATCGCCGCAAGCTGCTCCTCGCCGCGATCGACCCGGGCCAGCACGCAGGCCGCGAGCGAGGCCTTGAAGGTCGAGCACATGACGAAGCGCTCGTCGGCGCGCCAGGCGAGCTTCTTGCCGGTCGCGAGGTTCTCTGCATAGACCCCGATCCGACCACCGCTCTCGCGCTCATAGGATTCGAGTTCGGGCGGCGCCTCCGCGGCAAGCGCCGGAGACGCAGCCATCCAGGCGAGCGAGGCGAGCAGGGAACGGCGGTCGAGAGGCATCGCAGGCTTTCAGGGGAGCCGGAGGTGGGGTTGAAATGGACGCGCTATTTGCGCCGTCATTGCTTCGTCGCAAGAGCTCCTCGCAATGACGTGTGGCGAGAGTTGGGCTCGTACTGACGAAGAGAAGAAGAGAGTGCCTCCCAAGTCGGACAGTGGAAGGCTTTGTCTCCTCACTCCTTCAGGTCATACCGATACGACTTCGACACGATCTGCCAGCCGTCGGCGAGCTTCATCGCCACCAGATAATCGGTGAAGAAACGCGGAGGCAGTTGGCAACGGACCTTGATGAAGGCGGTCTTGTCGTCCGAACGGTCGATGGTGACGATGAAATCCTCGCGCGGCTTGCCTTCGGCCTTGGCGGAGGCACGCTTGCGGACGCGGTCGAGCCAGTCGGGCACGGTCAGGACCTGGAGCTCGCCCTTCTCGACCCAGCGCAAGTCAGCGGAGGGATGGAAGATGGTGCCGAGCTTCTCGGCGTCGCCCTCGTAGAGCCCGTCGAAATAGGATTGCACGACGGCTTCGACACTCGAACGGTTCTGGCTCATGGGTCATCCCTTTGAATGATGGCTTGGGCGGAACTTAGTCGTACACGTCGAAATGCGCTATGGGTGTCTCTCGCTAATAGCGCGAGGGTGTTGGAATGACCGGATCAGAAACTTCGAACGCTCGTATCCTGATCGGCGAATGCTACTGCCGCGCCGTGCGCTTTGAGGTGGTCGACGCGTTCTCCTATGCGATGAACTGCCACTGCTCGAACTGCCGTCGCACCACCGGCTCCGCCTTCAAGCCGTTCGCCGGCATCGCGCAGGACAAGCTTCGCATCGTCCGGGGAGGAGATCTGCGGATGATTTTCGGCGACGACACCACCCATGACGCCCATTGTGCCCGGTGCGGCTCGCTGCTTTATTCCCGGGTGCGTGAAGGACAATGGGTCCATGTCGCCATGGGAACCCTGGTTGATGCCCCCTCGATCCGGCCGAATGCCCATATCTTCGTGGCCTCGAAGGCGCCCTGGCACGACATTACGGACAATCTGCCGCAATATCGGGGGCATATCGGTGATGCCTAAGGGAATTCGGCGAACCACGACCGCGCTGGCGCGACAAACAAAGGGGGTCCTTCGGGCTGTCGCCGGAGCGGCCTTGGTGACCTCCATCACAAGCGCCGGCACCGGATCCTGCTAAAGCGGTCCAAAGGGGACCGAAACGTCCCGAACTTCGGAAGTTGTGTCATGCGCAACCTGCTCAGACTCTGCCCGCTCCTCCTCGCCGCCGTGCTGCTGTTCGGCACGGATCCCGCCTTTGCCGGCAACCGCGTCGCGCTGGTGATCGCCAACTCGGCCTATCAGCACGCGCCGTCGCTCGCCAATCCCGTCAACGACGGTGCCGTGATGGCGAAGACGCTGAAGGAGGCCGGTTTCAGCAGCGTCGATTTCCGCCACGACCTGTCGGCCCTGGATACGCGGCGCGTGCTGCGCGAGTTTGCCGATGCGACCCGCAATGCGGACATCGCCGTGGTCTATTATGCCGGTCACGGCATCGAGGTCGAGGGCTCGAATTATCTGATCCCCGTCGACGCCAAGCTCGAGCGCGACACCGACGTCTACGACGAGGCGCTCTCGCTCGACCGCGTCCTGGTCGCCGTCGAACCGGCAAAACAGCTTCGGCTGGTGATCCTGGACGCCTGCCGCGATAATCCGTTCGGCAAGACCATGAAGCGCACGGTGGCCGCGCGCGGTATCGGCCGGGGGCTTGCCCAGGTCGAGCCGACCAGCCCCAACACGCTGATCGCCTATTCGGCGAAGGCCGGCTTCACCGCCCAGGACGGCGACGGGGCCAACAGTCCCTTTACGGTCGCGCTGTCGAAGCATCTGACGACGCCGGGCCTCGACGTCCGCCGCGCCTTCGGCTTCGTGCGCGACGACGTGCTCAAGTCGACCGGTAACAAACAGGAGCCGTTCGTCTACGGCTCGCTCGGTGGTGAGGACGTGCCGCTGGTTCCGGTCAAGGTGACGGCCGCAGCAACAGTTGCGCCTGCACCGAACCCGCAGGCCGACATCCGCCGCGATTACGAGCTCGCCCTCCAGGTCGGTAACAAGGCGGCGTGGGCCGCCTTCCTCGCCCAGCATCCCGATGGCTTCTATGCCAGCCTCGCCAAGCTTCAGGTCGAGAAAATTGGTGCCGAGCAGGCCCATGCGGCTGCCACCGAGAAGGCGAAACAGGCCGAGGCGGAACGTGATCGTCTCGCCGCGCTTGGCGCGCAGAAGGATGCACAGGCCAAGGCCGCGGCCGATGCGAAGGCCGCCGAGCAGGCGCAGCTCGCCGCGCAGAAGGCCAAGGAGCAGGCGCAGCAGCAGGCAGCTGCCGCCGAGCAGCAGCGCGTCAACCTCGCCGCTGCGGCCCCGAGCGCGGCGCCGGCCAGCACGGCGAGCCCTGCAGGCACCAATGTTGCCACCCTGACGCCGGCGACCGCGCCGGCCGATCTCAGCCGCTCGGTGCAGACCGAGCTCGGCCGCGTTGGCTGCTTCTCGGGCGCTGCCGATGGCACTTGGAGTACGTCCTCGCAACGCTCGCTGTCGCAGTTCAACCGCTATGCCGGCACCAAGCTCGACGTGAAGGTAGCGAGCACTGACGCGCTGGATGCGGTCAAGGCCAAGCCGTCGCGCGTCTGCCCGCTGGTCTGCGAGCACGGCTTCAAGGCCGATGGCGACAAGTGCACCAGGATCGTCTGCGGCGACGGTTATGCGCTGAACGACGACAATGAGTGCGAGAAGAAGCGCGCCGCCAAGCCCACGGCTTCCAAGCCCGCAGCTTCCAAGCCCGCAACCTCGCGGCGCGACGACAGCGAGGATCGTCCGGCGCGGCAGCGTCGCCAGGCCGGCGGTGCGGCTGTCGGAGCTGCGGACGGCCTGGGTGCCGCAGCCGGCATTGCGGCTGCCACGGGCGCCGGTCGCGCCGCAGGTGGCGGGCAAGTCATCTGCAATAGCACTGGCTGCCGCCCGGTCAGCCGCGGTTGTCACCTCGAATATCGCGGCGGCGGCGGCCCCGGCAACGACGCCAATGCCGAAGTGTGTCGTTGAGGGTGCGCATGATCCAGATCGTCGTCCCAAAAGGCCGGGACGACGTCAGGTCGCAATCGCACTCGCCGCGATGTTGACCGTCAGTGCCAGCAAGGCCGTGTTGTAGATGAACGACACGATCCCGTGCGCCGTGGCCGTGCGGCGGATCGTCTTGTCGGTAATGCCGACGTCGGAGACCTGCGCGGTCATGCCGATCACGAACGAGAAATAGACGAAGTCCCAATAGTCGGCGTGGTCTTCCTTGTCGCCGCTCGGAAACTGCAGGCCGCCCGGCTTGGCGCTCCGATAAAAATCATGCGCGTAATGCAGCGCGAAGGTCGTGTGCACGGCGGCCCATGACAGCGCGATGGTGCTGATTGCGATGGTCAGCTCCAACACGCCCCGGTGCGGTGTGCCGAGTTCCGAGACGATCGCGGCGATGCTGGCGAAGGCGCCGATCGCCGTCACCAGCAGGATCACGAAACGGCCGTCGTCCTGCATCGCGGCGGCGCGGCGGATGTGCTGATGGTCGTTGCAAAGCATCATTGCGTAGACCAGCACGAGATAGACCGCGATCAGTGCATCCCAGCCGAACAGGAGCCGTGTCACCAGCCGGTGTGAGCCCGGCAAGAGCAGGCAGACCAGGACGCCAGCCGCGAGCGCGATGAATGTCCGCGGCCGCGCATAGATCAGCCGCATCGGCCGCGACATCTGGCGGAAGCGGGCGAGGACGGGGTCTTCTTTGCCCTCGGCCGCCATCGATGCGTGTCAGCTCTTCCGCTCGGCGACGAAGCGCGCGGCCGCTTGCAGCACGGCGGCGCGCTCACCGAAGATCGAGACCGCGCTGTCGGCCCGCGCGAGCAGGTCGCGCACGCGCTGCTTGGCGCCTTCGATGCCGAGCTGGGTGACGAAGGTGGTCTTGCCGAGTGCGGCATCGGCGCCGGCCGGCTTGCCGAGCGCAGCCGCATCGCCTTCGACGTCGAGCAGATCGTCGGCGATCTGGAAGGCTTCGCCGAGCGCGCGGCCGTAATCGTCGAGCGCCTGATATTCCTTTTTCGTGGCCTGGCCGAGGATCGCGCCGGCGATGCAGCCGTAACGCAGCAGTGCGCCGGTCTTCATCTGCTGAATGCGGGCGACATCGATCGGCTCGTTGCCGCCGAAGCGGCCTTCGCCGGCGAGATCGAGGATCTGGCCGCCGACCATGCCGCCGATGCCGGCGCAGCGCGCCAGCGCGCGTGTCAGCAGTAGCCGCACATTGGCGTCGCGATGGATCTCGTCGCGGGTGACGATGTCGAAGGCGAGCGTCAAGAGGCCGTCGCCGGCGAGGATCGCGGTGGCGTCATCGGTCTGCTTGTGCAAGGTCGGGCGGCCGCGGCGCAGGTCGGAATTGTCCATGGCGGGCAGATCGTCATGGATCAGCGAATAGCAGTGGATGCATTCGAGCGCGGCGCCGACCAGCAGTGCGGCTTCACGGGGAACACCGAACACAGCCGCGCTCTCGACCACCAGGAACGGGCGCAGACGCTTGCCGCCGTTCAGGCTCGAATAGCGCATTGCGTCCATCAGTCGCTTGGGCCGGGCGATCTCATCGTGCAGGATGTCGTCCGACAACAGGCGCCCGAGCAGGGCCTCGGTGTCATCAGCGGTCTTGTCCAGACGCTTGGCGAAATCGGACGGGGACGTGCCGGTCATCAAGAAGGGCTCCAGAACTAAAATTCGGCGGGACAATCCTTTATGCGCCCGCCCCAGTCAATCGTTTGGAAGGCCTAAAAAGTGCTGGAAAAGGCCCGGATTATCACAGACTTAATGGGGAGAGCCGTGGCCGCGTTTCGTTCCGTGCCGGAAAGGTCGATTTGCGCATCGTCAAAATCCTGCTGGTAGCGCTCGCGGTCGTCATTCTCGCGCCCTATGTGATCGCGCCGTTCTACCGCACCGGCCATCCGGTTTCGACGCTGATGGCGTGGCGCTCGCTTCGCGGCGCGCCGATGCAGCGGGAATGGATCGATCTGGCGGCGATGTCGCCCTCGCTGCCGCGATCGGTGGTTGCGGCCGAGGATGCCCATTTCTGCAAGCATCACGGCATCGATTGGGGCGCGCTACGCGAGGCGATCGACGACGCGCAGGAGGATGGTATGCCGTTCCGGGGCGCCTCCACGATCACCCAGCAGGTCGCGAAGAATCTGTTCCTCTGGCAGGGCCGGGATTTTGTCCGCAAGGCACTCGAACTCCCGCTGGCGCTCTGGATCGATCTCGTCCTGCCCAAGTCGCGGATCCTGGAGATTTACCTCAACATCGCCGAGCTCGGCCCGCAGGGCCAGTTCGGGGTGGGGGCGGCCAGCGCCTATGCCTTCGGCAAATCGGCCGCCGGCCTCTCCCCCCGGGAGGCGGCCCTTCTGGCCTCGATCCTGCCGAATCCGGTCAAACGCAGCGCTAAAACCCCCGGTCCGGGCGTCCGGCGGCTGGCCGGGACCTATGTGGCAAGGGCGCAGGCCTCTTCGCTTACGACCTGCTGGCGGGAAAATCGCTGATTTTGGGCCCTTTCCGGGCGTATTTTCCGGCCCAAGAGCCTAGCTTTGCGGCCAGCCTTCCTCTATAAGCGCGGCCTTGATCGGCATTCAGCTCGCCTCGGATTGCGGGTGCTGAGCCGTCCCTCGCGGACGATGCCCTGATAACACCAATCCCTAGAGGATATTGAAATGGCCGTTCCGAGAAGAAAAACCTCGCCGTCGCGCCGTGGCATGCGCCGCTCGGCAGACGCCATCAAGAAGCCGACCTATGTGGAAGACAAGGACTCTGGCGAGCTCCGTCGTCCGCACCATCTCGACCTCAAGACCGGCATGTACAAGGGCCGTCAGGTCCTGAAGAAGAAAGAGTCCTGAGTTAAGGACCTTTCTCCAGGCAGGATAATCGGGCCTGCCTGATTTCGGCCAACCCATGAGATATGACAGTGACGGCGGCGGAGCTAATGCTTCGCCGCCGCATTGTCCTGTCTGGATATCTTGATCGAGAAGGCATTTCGCCGATGGTCGGTTTCCCGCTGCTTCTGATTCCGCTCGCGGTCTACAACATCATCGCCTTCCTGATGCCGAGCGTGTCCTTCACGGATGTGCTGTTCAAGGTGCCGATGGTGTCAGGCGAGACCTGGCCGGTCACGCTCGCCGACGTGATGCTGGCGCTCGGTATCGTGCTGCTGCTGCTCGAAGTGGTTAAGGGCGCGCGGCCCGGCTCGAAATTCCTGATGGATCATCTGCTGTCACTGATCCTGTTCGGCGCGGCCGCTGCCGAATTCGTGATGTGGCCCAAATTTGGCAACTCGACCTTTTTCCTGCTGGTGCTGCTCGCGATGGCGGATTTCCTCGGCGGCATTGCCCAGCGCACGCGCCGCCGCGTCACCTATGTCGCCGAGACAACGGTGCCGGCGCCACGCAAGGCCAAGCGTCAGGTGGAAGCTCCGGCGGGAGATGCCGTGGCCGAGCCCAAGTTCGAGCCGGTGTCCTCGCCGCTCGCAGCACCGCCCGCGCCCTCGGCACAGTCGGTCGCCGAATCCGTGCTGATGGATCCTCCCGCGCCGAAGCCGGTGCAGAGCACGCCCTCGCCGGAAGTCCCCTCGCCGCATTTGCAGCCGGGCGACGGCACGTCTCCGTCCCCCGACACGCCGCCGCGCTGATCGATCTCAAGCCACCTGCCGCGTGCGCGCGCTGACGCTCTGCAGCGGGCGCTTGCCGCCATAGGCCGTCTGCGCATCTTCGGAAGAGGCGCGACGCAGCCGGCTCGCCTGGGGCAGATGTTCGGCATTCGCGATCAACTGGGCGACGAAGCTCGGATCGGGGCGCGGCAACGGCGTCTTGTGGACCCATTGCAAAATCGGAAGCACCGGCACCAGGGCCGTGCCCGTGCCGTTGTCCGCCGCGTCCGATCGATCGGTACTCAACATCGCCATCACCGTTGATCCGGCAGAGCCTGTCGCGTCTCGGGACGCTGGTGCCGGGTGCGTGTCAGTACTCGCAAGGCCTATGCCGGATGGGCCGGTTTGGTTCCCCCGGCCTGTAGAAACGTGGTTTCCAAATTGTTTATCAACTTTGCCTAGGGTTGGGGACGAATCTGGCTCTATCCTGTGTCAGCTCAGGACTTTCCCGCTGTCCCGAAACGAGGCGATTTTGACCCCCGCATTACCGCAAGCCTCCGACATCCTGGCCGCCCTCGGCCAGGCCGTATTTGCCTGGGATATCGGCAGTGACGCGATGGTCTGGGGCGACCAGGTCGCCAGCGTCTTTCCCGGCATTCCCGCCGAGCGGCTGGCGACGGGCGCCGAATTTGCCAAGCTGATCGAGCCCGCGCCATCGCTGCGGACCGCCGCGCTGGCGCAAGCCTATGCCGTGCATGGTGCCGACGGCACGCCCTACCGGGTCGAGTACGGCGTGCGCATGAGCGCCGCCGATCCCGTGATCTGGATCGAGGAGACCGGCCGCTGGTTCGCCGGCCCCGACGGCCGCCCGGTGCGCGCGATCGGCTCGGTCCGAATCAACAATGAACGCCACGCCCGCGACGAGGAGCTGACCAAGCTGGCCCGGCTCGATCCGCTGACCGGCGAGCTCAATCGCTCTCATCTGATTGCCGCGCTGGCCGAGGCGATCGAGGAGACGACCCGCTTCCGCTCGACCGCGGCCTTCATGCTGGTCGGCATCGACCATCTCGCCCGCGTCAACGACGCCTTCGGCTTCGACGTTGCCGACGCCGTGATCCTCGACGTCGCCAAGCGCATCCGCTCGCGCCTGCGTGGCGGCGACGTGCTCGGCCGCTTCTCCGGCAACAAGTTCGGCCTGATCCTGAAGAACTGCACCGTCGATGACATGAATGTCGCCGCCGAGCGTTTCCTTGCCGGCATCCGTGACGAGGTGGTGCCGACCAAATCCGGTCCGGTCTCGGTCACCGCCTCGATCGGCGCGGTCAGCGTACCGCGCTATGCCCGCAACACCGACGAGGCCGTCAACCGCGCCCATGAGACGCTGGATGCCGCCAAGCGCCGCCGCGTCGGCTCGTTCGCGGCATGGCGTCCGGATGCCACACGCGATGCGCAGCGCCGCGTCAACATCCGCGTCACCGACGAGATCGTCACCGCACTGAACGAGCGCCGCATCAAGCTCGCCTATGAGCCGGTGGTGTCGGCCGGCTCGCGCGAGCGCGCATTCCATGAATGCCTGGTGCGGATGGACCAGGGCGACGGTCAGGTGCTGCTCGCGCCCGACATCGTGCCAGTCGCCGAGCGGCTCGGCCTCATTCGCCTGGTCGATCACCGCGTGCTCGAGCTCGTGGTCGCCGAGCTCGCCGCCGCGCCCGACATCTGCCTCAGCCTCAACATCTCGCCCGATACCACCATGGATCCGGACTGGTGGGCGGGAATCGAATCGCTGATGCAGGCCCATCCGGGTGTTGCCGAGCGGCTGATCGTCGAGATCACCGAGACGGTCGCGATCCAGGACATCGATGACGTCCGCGCCTTCGTCGGCCGCCTCAAGCATTTCGGCAGCCGCATCGCTATCGACGACTTCGGCGCCGGCTATACCTCGTTCCGAAACTTGCGCAAGCTCGGCGTCGACATCGTCAAGATCGACGGTGCGTTCGTGCAGAACATCACACATTCCGCCGACGATCGCGCCTTCGTGCAGACCCTGATCGATCTCGCCCGCCGCCTCGACATCAAGACGGTGGCCGAATGGGTGCAGGACGAGGAGGCCGCCAACATGCTGCGCGACTGGGGCTGCGACTACATCCAGGGCAGGTTGATCGGGCTGGCATCAGCGGAACGCCCGTGGGGCGCCCCGCCGGATAACGCGCTGCCTGCAGCGAGCTGAGATCTCGTAGGGTGGGCAAAGGCGCACTTGCGCCGTGCCCACCATCTCTCCAACAATTCGGCGCGAATGGTGGGCACGCTTCGCTTTGCCCATCCTACGAAGCCTTCACGCTCCCTCATCCAGCGCCACCAGCTCGCGCTTCTTGCGTAGCGACGGCAATAGCGGCGCGATCAGCAGCACCATTGCGAATGCCAGGCACACCGCGGAGATCGGCCGCTGCAAAAAGGTCCAGAGGTCGCCCTGCGACAGGATCAGCGACTTGCGCAGATTGTTCTCCATCATCGGTCCCAGCACGAAGGCCAGCACCAGCGGTGCCGGCTCGTAGCCGAGCTTGCGCATGAAATAGCCGATGATGCCGAACGCGATCATCACATAGACATCGAACACGTTGTTGCTGGAGCAGTAGACGCCCAGGATCGTGAACAGGATGATCAGGGGAAACAGGATGTTGTAGGGCAGCTTGAGCAGTTGCACCCACATGCCGATCATCGGCAGGTTCAGGATCAGCAGCATGACGTTGCCGATATACATGCTGGCGACGATGCCCCAGAACAGGCCGGGGTTTTGCGTGATCAGCAGCGGCCCCGGCTGCAGACCGTGAATGACGAACGCGCCGAGCAGCAGCGCCATCACCACGTTCGGCGGAATGCCGAGCGTCATCAGCGGAATGAATGCGCCGCCCGCCGCGGCGTTGTTCGCCGATTCCGGCCCCGCAACGCCTTCGATCGCGCCATGGCCGAAACGCTCGGGCGTCTTCGATAGCCGCTTCTCCAGCGCGTAGGAGGCGAAGGACGCCACGACCGCGCCGCCGCCCGGCAGAATGCCCAGGAAGAAGCCGAGGATGGTGCCGCGGCCGACCGGACCTGCACTCGCCTTCCAGTCCTCCCTGGTGGGCAAGAGATGGGTGATCCTGGTGTTGATGATGTCGCGCTTGATCGCCTGCTCGGTGTTGAGCAGTACCTCGGCAACGCCGAACAGGCCCATCACGACAGGCACGAGCCCGATGCCGTCGATCAGCTCCATGCGGCCGAAGGTCAGACGCGGCTGTGCCGTGATGCTGTCGAGCCCGATCAATCCGAGCACGACGCCGATGCACGCCATCAGCAATGCTTTCGGCATCGAACCCTGGGTGAGGAAGGTGAGCACCACGAGGCCGAGCACCATCAGGCTGAAATATTCGGCCGGGCCGAACGCGATGGCGACGCTGGCAAGCTTCGGCGCGACCAGCATCAAGGCGATCAGCGCGAACGTGCCGGCAATGAAGGAGCCGAAGGCGGAAATGCCGAGTGCAGGGCCAGCGCGTCCCTGCTTCGCCATCTGGTGGCCGTCGATGCAGGTGACGACGGAAGCTGCCTCGCCGGGAATGTTGACCAGGATCGAGGTGGTCGAGCCGCCATACATCGAGCCGTAATAGATGCCGGCCATCATGATGATGCCGGATTCCGGCGTGCCCGACAGCGTCACGGGCAGCAGCAGCGACATCGCCGAGATCGGCCCGATGCCCGGCAGCACACCGACCAGCGTGCCGATGAAGACGCCGATGAAGCAATAGAGCAGGTTGATCGGCAGCAGCGCGACGCCGAAGCCATGGGCGACATTGACAAGCGTATCCATGGGGTCAACCGATTCCGAACAGGCCAGAGGGCAGCTGGATCAACAGCAGCCGCTTGAGCACCCACCACATGCCCGATGGCACCAGCACGGCGATCGGGATCGCCAGCGTCCAGCGAACGGGATCGATCAGCCGCAACAGCAGCAGCACCAAGGGGATCGACGACAGCAGGAAGCCGAGTGGTTCCAGTGCAATGGAGAATGCCACGAGACAGGCGGTCAGCAGGAGCGGCTTGCTCCAGCGCACGTTCTCCCAGCGCGAGGCCAGCGTCGGGGCGCCCTCGGTGACGGCCGAAACGATGATGGCGCCTGCGAACACGCACATCAGGATGCCCGTGTAGAATAGCACATAGCCGGAGCCGGGATCGTTGATGGTGCCGAGCTTGAGCTTCATGCCGGACCAGATCACGAAGCCGCCGAGCGCGAGCCCGATCAGCCCGCCCCAGAGCTCGGAGTTGCTGAGGCGGAGCTTGACGTTGGTTTGGTTGTTCATCGGCGCTCTCTCGGCCGTTCCCCGGACGCTGCGCAGCGCGAAGCGGTGCGCTGCAGAGCCGGGGCCCATAGGTTCGTGGCAAAAGGTGGGTCCCGGCTCTGCGGTGCACCGCTGAAGAAGCGCTGCACCGCGTCCGAGGCACGGAACTGGCTCAGCCCTACTTCTTCGCGAGCCCGAGGGTCTCGATCACCTTGCGCTCGGACTCCGTGACCTCGACGACGAACTTCTTGTAGTCCTCGGTATTCTTGTAGTTCGGCACCATGTCGTATTTGGCGAGTGTCGCGACGACCGCCGGGTCCTCGACCGCCTTCTTGAAGGCATCGTGCAGCTTGGCGACGATCTTTGGATCCATGCCTTTCGGGCCGGCGATGCCGAACGGGGAATCGTAGACCATGGGATAGCCGAGCTCCTTCAGCGTCGGCGCGTCGGGATAGTTCGGCGAGCGTGCACCGGTCCACACCATCAGCAGCCGCAGCTTGCCGGCGTCGACCAGCGGCCGCCATCCCGTGGAATCAGCCTGAAGCATGGTGTGCTGTCCCAGCACCGCAGCGTTGGTCTCCGCGCCGCCCTTGAAAGGGACTTGCGTCAGCTTGATGCCGGACATCGCGGCGATCTGCTCCATGCCGATATGCAGCGAGGTGCCGGCGCCAGGCGTGGCATAGGTCACCTTGCCCGGGTTCGCCTTTGCGAACTCCACCACGTCCTTCCAGCTCTTGAACTGCGACTCCGCGCTGGTGGTCACGCCGAAGGTGTAGCCGGTGAGATGGATGATGTAGCTGAAATCCTTGGCCGGATCCCACGACACTTCCTGCATCAAGGGCAGGCGGAAGACGGTGATCGGGATCTGTGCGATGGTGTAGCCGTCCGGCTTCGCGGCCGCCGCCATGGTCGCAGGTCCCACCGTGCCGCCGCCGCCGGCCTTGTTGTCGATCACGATCGGCTGCCCCAGCACCTTCGAGGCGCTGTCGGCGATGGCGCGCATCGAGATATCGGTCGATCCGCCGGCCGGCCACGGCACGATCAGCGTGATCGGCTTGCTGGGATAGTCCTGCGCACTGGCGGCAGTCGAGAGCAATGCGCCCATGACAGCATGCATCGCGGCAAATGCGATCGTCTTCAGCCCGTATCGCGGCATCGAAACTCCTCCCTCGCGGCGGCCTCTTCGCGGGCCGCCGTCTTTCGTTCTTGCGAGGCGATTGTTCCTGAAATCGAGGGAGAAGAAAAGCGCGTTGCGCGGACTGCGGGCGCCGGGCGGTGCGGCAATCCCTCTTGAGGCGGCACATGCGACAATTCGTCGTTTGGTCGTGTGCCGAGAGGCGGAATTTGAGGGAGCCGAAGCCGTTATGCCACGCGCCGGACCGTGCTCAGCGTTTCGATGGTGCGGCCGACCTCCGATGCGGGGCACGGCCTGCCGAAATAATAGCCCTGCACGGCGGTGCAGCCGCATTCGCGGACGAAGTCGAGTTGCTCCTCGGTCTCCACACCCTCCGCGGTCGTCTCGACGCCGAGCACGGAGCCGAGGCTCGCGATGGTGCGGACGATGGCAACGCTCTCCGGGCTTTCGCCGAGCGTGCCGACGAAAGAGCGATCGATCTTGATGCGGTCGAATGGAAATTTGCGCAAATAGCTCAGCGAGGAATAGCCGACGCCGAAATCGTCGAGGCTGACGCGCACCCCTAGCGCGCGAAGCTGGTGCAGGATCTCGATCGTCGCCTCGCTGTCGTCGAGCAGCGCCGTTTCGGTGACCTCGAGCTCGAGCCGTTGCGGCGGCAGGCCGGCTTCGGCAAGTGCGCTCGTGACCATTGCCACCAGCCCGCGCGAGCGGAACTGCACCGGCGACAGGTTTACCGCGACGGTGACATTTGGCCAGGACACGGCGGTCGCACAGGCGCTGCGCAGCACCCATTCGCCGATCGGAACGATCAACCCGGTCTCTTCGGCGATCGGAATGAACTCGGCCGGCGAGACGAAGCCGCGCGAGGGATGTTTCCAGCGCAGCAGCGCCTCGAACCCGGTGAGCTCGGACGAATCGAGCCGCACCTGCGGCTGGAACACCAGATGGAATTCACGCGCCTCGGGCGCGCCGCGCAGATCGTGCTCCAGCGCGTGCCGGCTGCGCGCCTCTTCCTCCATCTCGGGCTCGAACAGCTGAAAGGCGCCGCGCCCCTTGGCCTTGGCCTGGTACAGCGCAAGATCGGCGCATTTCATCAACTCGTCGGCATCGAGCCCGTGGTCGGGCGCGATCGCGATGCCAACGGAGACGCCGACATGGATCGACTGGCTTTCCAGCGGCGGCGGATGACCGATGACCTCGACCAGGCGCCGGGCCAGCTTTTCCGCCGATTGCGGCTGCGGGCCGCGCTGGAGGACGGCGAACTCGTCGCCGCCGAGGCGCGCGACGGTGTCGTGCTCGCCGACATTCTCCTTCAGTCGCGCGGCGACCCAGCGCAGCAGCCGGTCGCCGGCGGCGTGGCCGAGGCGGTCATTGACGGTCTTGAAATTGTCGAGGTCGAAGCACAGCACGGCCATGGCGCCGCCGGCGATCGCGACCTGGTTCAGTCCCTCGCCCATTTTCTCGCGGAACAGCGTGCGGTTGGGCAGGTCGGTCAACGAATCGTGCCGGGCCATGTGCGCGACGCGCGCCTGGGCCTTGTGGCGCTCGGTGACGTCCTCGTAGGTGACGACCCAGCCGCCATGCTCCATCCGCTTGTGATTGAGCTTGATGATGCGGCCGTCGCTCAAATGGCGGTGCAGCGTATGCTCGCCCTCGCGCAGCCGCTCGACGTAGTCGGCATAGAGCCGCGCGGCTGTGGTGTTCTGATGGATGCCGAGCTCGCAGCTATGCTCCATGATCTCGCGCATCGAGATGCCGGGCTTCACGACATCCGGCGACAGGCCGTACATCTCGATGTAGCGGCGATTGCACACGATGACGCGCAGGCTCGCATCGAGCATGCACAGGCCCTGGCTCATGTTGTTCAGCGCCGCGTCGAAGCGGCGATACTGCTCGCTCAGCTCCTCGATCGCATGCTCGCGTTCGGTGATGTCCTCGTAAGTGGCGACGAAGCCGCCCTGGGCCAGAGCGCAGTACCTGACCGAAATCACGGTGTCGTTCGACATCCGTCGGCGCATTGGGGAGGCGTCGTGATTGGCGATCCTCGCACTGGCGGCTTCCAGCAGCTGTTGCGGGCTGTATTCGGAAGAGAACGCGCCGTTCGTCATCGAGCGCTCGATCAGCTCGGCGAGATGCGTGCCGGGCCTGGTCTCCTCCGGGGACAGCCGGTAGATCTTGCGGTAGGTGGTGTTGCAGACGCGAAGGCGCATGTCGCTGTCGTAGAAGGCAAGCCCATGCGCCATATTCTCCAGCGCCGCATCGAGGATGAAGTTCTGCTGCCTCAGCGTTTCCTCGTATTGCAGCCGCTCCGTGACGTCCTCATGCACGGTCACCCAGCCGCCGTCGGGCAGGAAGCGGGAGACCGCCTGCACCATGCGTCCGTCATAACGCATCACCAGCAGGGATTTCGCCTTTCTGGCCCGCACGTCCTCCAACCTGGAGTTCTGGAATTCGTCGGCCGCCATGCCCGGCAAATTGCCGCGTGACACCCAATGGTCGATCACCGTGCAATGCGAGACCCCAGGCTTCACGATCTCGGGGTCGAGATTGTAGAGGTTCAGGAACCGTTCGTTGCAGACGACGACACGGCTGTCGGCATCGTACATGATGAGGCCGTGCGACATGTTGGAGAGCGCGTGCTGGCTGCGCTCGGTCTGCACGCGCAATTCCGCCTCGAGCCGGGCGAGGCGGCTGACATCGTCGCAGATCGTCATCCAGCCGCCGCCGGGAAGCGGTTTCAGTTCGAGCGACATGACGAGGCCGGTCGCAAGCTGCTGCTCGGTCCGGAACGGCTTTCCCCCTGCGATCTGCTCCACGCGCCTGGTGTAGAGCGTCTCGATCTCGCTCACCGGGAAGTTGCCGAGCGAGGCGCTGTGAGCGAGCACGTCGCGATAGCTCGTGCCGATCCGCACGATCTCGGCCGACATGTTGAACAGGCTCAAATAACGCTGGTTGACCAGCACGATCCGGTTGTCGGCATCGTAGACGCAGACACCCTGTTCCATGTGGTCGAGCGCAAGCTGGCTCAGCGCGACCAGGGCCTCCGGGCCCTGCTCGCGGCGTGCACCAAGCTCGTTGTCGCGGGTCGAAATCATGGGATCGGCGGGATCTCGGCGAGCAATAGACTTAACGCAACCTAATTCAGCCACCGAGGGTAGCGAAGAGGCCGGAAAATTCCCTTAAGCGCAGTAGTTTACGGAGGGTGACTGGCGACGGAGAGATGTGTGTGTCGCGATCTGCACGGTGGGGCCCAATCCCAGGCCCCGACCCTTTCACCGTCGTCCTGAGGTGCCGGAGCGAAGAAGGCCTCGAAGGACGACGGCCCGGCTGCATCCCGGCCGTTCATCCTTCGAGGCTCACCACGCTGCGCGCGGCGAGCACCTCAGGATGACGGTGCTGGAATGCTGGCTGCGGGTCCTATTACGGTCCGTACAACACGAGTTCCGTGTCGGTGAGATCGCCGAGCTGCGGCCGGTGCGGGCCCTTGAAGTATTTGCGACCGCGCCGCTCGGTATAAATACCTACAAGGCCGGGAATCGGCCCATTGGAATCGATCGCCACCGCGATCTTGCCGAGCCGAAGCAGCAGCCGGCCGATGCGGCCTGCGCAGGCGGCGTATTCCGCGGCGTTCCGGCAATAGATCAGCTTCATCGCCGGGGGCGCAAGGAAGCCGCGGCGGATGCGGACCGGTTGCAGGATGAAGGGGAATGTTCCCTTCGGTGTGCGGCAGACGAGGCTGAGGCAATTGTAGCGCGCATGCCGCGTCAGAAGCTCGGTCTCGGCTTCGGAAAGCCCCTCGATCGTCTTGGCGTGAGGCGAGATGACCTCGATCTCGCTCCAGCGCGGGGGGCGCGCCAGGGCAGGCACCGAGAAGAATATGCCGCGGCAATAGGCGCGAAAGCCCTGCGTCTCGATGATCGGCCAGGTCCACGGCGCCGGGCTGATGTTGAAATAGGTCACGTCCTTGTGCCGCTGCGCGATCTTGGTCAGCAGTGGGGCATAGTTGCGGTAGGCCGGATCGACATACCAGCTCGACAGATTGCACTGGATGGCGGTCTCCGCGCCGTCCTTCCGCGCCGTGTAGATCAGCAGCAGCACGCCGACCGGCGTGCCGTCACTCTCGAGCATGTAGCCGAAGCGCGGATAGCCCTCCGGGACAGACCGGAAGGCCTGCCGGCGCAGACCCTGAATCCAATAGTTCCGCGAGCGGCCGACGAAGCCGCGCGTCAGCAGGTCCGCGACCGCTTCGGCGTCGGACTCGGTGATCTCGCGGCATCGCACCTTGGTGTGAATCACGCTCGTCTTACCCGTGGAAATGACAGGCCTCGTTTGGTCTATTGCTTCAGCATGTTTTCGGAAGACCGCTTCGCACTTTTCGCTGACTCGGTCCTTCGGATCGGGATCATGCTGCTAGCGCCAGCCTTCGACATGGGCGTCGGCCGTGACCTGCGGCTGCAGGCCCAGGACGTCCCGCACCCTGGCGGGCCAGGCGGAAAGGTCGGTGCCGTGGGTGTGGAACATGGCGACAGCCAGCCGGTCCATGCCGAAGGCGACGCAGCCGGTGTGGGCCGGCTCGCCGCCGGCATCCTGAATTCCCCAGGTCGTGCCGAAATGCTCGCGGTGATAGTTGAAGCTCATGCAGGCGGTCGGCTGCTCTTCCGAGCGCAGCGGAATGAGCAGCTCGAACTTGAGCTGCTGCTGCTTCTGGCTCACCGCCTTCATCTGGCCGACGCGGCCGAAGAAGGGATCGCTGGCATAGTCGACGCGGAAGGTCAGGCCGAGGTCGGTCGCGATCTTCTGCGCGCGCACCATCCAGCGCTCGCGGAAATCGGCGACGTCGTCGGGGCTGCCGATGCAGACATATTCGCGCATCCGGAACGATTGCAGCCGGTCGAGATGCTTCGACGGCTCGCGGCGGAAGCAGTCGGCGGCAACGTCGAAGCGCAGGCCGCCCTTCGGCAACGGCCCGCGGCTCGCCGCAATCGGATAGACCGGATAGCAGGCGGCGGGCGACAGCACGAGGTCGGCGGGAGACAGCGAGGTGGTCCAGTCGCCGCCGGCATCGAAGCGGCTCACCGCGGCGTTGATCTCGCGCTCGGTCCCGTGCAGGCCGCAAACGCAGCCGAGCAGGTTCGGAAAGCTCTTGAGGTAGCCGGATTTCTCCAGCTGAGCCCGGCTCATCACCGGCGGGAAGCGCATCACCTCGGTGCCGCTCTCGCGATGGCTCGTGATCAGCGCGGCGAGCTTCTCGACGACGCCTTCATACAGCCCGGTGCGGGCGTAGACGCCGTCGGCGCCCATGCGGTGGAACAGCTTGTCGGCGAGATGATCGAGCGGATCGATCATCTGCGGCGCGGTCGCGGGTGAGTCGGGAAGGATGGCAATATTCATGGCGCGATGTCCTGCTATCTCAAAATTGTTATTGTTGATTCAGTCGTGAAGGCTTGTCGGCACGCCGCTCATCAGCGTCGATGTCGCGGCATTGGCCAGAATACGGTCGTTGTTGATCATGATCGGGGACGACAGCACGTCGCGGAGGTGCCGGCCCATGGTGAACTCGCCGTCGTTGCGGTAGCCGGAGAGGCCGGCCGTGCGCATCGCATGCATCACGGTCTCGACCGCGAGCTCGGAAGCCTGCACCTTCAGCAGCGTGATCGAGGACTGGAAGTCGAGTGAGCCGAGCGCGCGCTCGTCATGCTCGGCGCGGGCAAAGGCGTCGATATTGGCCGACAGCAGCGCGCGCAGCTTCGCCAGCGACATCTTGGCGGCGGTGAAATGCGCCGCGGCCGGCGGCATCTGGCCGCCGGAGGTGCGGGCCGCCTTGCGGATGAAGGCCTGCGCGCGGGTCACGGCTGCGGCGGCGATGCCGGCCCAGGCCGACGACCAGCACAGATGCGCGAACGGCGTCATGGTCTGGGCGTGGATCTTGTCATAGGATTCCGGGAAGACGCGGTCGGCGGGGCAATCGACCTTCAGCTCGAAACCGGTCGAGCAGGTGCCGCGCATGCCGAGCGTTTCCCAGCCCAGCGTCCGCTTCAGCGAATAATCGTCCTTGGCGAGCGCCAGCAGAACCTGGTCGGAGGCGGCGGCCTCGGTGGCGCGGCGGGCGATGGTGACGAGGCCGTCGGCTTCCGCGCCGTAGGAGATCACGGTGGCGTCGCGCACCAGCGAAACGGTATCGCCAGCGTGGTCGACGGCAGCGGCGCTGGCCCGTATGTTGCCGCCGTTCTGACCTTCGGTGGTAGAGGAGGCGAGCAGCCACTGGTCGCGGGCGACCCGCCGCATCATGGTTTCCATCCAGGGGATGCCGTGGCCGTGCCTGATGATGCAGGCAACCTTGGTCTGGTGCATCGCGTAAATCATTGCGGTCGAGGCGCAGGCGCGCCCGAGCGTGTAGCAGATGTCGGTAACGTCGTAGATGGAGGCACCGAAGCCGCCGAACTCGACCGGGATCATGACGCCGAGCAGCTTCTGCTCGCGTGCGACCTCGAATGCCTTGTGCGGGAAACGAGCGTCGCGATCGACCGCGTCTGCTTCGGACGCGGCAGCTGCGGCGGTCCGGGCGGCGCGCTCAATCAGGGAGGGACCCTGCTCGAGGAGGCCCGTCTGCGTTTCATCGACAGTGAGGACTGCTTCACGCACGTTCATACTCGTCCGCCTCCGGTTTGCCGTTCGAGATCGCCCGCATCATTCGCGATGCGCGTAAGCGATCCTCCGGCCATCTTTGCTTGTGAGACGAGGCTACGGATTTAATTCAAATTCGTCGATGAAATAGAGGGTAAACAAAGCCCAATTCCGAACGAACAGTTAAGGTCCGGTTGTTTGCATCACCCGCTTTTCCGGCATCGCGTTAGGAATCTGGAAGAAGCCCGAATTCCAGACAATCTGAGTCATCGTTTACTAAGAAACGCGAAGTATTGGTGTCGCCCATTGCGGGACCGGCAGGCCGTGCCCATCGTAGCGGCAAGCCGGTCCGACCTTTGACAGACAGACGGGAATTTGCCGATGCAAGCCTTTGATACCGACGTACGCAATCGCATCATCAAGCTGGTGAAGGGCATCCTCGAGCAGAATTCGCTCGTCGCTGACGTCTCGCCGTCCGCCAAGCTCGTCGATGTCGGTCTGACCTCGATGGACATGGTCAATCTGATGCTCGGCGTCGAAGCCGAGTTCGACTTCACCATCCCGCAAGCCGAGATCACGCCGGAGAACTTCCAGTCCGTCGAGACGCTGGAGCGGATGGTGGCGACCCAGCTGCAGCTGGCGACCGCGGCTTAGTCAGGCGCAGCAAATTTTCCACGGGTCGCCCCTGCGAACGCAGGGGCCCATAACCCCAGGCCGTAGTTGTGCGAAGACTGGTCGTTCGGGATTGCGACCGGCCATCCTAGATAGATTCCGCGGTATGGGTCCCGGCGTTCGCCGTGACGACGTCGAGTGTGAGTTGAGCATTTTGCGCCTCACAGCACCGGCATCACCGCGCACCCCGTTCCAAAACCGCCGTAAAACTGGCATAGCTTAACCATGTCGCACGTGGCGAACAGGGTGGAGCAGGCATGACGCAGGCGGTATTGGGCATCATCGGTGGCTCGGGCATCTACGACTTGCCGGGCCTCGAGGGTGCGCGCGAAGAGGTGATCGAGAGCCCCTGGGGCGAGCCGTCGGCACCCGTGCGCCGCGGAACCATCGCTGGGCTGCCGATCGTATTCCTGCCGCGTCACGACAAGGGGCACCGGCTGTCGCCCTCCGACATCAATTACCGCGCCAATATCGACGTCTTGAAGCGGGCCGGCGTTACCGACCTCATCTCGCTGTCGGCCTGCGGCTCCTTCAGGGAGGAACTGCCGCCGGGCACCTTCGTTCTCGTCGATCAGTTCGTCGACCGCACCCACAAGCGCGAAAGCTCGTTCTTCGGGCGGGGCTGTGTCGCGCATGTGTCGATGGCGCATCCGGTCTCTCCACGTTTGCGCATTCATCTTGCCGCGGCCGCTGAAGCCGAGAGCATCGCAATCGCGCGCGGCGGCACCTATGTCTGCATGGAGGGGCCGCAATTCTCCACCTATGCGGAGAGCATGACCTACAAGACGCAGGGCTATTCCGTGATCGGCATGACCAACATGCCGGAGGCGAAGCTCGCGCGTGAGGCGGAGCTCTGTTACGCGACCGTGGCGATGGTGACGGATTTCGATTGCTGGCATCCCGACCACGATGCCGTCACCGTGCAGGACATCATCCGCGTGCTGACCTCGAACGCCGACAAGGCGAAGGCGCTGGTGGCGCGGCTGGCAAAGGACTTTCCGCGCGAGCATGAGCCCTGTCCGATCGGCTCGGATCGCGCGCTCGACACCGCGCTCATCACGGCCCCCGAGGCGCGCGATCCCGAGCTTCTGAAGAAGCTCGACGCGGTGGCCGGGCGCATCCTGCGCGCGTGAAGTGAAAGGCAGAATGCCATGAAGGTCGACGGCAAGCATTTTCGCAGCATCTGGCGCGAGCATGACGGCTGGTCCATCGGTGCGATCGACCAGCGCCGCCTGCCGCATGAGTTCGTCGTCGCGAAGCTGACATCGTCCGAAGACGCAGCCGTCGCCATCCGCGACATGCTGGTGCGGGGCGCGCCGCTGATCGGTGCCACCGCGGCCTATGGCATGGCGCTCGCCATGCGCGAGGACGCCTCCGACGCCGGCCTGAAGCGCGCTTACGACACGCTCATAGTAGCGCGGCCGACCGCGATCAATCTGAAATGGGCGCTGGACGAGATGCGCATGGCGCTCGCGCCGATCGACCCGATCGAACGGGCGGAAGCGGCCTATGCGCGTGCCGACGAGATCGTCGAGCAGGATGTCGAGATCAACCGCGGCATCGCCGGCAACGGCTTGAAGCTGATCGAGGCAATCGCATCGAAGAAGCGGGGCGAGGTCGTCAACGTGTTGACCCATTGCAACGCCGGTTGGCTCGCGACCGTCGACTGGGGCACGGCGACGGCGCCGATCTATCTTGCGCATGAGCGCGGCATCAAGATCCATGTCTGGGTCGACGAGACCCGTCCGCGCAACCAGGGCGCCTCGCTCACCGCCTGGGAGCTCGGCCATCACGGCGTGCCGCACACGGTGATCCCCGACAACACCGGCGGGCACCTGATGCAGCACGGCATGGTCGATCTTGCCATCGTCGGCACCGACCGCGTCGCCGCCAATGGCGATGTCTGCAACAAGATCGGCACCTACCTGAAGGCGCTCGCCGCCCACGACAACGGCGTGCCGTTCTATGTCGCGCTGCCGTCGCCGACGATCGATTTTGCCGTCCATGACGGCATCCGCGACATCCCGATCGAGCAGCGCAGCGGCGTTGAGGTCACCGACATGACCGGCCGCACCGCCGATGGAAGGCTGGAGACGGTGCGGATCGTGCCTGAGGGATCGCCGGTCGCGAACTACGCCTTCGATGTCACGCCGGCGCGACTCGTGACCGGCCTCATCACCGAGCGCGGCGTGCTCAAGCCGGATCGCGACGAGCTGGCGGCAGCGTTTCCGGAGCGGATCGCGGCGGCGGCAAAGTAGGCGCTCGTAGGGTGGGCAAAGGCGCGAAAGCGCCGTGCCCACGACCTTCATCTCCGCCGCGCCAGTTTTGGTGGGCACGCTTTCGCTTTGCCCACCCTGCGGCATTTGCGAACTATATCAGCTTCAGCCCCGTCGCCTTCTCGAGCTCGGCGATCGCCTGAGCGCCGCTCGTCACCTTGATCGTGGTCATGCCCATCTCGCGCGCGGGCTTCAGATTGACGCCGAGATCGTCGAGATAGACGCAATTGTTCGGATCGACCTTCAACGTCTCGACCATCAGCCGGTAGATGCGTGGATCGGGCTTGCGCAAGCCGATCTTGGCGGACTCGATGACATGATCGAACAGCACCATCACCTCGGCGATGTAGAGGGAGCGCCCGGTGAGGCTGCCGATGGCGTTGGCAGGCAGATTGTTGGTGATGCAGCCGGTCTTGAATTGCGCCTTGATGCGCTTCAATGCCTCGACCATCTCGGGGCGCAGATCGCCCTGCAGCAGCGGCAGCACGTCGCGGCCGCGCACCTCCGCGCCGAGTGCGAGCGATTCCGCGGCGAACAATTCGTCGAATGTGTCGATATCGACCTCGGCCCGCTCGAACTTGGCCCAGGCGTTTTCCAGGTGGTTGGCGGCGTTGGTGCGCCGGATGATGTCGACCGGCAGGCCACGCTCGGTCTCGAACCGCGCGAAAGCCTCGAACGGCGAGCTCGTCAGCACGCCGCCAAAATCAAAGATCACAGCTTCGATCGCCACTATCCTGCCCTCGTCAATTCCTTTCCAAGAGGGCTAGCATGCGCTATCGGCAAGGACCAGTCCGAAGCAAATCAGGCGCTCCCCGAACCGGCTGACAAGATATGTTCCCTATGAAGGCAATCGCGACATTCGCCGCGGTCACTCTGCTACTCGCCACGCCCGCTCATGCCATCGTTGGCGGCGGCACGCCGCAGGCCGATGGCGTGGCACTTGCCGTCGTCACCATCGTCGGCTCGCGCGGCAATTCCTGCACCGGCACTCTGATCGCGCCCAGGATCGTATTGACCGGCGCTCACTGCGTGCCGCCGGGCGCGGACTACAAGATCGTCGATCGCAGCGGTGGCGCACCGCAATTGCTGAACGTGCGCACCATCGCGATCCATCCGGGCTACAAGGCGCAGGTCCATCGCGCCGGCGCAGACGTGGCGCTGTTGCAACTGGAAATTCCACTCAAGGGAAAATCGACGGTACCGATCGGCGCGCCGAATATTCCAATCCAGGTCGGTAGCCGTTTCGTCATTGCCGGTACCGGTGTCACCGTGCGCGGTGATGGCAGGAGCGGCGGGGCCACGCGCGTCGCGGGCCTTGTCGTCACGGGCCAGCCCGGCATGCTTCAGATCCGCCTGGTCGATCCCGTAACCAACGGTGTTCGCGACGGAATTGGCGCTTGTACCGGCGATTCCGGCGGTCCCGTGTTCGAGGACAAGCCGAACGGCACCGTGCTTGTCGGTGTCATCAGCTGGGCGACGGGACCGAACGCCGGCGATGGCTGCGGCGGTTTGACCGGCGTCACGCCGCTCACGCTCTACCGCGACTGGATCTTGCAGACCGCGCGGAGCTGGGGTGCGGCACTGTGATTTGACCGCGACTTGATCTATGTCATTTTGAAGCGGAAGCGCGGCGGGTGATCATGCCTGCCGCGGAGGAAACGCGTCGTCCACCAAGGGCGGCCACAAAAACAAGCAAGGCATAGAAGCAACAATGAATGTCGCTGTTCGCAGTCACGCCACGGCCAAACAGGCTTCGGAACATTTCGACGTGCTGATCGTCGGCGCCGGCATCTCCGGCATCGGCAGCGCCTATCACATCAACAAGCAACTTCCGGGCACGAGTTACGTGATCCTGGAAACGCAGGCGACGTTCGGCGGCACCTGGAGCACGCATCGTTATCCCGGCATCCGCTCCGACAGCGACCTCCACACGTTCGGCTACAGCTTCAAGCCCTGGGTCGGCCCGCCGATCGCGACTGCCGAAGAGATCCTCGCCTACATGAACGAGGTGATCGACGACAACGATATCGCCCGGCACATCCGCTACGGGCACAAGATCAATTCCGCCAGCTGGTCGAGCGAGCAGAATCTCTGGACCATCGAGGCAACGACGACCGATACCGGTGAAGCAAAGACGTTCACCGCGAACTTCCTCTGGATGTGCCAGGGCTATTACCGCCATTCGGAGGGCTACACGCCGGAATGGAAGGGCACCGATCGCTTCGAGGGCCGCATCGTCCATCCGCAGACATGGCCTGGAGATCTCGACCTCACGAACAAGAAGGTCGTCGTGATCGGCTCGGGCGCCACCGCGGCAACGCTGGTCCCGAACATCGCGGACAGTTGCGCGCATGTCACCATGCTGCAGCGTTCGCCGACCTACTTTCGCCTCGGCCGCAATGCCATCGAGATCGCCGAGGAGCTGCGCCGGCTTCAGGTCGACGAGGCCTGGATCCACGAGATCGTTCGGCGCAAGATCCTGTTCGAGCAGGATGCCTTCACGAAACTCTGCGTGTCCAAGCCAGAACAGGTCAAGAAGGACCTGATCGGCCAGATCAGCGCGGTGCTCGGTCCCGACTACGACGTCGAGACGCATTTCACGCCGACTTACCGGCCGTGGCGGCAGCGCATCGCCTTCGTGCCCGATGCCGATCTGTTCAAGGGTATCGCCAGCGGCAAGGCCTCCGTCGTCACCGACGAGATCGAATGCTTCGTCGAGAACGGCATTCAGCTCAAATCCGGCAAGCTGCTCGAAGCCGATGTCGTCGTCACCGCGACCGGCTTCAATCTCGCGGCGCTCGGCGACATCGCCTTCGAGATCGACGGCAAGCCGCTCGCCTTCGGCGACACCGTGACCTATCGCGGCATGATGTTCACGGGCGTTCCGAACATGGTCTGGGTGTTCGGCTATTTCCGCGCCAGCTGGACGCTGCGCGTCGATCTCGTCGCCGACTTCGTCTGCCGGCTGCTCGGCCACATGAAGGACAAAGGCGCGAAGAAGGTCGAGGTCAAGCTGCGACCCGAAGACCACAACATGCCGATCCTGCCCTGGATCGATCCGGAAAACTTCAATCCCGGCTACATGATGCGAAACATGAACCTGCTGCCCAAGCGCGGCGACAAGCCGGAATGGCAGCACAGCCAGGATTACTGGACCGAAAAGGACGAGATCCCGAAGACGGATCTGGATGACAAGGCGTTTGTGTACGGGTGAGGAAGTTCGTGGGTGCGGGTTCATGTGAGGGGGCGGCGACGCTCACACCACACTCCGCCGTCGTCCCGGGGCGCGAAGCGAACCCGGGATCCATAACCACAGGGAGTGGTTATGGAGCGAGCAGGTAACTCCAAGTCTGCGCCAAACATCTTCCTGTGGTTATGGGCCCCGGATCGGCGCTTCGCTTGTCCGGGACGACATCGATTGTTGGATCAACGGCGCGCCAACTCATCCACACCGCAGCTCACGAATTCCTTCGCGTCGCATTCGCCGCAATCGCCGCGGCGGCCGTGCGGTTTTCCACGCCGAGCTTGGCGTAGATCTGCTCGAGATGCTTGTCGACCGTGCGCGGGCTGAGGCCCAGGATTTGCGCGATGTCGCGGTTGGTCTTGCCCTTGCTGAGCCAGGCCAGCACCTCGCCCTCGCGGGTGGTGAGGCCGAGCTCGCTGGTGAATTCCGGAGGCAGCGCGGTGCCGGACTCCCTGGAGAGCCGCAACAAAAACTCGTTCGGCGCGGTTTCGCCCATGTAATAGAGCCGAAGCTGGAGGTTGTCGGGTAAGGAAGCCGCCTGGGACTTCGAGCTGCCCTTGGCTCTGGCCTGCTCCAGCCATTGCAGTAGCGATGGCGGGAGGACGAAGTCGTCGGCCTGTGCGCCGTGATGATCGGACAGCAGCTTCTGCGCCTGCGGCGTCGCCCACAGCACATGGCCCTGGCGATCGACCGCGAACAGGAAGCGGCCGGAGACGTCGAGCGCTGCGCGCGCGCTCTGGGTCAGGCGGGCATTGCCGAGATGGACGCGGATGCGCGCCAGCATCTCCTCGATCACGATCGGCTTTGTCACGTAATCGACGCCGCCGGCCTCGAGCCCGCGAACGATATGCTCGGTTTCAGCGAGCCCTGTCATGAAGATCACAGGGACATTGGCAAGTCCCGCATCGCGCTTGAGCCGGCGGCAGGTCTCGAAGCCGTCGATGCCGGGCATCACGGCATCGAGCAGAACGATGTCGGGCGTGATCTGGTCGATGATGCGTATTGCCGCCGCGCCGTCGAGCGCCACCATCACCGTCATGCCGGCGCCGTCGAGCGCGTCGGTGAGCAGCCGCAGCGTCTCGGGAGAGTCATCGACAACGAGCGCGACGTCGCGCTTTTTCGACTCAATGTTCATGCGCATGCAACGTCTTCAATGTGGCCATGTACTGCTCGAGATCGAAGCGGTCGACCAGCGACCGCATCTGCGCGACGAAATCGGCATGTTCCGGATGCTCGCTGCCGATCTCGTCCAGCTTCAACTGGATGCCCTTGACGTAGCCGATCCGGCCGAGCCCGATCAGGGCCTCGATGTGCCGCGCCGGCGGCCTCGATCCGCTTTCGGGGCGCCAGAATGACACGGGAATCTCGTCCGAGCCATATTGCCATTCGATCCTGAGGAGCTGGCGGATCGTCTCCAGAATCCTCGGGATGTCGATCGGCTTCATCAAATAGCCGTCGTGGAAAGGTTGCGCCAGCGGCGCGCCGTGGGCCTCGATCGCGCTGGCCGATACCATCAGGATGCGCGCCTGGTGATGGCCGCTCGCGCGCAGGGCCTCCGCGACGGCCCAGCCGTCCATGGCGGGCATCGAGATATCGAGCAGGAACAAATCGGGCCGGCAATGCTGAGCCAGCGCGAGGCAGCCGGGGCCGTCGGGGGCGCTCAGCAGGATGAAGCCGAGCGGCGTCAGCACCTCGCGCAAGAGATCGCGATGGACGGGATCATCGTCGGTGATGAGAATGGTCTTGCGCGCGCCGTGATAGCCGGAGATGGGAGCCTCCACCGGCGCGATGCGCTGGGGATTGGTGACCTCCGAGAGCAGGATCTTGACCTTGAACGTTGAGCCGGTACCGACCGTGCTCATCACCCTGATGTCGCCGCCCATCACGCCGGCGAGCAGCCGGCTGATGGTCAGGCCGAGTCCCGTTCCGGTTTGCGGCTGCGAGACGCCGAGCGCACCGCGCTCGAAGGGCGCGAAGATGCGTTCGAGATCGTCGCCCTGGATGCCGGGACCGGTGTCGATCACCTCGAACTCGGCAACGGGACTGCGATAGTGCACGACGAACTGCACGCTGCCGGTCTGAGTGAATTTGATGGCGTTGGAGAGCAAATTGATCAACACCTGGCGCAGCCGTTTCTCGTCGGCATAGACCACCAGCGGCAGATACGCCGGCCGCCTGAACACGAAGTCGATGCCCTTGGCAGCGGCCTGAAGGCGGAACATGCCGACAAGCTGGTCGAGGAACTCGCTGAGGCGCACCTCGTCGCGCGACAGATACAGCCGTCCCGCCTCGATCTTGGAGATGTCCAGAATGCCGTCGATCAGGCCGGAGAGGTGGTCGGCGCTGCGGCGGACGACGCGAACCTGGTCGCGCGGCTTCGTGCTCAGCGTCGTATCCTGCTCCAGCAGCTGGGCATAGCCGCTGATCGCATTCAGCGGTGAGCGCAGCTCGTGGCTCAGGCCGACGACATAACGGCTCTTGGCGAGGTTGGCGGATTCGGCAACCTCCTTGGCGCGCTGCAGCTCGGCGTCGGTACGCTTGTGCGCGTCGATCTCCTGGATCAGCAGCGCGGTCTGCCGCCGCGTCTCCTCCTCGGCGGCGCGGCGGCTCTGCTGCGCCAGCACGAACAGCCACGCCACCACGCCGATGATGATGCTGAGGGAGAAGAACACCTTCCAGAGCACGTCGGAGACGAGCGTGTTCTCGCCGTGCACGCTCGCCGAGGTCTGCAGATAGATCAGGCCCAGCACCAGCGCGACGAGGCCGGCGGAGACCGCGAACACGCCGATATAGTGGCCGAGCTGCGAGTTGATCCGTGCGTAGATCGGCTGCGGCATCAGCTTGCCCAACGTCTCCGACACCTGCGCCTGGATCCGCGCGTGCGGCTTGCAGAGATCGTGGCAGCGGGCATCCAGCGAACAGCACAACGAGCAGATCGGCCCGGCGTAAGCAGGGCAGGAGGCCATGTCCTCCGGCTCGAACGCGTGCTCGCAGATGCAGCACTGGATCGACTCGATGTTCTGCCAGCTCCGCTTCGGCTTGCGTGCGATGTAGTATTTGCCGTCGGTGGCCCACGCGATCAACGGTGCGGTGAGGAAGGCAACGGCCAGCGCTATGAAGGCCGACAGCGCCTTCGCGGTCGGCCCGAACAGGCCGTAAAAGGCACTGATGGAGACAATGGTCGCGATCGTCATCGCACCCACGCCGACCGGATTGACGTCGTAGAGATGCGCGCGCTTGAATTCGATCTGCTGTGGCCGCAATCCAAGCGGCTTGTTGACGACGAGATCGGCGACCAGCGCGCCGACCCAGGCGATCGCGACGTTCGAATACAGAGCCAGCGTCTGCTCCAGGGCCTTGTAGACGCCGATCTCCATCAACAGCAGTGCCACGATGACGTTGAAGACCAGCCAGACGACGCGGCCGGGATGGCTGTGGGTCAGGCGCGAGAAGAAGTTCGACCAGGCGATCGAGCCGGCATAGGCGTTGGTGACGTTGATCTTGACCTGGGACAGGATCACGAACGTGCCGGTCAATGCCAGCGCGAGGTCAGGCTGCGACAGCACATAGCGGAACGCTTCGAGATACATATGCGCGGGCTCGGCCGCCTCCTCGGGCGGCACGCCGTGGCTGAGCGCGAAGAAGGCGAGGAACGAACCCGCGAGGAGCTTCAGGGCGCCAAGCACGATCCAGCCTGGCCCTGCGCTCATCATCGCCACCCACCACGACGCCCTGGAGGCGCGCCGGTCGCGCGGCAAAAATCGCAGGAAGTCGACCTGCTCGCCGATCTGCGCCACCAGCGAGAACACCACCGAGGCCGCAACCCCGAACAGCAACAGGTCGAAATGCCCGTTGAGGTCGCCGTGCTCGCCTGAGAACTTGCGCCATTCCGTAAAGGAATGCGGGTTGTGCCAGGCGATCGCCGCGAACGGAATGATGTGAAGCACGATCCACAGCGGCTGCGTCCACAATTGGAAGCGGCTGATCAGCGTGATGCCGTAGGCCACCAGCGGGATGATGACGACGGCGCTGATGAGGTAGCCGATCGGCCGCGGAATCCCGAAGCACATCTCGAGCGCGGAGGCGAGAATCACGGCTTCGATCGCAAAGAAGATGAAAGTAAAGGACGCGTAGATTAGCGAGGTGACGGTGGAGCCGATGTAGCCGAAGCCGGCGCCGCGCGTGAGCAGGTCGATGTCGATGCCGCATTTGGCGGCATAGTAGGCGATTGGCACGCCACAGCAGAAGATGATGGTCGAGACCACGAGGATGGCGGCGGCCGCGTTGGTGACGCCATAGTTCAGGGTGATGGTGCCCCCGATCGCCTCCATCGCCAGGAACGAGATCGCGCCCAGCGCCGTGTTGGCGACCCGGGCGGCGGACCAGCGGCGCGCGCTCTTGGCCGTGAATCGCAGCGCATAGTCCTCCAGCGTCTGGTTGGCGACCCACTGGTTGTACTGGCGCCTGACGCGGTCTATTCGCTGCCGCCCTGCCACGCTTTACCCCACTCCCGATACGAACCCGGATCCCTCGCAAATTCCGTACCAAAAGCCTACGTCGGCATTTTGCGGTGCAGTATACGCGATCTTGCGTATGCTTCCGCCGCCCAGATCCGAGCCATCCTCACGGCACCAATCGCGTGTCCTCGAACAAAAGTGGGGTGCTCATGTCAGACGAACCAACCAAGGGCCTTTTGTCGCCGCTCCGGCGCAAACTATTGATGGGGATGGCCGCCGTGCCGGCCATCACGATGCTGCCGCGGGCGTCTTTTGCGCAGGCTCCGGCAACCTCGGCGGTCAACACCACGGGCCTTGCGGTCACCGACACCGAGGTCACGGTCGGCATCCTGCATTCGGCGACCGGCACCATGGCCATCTCCGAGACCGGGTCGATCGAGGCCGAAAAGCTTGCCATCGAGCAGATCAATGCCGCCGGCGGCGTGCTCGGGCGCAAGATCAAGTTCATCCAGGAAGACGGCGCCAGCGATTGGCCGACCTTCGCCGAAAAGGCCAAGAAGCTGCTGGTCAACGACAAGGTCGCGGCGATCATGGGTTGCTGGACCTCGGCCTCGCGCAAGGCCGTGCTGCCCGTCATGGAGCAGTATAACGGCATGCTCTATTACCCGACCTTCTACGAAGGCCTCGAGCAGTCCAAGAACGTCATCTACACCGGGCAGGAAGCGACCCAGCAGATTCTCGCGGGCCTGAACTGGATCGCCAAGGAAAAGGGCGCGAAGTCGTTCTTCTTCATCGGCTCCGACTACATCTGGCCGCGTACCTCGAACAAGATCGCGCGCAAGCACGTCGAGAACGTGCTGAAGGGCAAGGTGGTCGGCGAGGAATACTATCCGCTCGGCAACACCCAGTTCAACTCGGTCATCAACAAGATCAAGCTGACCAAGCCCGACGTCATCTTCACCGACGTCGTGGGCGGCTCGAACGTCGCCTTCTACAAGCAGCTCAAGGCCGCCGGCATCGACCTCTCCAAGCAGGCGCTGCTGACGATCTCGGTGACCGAGGACGAGATCGACGGCATCGGCGGCGAGAACATCGCGGGCGCCTATGCCTGCATGAAGTACTTCCAGTCGCTCGACAATGCGAACAACAAGGCATTCGTGCCGGCGTTCAAGAAGGCGTGGGGCGAGAAGACGGTGATTGGAGACGTCACCCAGGCTGCCTATCTCGGCCCGTGGCTGTGGAAGTTGACGGTGGAGAAGGCGGGTTCCTTCGATGTCGACAAGATCGCAGCGGCTTCGCCCGGCGTCGAGTTCAAGGGCGCGCCGGAAGGCTATGTGCGCATCCACGAGAACCATCACCTCTGGTCGAAGACCCGGGTGGGACGCGCCAAGCTCGATGGTCAGTTCGAGCTGATCTACGAGACCGCCGATCTCGTCGAGCCGGATCCGTTCCCGAAGGGCTACCAGTAGGAAGCGCTCGCAGTCGCGCTTTCTTCCAAACACCAAGCCTCTCCCTGGCGTGGACAGCAAATCCACGCCCAAGACCCCCGCGTCGCGAACCTGCTCGCGACGCGGGACCCTTTCCCTGACGGAGAACATCGATGTTCGGCGACTATTCGCTTGGTGACCTTGGCTCCATCTTCGTCATGCAAGGCTTTGCAGGACTGATCCTGTTCTCGGTCTACGTCCTGATGGCGCTCGGGCTTGCCATCATCTTCGGCCAGATGGGTGTCATCAACATGGCCCATGGTGAGTTCATGATCCTGGGGGCCTACGTCACCTGGATGACCTCGAATGTCTTCCAGTCCTATTTGCCTGGCTTCTTCAGCGGGTATTTCTTCCTTGCGATGATCCTGGCCTTTGTCGCATCCGGCGCATTGGGGATGCTGGTGGAATGGGTGCTGATACGGCATCTCTACAAGCGCCCGCTCGATACGCTGCTCGCCACCTGGGGCCTCAGCCTGATGCTGCAGCAGGCCTATCGTTCCGTGTTCGGCGCGCGTGAGGTCGGCGTCGAGTTGCCGCAATGGATGCTGGGATCGCTGCACGTCACTGACAGCATCGAAGTGCCGATCAACGGCGTCTTCGTGATGTGTCTCACCGTGCTGATCACGCTCTCGGTCGCTTACGTCATGTACATGTCGCGCTGGGGCCGCCAGGTCCGTGCGGTGGTGCAGAACCGCATCATGGCCGGCGCAGTCGGCATCAACACCGAGAAGGTCGACCGCTACACGTTCGGGCTCGGGTGCGGCATCGCCGGGATCGCCGGAAGCGCCTTCACCATGATCGGCTCGACCGGGCCGACCTCCGGACAGCTCTACATCGTGGACACGTTCCTGGTCGTCGTATTCGGCGGCGCCGCGAGCCTGCTCGGCACCATCGCCTCCGCGTTCTCGATCTCGCAGACGCAATCGACGCTCGAATTCTTCATGTCGGGCTCGATGGCCAAGGTCCTGACGCTGCTCGCTGTCGTGGGCATCCTGATGCTGCGGCCGCAGGGTCTCTTCGCCCTCAAAGTCCGCAAGTAACGAGAAGCAGGCAAGTCATGATCATCAACTCACGCTTCTTCAACCGGTCCGAGCTCATCGGCTTCATCGTTCTGGCCGCCGTGCTGTTCGTGATCCTGCCGCTGTCGCTGGATGTGTTCCGCCTCAACCTGGTCGCGAAATACCTCACCTACGCCTTTGTCGCGCTCGGCCTCGTGCTGTGCTGGGGCTATGGCGGCATCTTGAGCCTCGGCCAGGGCGTGTTTTTCGGTCTCGGCGGCTACTGCATGGCGATGTTCCTGAAGCTGGAGGCTTCCAGCGTCGAGAACACGAAGATCCAGTCGACGCCCGGCATCCCCGATTTCATGGACTGGAATCAGATCACGTCGCTGCCGCTGTTCTGGCAGCCATTTCACAGCCTCACCTTCACCATCCTCGCCATCATCCTGGTCCCCGGCATCTTCGCCCTGATCATCGGCACCGCGATGTTCAAGCGCCGTGTCGGCGGCACCTATTTCGCGATCATCACCCAGGCCGTCGCCGCCATCCTCACCATCCTGATCGTCGGGCAGCAGGGCTATACTGGCGGCATCAACGGCATGACCGATCTGCGCACCCTCAAGGGCTGGGACATCCGGCCCGACCACGCCAAGGTCATCCTGTACTTCGTCGAGGTGGTGCTGCTGTTCGCCTGCATCGGCATCGCGCAGTTCATCCGGCTGACCAAGCTCGGCCGCATCCTGGTGGCGATGCGCGAACAGGAGGACCGCGTCCGCTTCTCCGGCTACAGCGTCGCCAACTTCAAGATCTTTGCCTTCTGCATGGCGGCGGTGTTCGCCGCGATCGGCGGCGCCATGTTCGCGCTCAATGTCGGTTTCATGTCGCCGTCCTTCGTCGGCATCGTGCCGTCGATCGAGATGGTGATCTACACCGCGGTCGGCGGGCGGATGTCGATCTTCGGCGCGATATGGGGCGCTATCCTGGTGAATTTCGCCAAGACCAGCCTGTCGGAATCCTTCCCGCAACTCTGGCTGTTCGGCCTCGGCGCGCTGTTCATCGCGGTCGTGCTCGCCTTCCCGAACGGTCTGTCCGGGCTGTGGGCCGACTACGTCCAGCCGCGCATCGATCGGCTGTTCGCCTCGCGCAAGCGGAAGCCGGGCTGGAACGACAATTCGGTCGCCGACGGCGCACCGGCAGAGTGAGGAGATAGGTCATGCTCGTCGGTCATCACGATGCCGATGCCACGCAGGCAGTGAGGAGGTAGATCATGCTCGTCGGTCATCAGCCCAAGGAATTCCTGCTCGCTGTCTCCGGATTGACCGTCTCGTTCGACGGGTTCAAGGCGGTCAACGATCTCTCTTTCTACGTCGAGGAGAACGAGATCCGCGTCATCATCGGTCCCAACGGCGCCGGCAAGACCACGGTGCTCGACCTGATCTGCGGCAAGACCAAGGCGACCTCGGGTTCGATCCAGTTTCGTGGCAAGGAGCTCACGAAGATGAAGGAGAACGAGATCGTGCAAACCGGCGTCGGGCGCAAATTCCAGACGCCATCGGTGTTCGAGGATCTCACCGTGTTCGAGAACCTCGAGATCTCGTTTCCACGCGGCCGCACCGTATTCGGCTCGCTGACCTTTCAGCGCGACCAGCTCGTGAAGGATCGGGTCGAGGAGGTCGCGGAGATGATCTTCCTCAAGGACAAGCTCAATACTTACGCCGACGAGCTCAGCCACGGCCAGAAGCAATGGCTCGAGATCGGCATGCTGCTGATCCAGGATCCGGACTTGTTGATGCTCGACGAGCCCGTCGCCGGCATGAGCGTGTCCGAGCGTGCCAAGACCGCCGAATTGCTCAACCGCATCATCAAGAACCGCTCGGTGCTCGTGATCGAGCACGACATGAAGTTCGTCGAAGACATCGCCCACAAGGTCACTGTGTTGCACCAGGGGCAGATCCTCTCGGAGGGCACCATGGAGAAGGTCAAGAACGATCCCAAGGTCGTCGAAGTGTACCTCGGTCACTAAGGAGCGCTTCATGCTGGCAATTTCGGACCTCCACGTCGCCTACGGCCAGAGCGAGGTGCTGCACGGGCTCAACGTCAAGGTCGCGCCCAACGAGATCGTGGCGATCATGGGCCGCAACGGCATGGGCAAGACCACGCTGATGAAGTCGCTGATGGGCATCCTGCCCGCGAAAAGCGGCTCGGTGACCATGGACGGCGCCGAGCTCGGTAACCTCAAGAGCTACGAGCGCGTCGCCAAGGGCCTCGCCTATGTGCCGCAGGGTCGCATGATCTTCTCCACCATGACGGTGAAGGAGAACATCGAGACCGGCCTCGTGGTCGCGGGCGAATCTGAGGTGCCCGGCGACATCTACGAATTGTTTCCGGTCCTGCTCGAGATGAAGGGCCGCCGCGGCGGCAATCTGTCGGGAGGCCAGCAGCAACAGCTCGCGATTGCGCGTGCGCTCGCGACCAAGCCGAAGGTCCTGCTGCTGGATGAGCCGACCGAAGGCATCCAGCCCTCCATCATCAAGGAGATGGCGCGGACCCTGAAGCGCATCCGCGACGAGAAGGGGCTCTCGATCGTCGTGTCCGAGCAGGTCCTGAGCTTCGCGCTCGACATCGCCGACCGCGTGCTGGTGATCGAGAACGGCGAGATCGTGCGCGACGACCCGCGCGACGCCGTCGATGCCGCGCAGGTCTCGAAATATCTGTCCGTCTAACCAACCGTAGTAAAAGGGGAGCATCTCGATGCCAGAGACACTGATCAAGGTCGATCTCACCAAGTCGGCTTACGAAAATGACATGGTGCATAATCGCTGGCACCCCGACATCCCGATCGTGGCCTGGGTCAATCCCGGCGACGATTTCATCATCGAGACCTATGACTGGACCGGCGGCTTCATCAAGAACAACGATTCCGCCGACGACGTGCGCGACATCGATCTGTCGATCGTGCATTTTCTGTCGGGCCCGATCGGCGTCAAGGGCGCGGAGCCCGGCGATCTCCTCGTCGTCGATCTGCTCGACGTCGGCCCGATGAAGGAAAGCCTGTGGGGCTTCAACGGCTTCTTCTCCAAGCAGAATGGCGGCGGCTTCCTCACCGACCACTTCCCGCTGGCGCAGAAGTCGATCTGGGACATCAAGGGTCTCTACACCTCATCGCGCCACGTGCCTGGCGTCAACTTCGCCGGCCTGATCCATCCCGGCCTGATCGGCTGTCTTCCGGATCCGAAGATGCTGGAGACCTGGAACAAGCGCGAGGCCGAGCTGATCTCGACCAATCCGACCCGCGTGCCGGGCCTTGCCAATCCGCCCTTCGCGGCGACCGCCCATGGCGGCCGTGCCAAGGGCGACGTCAAGGACAAGATCGGCGCGGAAGGCGCGCGCACCGTGCCGCCGCGCGAGCATGGCGGCAATTGCGACATCAAGGACCTCTCGCGTGGCTCGAAGATCTATTTCCCGGTCTATGTGCCCGGCGCGGGTCTCTCGATGGGCGATCTGCACTTCAGCCAGGGTGATGGCGAGATCACCTTCTGCGGCGCCATCGAAATGGCCGGCTGGCTGCATCTGAAGGTCGAGGTGATCAAGGACGGCATGGCGAAATACGGCATCAAGAATCCGATCTTCAAGCCGTCGCCGATCACGCCGAACTACAAGGACTATCTGATCTTCGAGGGCATCTCGGTCGACGAGGCCGGCAAGCAGCATTATCTCGACGTCCACATCGCCTATCGCCAGGCGTGTTTGAATGCGATCGAGTACCTGAAGAAGTTCGGCTATTCCGGCGCCCAGGCCTATTCGATCCTCGGCACCGCGCCGTGCCAGGGCCACATCTCGGGTGTTGTCGACGTGCCCAATGCCTGCGCCACGCTGTGGCTGCCGACGGAGATCTTCGACTTCGACGTGATGCCGTCGGCGGCAGGTCCCATCAAGCACATCACCGGCGATATCCAGATGCCGATCTCGCCCGACAAGTAGTCCCTGCGCGACAGGATGCGGGGCGGCGTCTTTCTGCTGCCCCGCACCCGCCGCCGGATCATTTCTGAACAGCCAAGAGCGTGGGGATCATGCGATGCCGGTCTACGAATATCTCTGTGACGACTGCGGACCTTTTACGGATCTGCGCCCGATGGCCGAGTGCGACGATCCGCAAAGCTGTCCGCACTGCGAGACCTCGGCGCCGCGCGTGATCCTGACCGCGCCGAATTTCTTCTGCATGCCGTCGGACAAGCGCAAGGCGCATGCCGTCAACGAGCGCAGCACCCACGCGCCGCAGACGCTCGCGCAATACAAGGCCTCGCACGGCCCAGGCTGCGGTTGCTGCTCGTCGGGCAAGACCGCGAAAGACAAGAGCGCCCCGGACAGCAAGAAGCCGGCGCGACTGGTGACCAAGACCAAAAGCGGCGCCAAGGGTTTCCCCACGGCGCGGCCCTGGATGATCAGCCACTAACGCCCGCGATGACCTCGAACGAATAGAAGGCAGGAGCGCTCAAATGCTTCACGGCGACATTTCCAGCAGCAACGACACCGTCGGCGTCGCGGTGGTGAACTACAAGATGCCCCGCCTGCACACCAAGGCGGAGGTGCTCGACAACGCCCGCAAGATCGCCGACATGGTGGTGGGCATGAAGTCCGGCCTGCCCGGCATGGACCTCGTGATCTTCCCCGAATATTCCACGCAAGGGATCATGTACGACTCCAAGGAGATGTACGAGACGGCATGCGCCGTGCCCGGCGAAGAGACCGCGATCTTCGCCGAGGCCTGCCGCAAGGCCAAGGTGTGGGGCGTGTTTTCGCTGACCGGCGAGCGCCATGAGGAGCATCCGCACAAGGCGCCCTACAACACCCTGATCCTGATGAACGACAAGGGCGAGATCGTGCAGAAGTACCGCAAGATCATGCCATGGGTGCCGATCGAGGGCTGGTATCCCGGCAATTGTACCTATGTCTCCGAGGGCCCGAAGGGGATGAAGGTCAGCCTGATCATCTGCGACGACGGCAACTTTCCGGAGATCTGGCGCGACTGCGCCATGAAGGGTGCCGAGCTGATCGTGCGTTGCCAAGGCTATATGTATCCGGCCAAGGAGCAGCAGGTCCTTCGGCCACTCCGCGATCATCGGCTTCGACGGCCGCACGCTCGGCGAATGCGGCGAGGAGGATTACGGCATCCAATACGCGCAGCTGTCGAAACATCTGATCCGCGACGCGCGCCGCAACGGCCAGTCGCAGAACCATCTCTACAAGCTGGTTCACCGCGGCTACACCGGCATGATCAATTCCGGCGAAAGCCCGCGCGGCGTCGCAGCCTGCCCGTATGATTTCTACAAGAATTGGATCAAAGACCCCGAGGGCACGCGCGACATGGTCGAGGCCATGACCCGCGCGACGCCGGGGACCGATGAGTGTCCGATCGACGGCATCCCGAACGGGTCCTCTCCGAGCAACTATTGAGCCCCTGCCGGTGCCACGCGTGGGACGACAAGCCAGGGATGTGAATGGCCGTCCATAATGGCGGACGTTCTGGCGCGTCCGCCTATGGGCGGGACGGGGTCGCTCTCGGTAAAATCGTGGCGCGGCTGCAACATGGGCTGTTGAATCTGCCCGAGTTGCGGTCGCGTTGGCGGATTCTCATGCCTCCGTAGTTCTACCGCCCGCCTTCATCGCCTAAGTTCCCGCGGCGCCATTGGGGAGCGCCGCAGGTTGGGGGACGAGCTTTGGGGGCTTGGTTGCGAGCAGGCGGGCGGGGTTGCCTGCTTCGGAGTGCCGCGGTCATGCGCGCGGCATCCGGGGCGGGCCTCGTCTTGAGCGCGATCGCTCTGATCGATCCCGTCCAGGCACAACAGGTCTTCAACGGATCTCAGACTACGCCGAACGGCACCGTCAACGGCGGAGGCGGCGTTTGGGACGACACCACGACCAACTGGACCGACTTCTTCGGCGCGGTCAGCACCGCCTATAATCCCGCGTCAGTCGGCACGCTATTCGGCAGCAGCGGTCCTTCGACACCGGCCACAGGCGGCACGGTGACGGTCACACCGGGAGGTGTTCAGCTCACCGGTCTCGTGGGTTTCGACCTCACTGCCGATGGTTCGATCTACACCATCCAGGGCGGCGATCTCAGGCTGGCCTCGGGGGGCACCATATTCGTCACCAATGACGTGACCGGCACCACCGATCCGTCGGCCATCATCGCTTCGCGCATCGTCGGCAGCGACGGGATCAATGTTCAGGGCTCAGGTATCCTGGCGCTGCTCGGCGCCAATACCTATGCCGGTGGCACCTTCATCTGCAATTGCGGATCCCTGCAACTCGGCGACGCGACCCATACCGCGAGCATTGTCGGCGCCGTCACCAACGAAGGCCTCTTCACTATCGTCAATGCCGACACGTCGGGGATCACGTCGATCCTGAACGACTTCTCCGGCACGACGATCTTTCTCAACGCCAGCTCCGCCAGTTCGATCGTGATCACCAACAACGGCCAGGTGTATTTCGGCGATCCACTCGGGGGTGGAGCCGACACCGCGACGGCCGGTCGGGCCACCATCATCAATGACAGCGGCCTGATCGGCTTCTTCGGACGGACTAATGCAGGCACGGCCAACATCACCAACCAGAATGGCGGCGGCACGATATTCATCGAGCAATCTTCGGCGGGCTCGGCGACGATCGTGAACAAGGATTTTGGCGGGACCGTGTTCGGGACGTTCGCCGGCTCCGACACGGCGACCGCCGGCAATGCAACCATCATCAATGAAGCGGATGGTCTCACCGACTTCGGCGCGTTCACCACGGCCGGCAATGCCACGATCATCACCAAGGACGGCGGCAGGACCGAATTCTTCGACAACTCCACCGGCGGCAACGCACGCTTCATCACCACCGGGACCGGCGTCGTCGATTTCGGTGGAGGCACCGGTCCGGCCGGCGATGGTCGCATCACCGCAGGATCGATCGAAGGCAGCGGCTTCTACTACATCGGCGGCGGCAATACCCTCGTCGTCGGCGGTAACAACCTCTCGACCGAGGTCAGCGGCGTCATCGGTGATACCTGCGGTTGCGGTCCCGCCGGCCCCGGCTCGCTGGAAAAGGTCGGCAGCGGCACGCTGATCCTCTCGGGGACGAATACCTACACCGGCACCACGACGGTGAACGGCGGCATCCTGCGGGTCGATGGCAACATCTCGCAGTCGAGCCTGACCACCGTGAATGCAGGCGGTGCGTTGTTCGGCGCCGGAATCGTCGGCAATACCCTCATCGCCAACGGCGGCATCTATGCGCCCGGCGACGGCGGCCCGGGCTCGAGCATGCAGGTTCAGGGCGATCTCACCCTTCAGTCCGGCTCGGTCTATGCGGTGCAGGTCGGCAGCGGATCCAGCACGAGCCACGCGCTCGTCACCGGCAATGTCGCGCTGGACGGCACCGTCGGCGTCTCGCTTTATCCGGGCGCTGCGGTGATGAAGCACTACTCGATCGTGGATTTTTTCGGCACCGCCGCTGGCAATTTTGCCGGCGTTGCCGCGCCGGGTGGCCTCATCGGCACGACGACCGTTGGGTCGAACGAGGTCTTCCTTGATTTCACGTTGAACTACGGCGCGAAATACGCGCTCAACGTCAACCAGCAAAACGTCGCCACGACGCTTCAGAATTTCTTCAACACCAACGGCTTCCTGCAGGCCGAACTCGCGGGCCTTGGTCCCGGGGGCCTGACGCAGGCCTCGGGTGAATCCGTAACGGGATCGCAGCAGACGACGTTCAATGCGATGAACCTGTTCATGAGTCTGTTGACCGACGTCGTCGGTGCGGGGCGCAGCGGCACATCGGGTACGACGCCGTATGCCGACGAGACGAACGCGAATGCCTATGCTGCGACCGGCAAGGGCGCGGCCGGCGGTAACGCACGCGACGCCTTCGCCTCGATCTACCGCAAGGCACCGGCGGTAACGTTCGAGCAGCGCTGGGATGTGTGGGCGGCCGGCTATGGCGGCTCGCAGACCACCGACGGCAATGCCGGCCTCGGCTCGAACAACACGAGCAGCAGCGTCTACGGCACTGCCGTGGGCCTCGATTACCGCTTCTCGCCGTCGACGATTGCGGGCTTTGCGCTCGCGGGCGGCGGAACCGGCTTCAATGTAAGCGGACTCGGTTGGGGGCGCTCCGATCTCTTCCAAGCCGGCGCGTTCGTGCGTCATACGGCCGGGCCGGCCTACATCACGGCGGCGCTCGCCTATGGCTGGCAGGACGTCACGACCAACCGCGTCGTGACCGCGGCCGGCTACGACCAGTTGCGGGCGCAGTTCAACGCCAATGCGCTCTCGGGCCGCATCGAGGGCGGCTATCGCTATGCCATGCAGTGGGCCGGCGTCACGCCCTATGCCGCGCTCCAGGCCACCCTGTTCAGCCTTCCGAGCTATGCAGAGGCAGCCGTGGTCGGCAGCAACGTCTTCGCACTCAACTATGCCGCCAAGGACGTGACCAGCACCCGCACCGAACTCGGCCTGCGCGCGGACAGGTCGTTTGCCGCGGCCGGCGGCCTGGTGACCCTGCGCGGCCGCCTCGCCTGGGCGCATGACTACAACCCGGACCGCAACGTCGGCGCTGTTTTCCAGACGCTCCCGGGATCGGCTTTCGTCGTGAACGGTGCCGCTCAGGCGCGCGATTCGGCTCTGACCACGGCATCAGCGCAGATGAACTGGATGAACGGCTGGTCTGCGTCGGCGACCTTCGAGGGGGAGTTCTCGAACCTCACCCGCTCCTACGCCGGCAAGGGCGTCGTGCGCTACGCCTGGTGAGGGGTGGTCACCGCCTCCCGCGGGCGGGGAGGGCAGAGCGTCACCGCTTCTGCTGTGCAGGCTTGCGCGGCGGGCGCGAGGGGGCGGCGGGGGCCGGCGTCCCGCTCATCTTGTTGGCGGCCTCGCTGACGTCGAGCAGCGAGCGACGGATGTCCTCGAGGTAGCCGGCCGATTTCTTTCTCATGGTGTCGGCGAGCTCGTGCAGCCCCTGTATCTTCTCGAACAGCTCGTCGGCCTTGCCGTCGACGAAGCCGGGCACCACGCCCTCGATCTTCGTGACCGCCTTGTCGAAGCCCGCGAAGGCGCTGTCGACCTTGGCCATGACGGAGTCGATTTCGCCACCCTTGCTCCGGAGGTCGGCGGTGTAGTCTTCGAACGTGCGCAGGCCTTCCTTGATCGCGGGGGCGTTGCTGACGATAGTGCGGTCGACGCCGTGCAGGGTGTCGACGATGGACTCGGCGTCGCTGAGATCGGCGGTCAGCACGGGGACGCCGTCCGAGTCCAGCGGCACCGGCGGCGCGGAGGGCGCGCCCCCGATCAGCGAGATCGCGGCAACGCCGGTCAAGCCCTGGAACTCGATGCCCGCCACGGTGTCCTTGCGGATCGGCGCGGTGTTGTCGAGCATCACCAGCGCCACGATCCTGCGCGGATTATCCAGCTTGATCGACAGGATCTGGCCCGCGGGCACGCCGTCGAAATTGACCGGCCCGCCGCGGCGCAGTCCACTGGCCGAGCCGCCTTCGAATACCACACGCAACTGGCTGCGGCTCTGGATGGTGCGCCATTTCTGCACGCCGAGCAGGCCGCCGAACGCCACGGCGATCACCGCCAGCGTTGCCGTTCCGATCACCAGATTGCTCGCGCGTGCCATGCGGGGAAGGTTTTACGGCCAAAGCAGTAAAGTTGGAAGGAGCCCGGATGGTACGTAGGGCGGGTTAGCGAAGCGTAACCCGCCGTTTTCGCCTCAGCAGTCGTGCAAATTGGCGGATTACGCTGGCGCTGATCCGCCCGACGGCCTCAATGCCCGGACGCGCGCTTCGCCGCGGCGTTGTTGAGGACGATGAGGGCATCGACCGCTACGCCCGTCCTGGTGTTGATCAGGAACGGGTTGATGTCGATCGAGGCGATCCGGTCGCCGGCATCCGCGATCAGATTGGACAGGCCGACCAGCGCCTTCACCGCGGAGGCCTCGTGCAGGGTTGGCTTGCCGCGATAGCCGCGCAGCTTGATGCCAGCCTTGGTGCGGCCGATCAGGAGCCGCGCCTCAGCCTCGTCCAGCGGCGCGCCGGCGAGCGCGACGTCTTTCATCAACTCGATGTCGATGCCGCCGGTACCGAACAGCACGACAGGCCCCATCTCGGCATCGAGCGAGGCGCCGACCACGAGCTCGAGCTCGGCCTTGACCTGCTGCGCGATCAGGATGCCGTCCAGCCTCGGCTTGCCTTTCAACTTGCTCACCCGGGACGTGATATCGGCGAACGCCTTCTTCACCTCGGCGGCGCTGTTGAGGTTCAACACCACGCCGCCGATGTCGGACTTGTGCAGGATCTCGGCGCTGACGAGTTTTGCCACGACCGGAAAGCCGATCTGCTTGGCGATCTTCACTGCTTCGGCCGCCGTCTGTGCGATCGCCTCCTTCGAGATCGGAATGCCATAGGCTTTCAGGAGCTTCTTCGAGGCAACTTCGTCGAGCGCGGCGCCGCTCGCCGATCTCAGCGCCTTCTCCAGCACGGCGCGCGCGGCAGGTTTCGAGCTCGAGACGATATCGGGCACCTCCTTGCGCAGCTTGGCGTAGTCGAGCAGCGACTTGATCGCGGTCACCGCCCGGTCCATGCCCTGCATGACCGCCAGATGCGGCAGCGATTTGCGCAAGGCCTTGGTGAACTCGGTGAAGCCGATCGACATCGCGCTGACATAGATCACGGGCTTGCCGGCGCGGCCCGCCATCTCGTTGACGATGCGCAAGTTGCGCTCGCGCAGCTCGTGCGGCGTCTTCGGCAGTTCGGCATCGACGATGACGATGTCGATATCGGGATCGTCGATCATGAGCTTGATCGACTTCATGTAGACGGAGGGATCGACCACCGCGGCAAAGCCGGCGTCGAGCGGGTTGCCGACGATAGACCCCGGCCCGAGCATCTTCGCAAGTTCGGAGCCGACGTGCGGGCTGAGCGGCGCAAAGTTCAGGCCCTCGGCATAGAAAGCATCCAGCAGCATGCCGCGCTTGCCGCCGGACAGCGTGACGGCGGCAAGCCGGTCGCCCCCGGGAACGGCGGAATGAACGAAGCATTCGGTCGTCTCGATCAGCTCGTCGAGGCCACCCACGCGGATCACGCCTTCGCGCGTCGCGACGGCGTCGAACGTCTCGATCGAGCCCGCAAGCGCGCCGGTATGCGCCATCGCCGCGGCGCGGCCGCCCTCGGACGCGCCGAGCTTAAGTGCGATCACGGGCTTGCTGGCAGCGCGCGCCGCCTTGCAGGCATCGCGAAACGCCTTGGTGTTGCGCACGCCTTCGAGGTAGACGACGATGACCTTGATGCTCGGATCCTCGGCGAAATAGCGCATCAAATCCGGCGTCTCGAGCCCGGCCTCATTGCCGGTCGTCACCATGTAGCCGACGCCGACACCCCGATCCTCCAGCGCCTGTCGGATTGCCATGACGATGGCGCCGGACTGCCCGGCGATCGCCACCGCGCCCTGTTCCATGGTGACGACGCGATCGTCGATGTTGGTGAAGAGCTTTTCGCCGGCGCTTAAGTTGCCGAGGCAATTCGGGCCGGTGACGGCAAGTCCGGTCTCACGTATCGCCGCTTGCAATTCGGCCGCGAGCTTCTGGCTTTCCTCGTCCTGCAATTCGCTGAAGCCCGAGGTGACGATGGTGGCCGATCGTGCGCCGGCTGCGGCGGCATCGCGGATCACCTGGACCGCAAAGCGCGCCGGCACCAGCACCAGAACGTGATCCGGCTTTTCGGGGAGGCTCGCAAAGTCCTTGTAGCAGGGGACGCCCCAGATCGTCTCCCGCTTGGCGTTGACCGGATAGAGGCCGCCCTCGTAACGGTACTTGATCAGATTATTCCAGATGCGTTCGGCATAATTGCCGGGCTTGTCGGTCGCGCCCACCAGCACGATGTTGTGCGGGTGCAGCATGGCGTGGATGCCCTTGACGATGTCTCCGGCGTCGGGCGAAGGAGACCATGGGCGCGGAGAAACCGATGCGGCGGGCACTTGAGCTTCCATGCGCTTCCCTCACTTCTTGTTCTTGTTGCAACGCGCCGTCGCGCGCCTGCTTCGGGGGCTGATCGTGGCCGCTCCATGCCGCGAGACGGAATGGGCAGAATTTGACGATAAGGCTAGCATCACGTGACTTTTGGCGAAAGTGCGAACGGTCTGGCAAGATGCTAGGAAACCCTGACCCTCATTCTCTCAAATGGTGATCATGCCGCTGCTGTCCATCGTGGTGCCGACCCTCGATCGTCCCGACACGCTTCGCCACGCGCTCGCGACCATGGCGAACCAGCCTGCGCATGCGGATTGCGAGTTTATCGTTCAGAACAATGGCGGCAATCCCGAGATCGCGAAGATCGTCGCAGACCTCCAGGACGAGCGCTTCAGGCATTTTGCCAGTGAGACCGTTCTGACCATGACCGACAATTGGGAGGCGGCACTCGGCCACGCCTCAGGCGAGTACGTCGCCTTCATCGGCGACGACGACGGGCTGATGCCCTATGCATGTGCCACGGCATCGGAGATGCTCTCCGGCCGAAACATCGATCTCCTGAGCTGGAGCGCCTACACCTATCACTGGCCGAGCTACTACCATCCGGCCTTCCGCAACCGGCTGCTCGCCGAGATCGATCTGACCTCGTCCGTGAAGCGAGTGTCGTCACGCGACGAGCTGGCGCGCATCTTCGGCTTCCAGGCGCATTATGCGCGTCTGCCGATGATCTACAATTCGTTCGTCCGCCGCAGCGTCATCGATCGGATGCGTGCGATCTGTGGCCGCTATTTCATCGGCCTGTCGCCCGACGTGGCATCCGGTATCGCCAACGCTGCGCTGACTGACAATTTCATCCGACTGTCGCGGCCGCTGAGCATGGCCGGGATCTCGCAGCACAGCACCGGTCACGCACTATTCTTCGAGACCACTGATCTGCTCGAGACGCCGCGAGGGGCGCGCGATTTCGGAACCATTGACAACGAGCCCTGGCTCCCCGATCTCAACGCGCTCCAGCTCTTCATCGCCAAGGACATGCTTGTCCTCAAACGTCTGCTGCTGGCGGATGACGACGATGTGCGGCTCGACTTCAAGGCGCTGGCACAGGCGCTCGCGACCGATATCAACGATCGGCCGTCCCTGTTTGATCGAACCGTGCAGACCATCGGCGAACTCGCCCGCACGCATGGGTTCGACGTCGCCGACATCATCATTCCTGCCCGCCTTGCGGATCGGCCGCCACCCGGCCGGGGTGTTCGCGTGACCGGACCGAACCGTGTGGTTTACGAGCTGGATGGTTCTGCGCTTGGGCTCAATTCGGTTGCCGATGCAGTGCGCGTGATCGCGCAGTTCGTTCCGGGTCAGGGGCCGCTCGATCCGGCCGCTCTGGAGGCTTCCTCCTCCGCGCCGGTCCTCGGCGCAGAGGAGCTCGAATTCGCGCACGGCGGCGCGGGCGTCGCCGCGTTGATCGAGGGGTGGAGCGAGCCGGAGCAATGGGGCACCTGGTCCATTGCCAGGAATTGCGTGCTCCGGTTCGAGGTCCACCCCATTCCGTCACGACCGGTCGAGCTTGTGCTGGCGTGCCGGGCCTTCGTTTCCGACAGGAATCCGCAATTGCTGGCGGTTTGCCGCGTCGGCAACGGAGCGCTGCAGCAATTGACATTCTCGAGAGAGGCGTTCGCTGGCATGCGCAGGTTGATGCTCGATCCCGCCGCAATTGCCGCCGACGGGACGTTGACCATCAGCCTGTCGCTCTCCGATCCACGCTCGCCCGCGGATCTCGGACTGAGCTCCGACGCGCGCCCCCTCGGCATCGGCCTCGAGCGGATCTGGCTCGATCACGATGTCCGTGCGTCTCGAGGCCGGTGATCGCCGGCTGCTCAGTACCGTAGCAGGCTCAGCTTGTGGGCGTAGTGAAAGACGGCCTGCCTCGCGAGATAGGGTGCTATGGCGCGGCGGATCTGCATCTGTGTCGGATCGAAGCCGAGAGCGCGGCGCCGCAAGATGCCCATCTCCCGGACGCCGATCGCGTAGGTCGATGCGGTCTTCTGGGCATCGTGGATTCGGAAGCAGGCGAGAAATCGCGGCAGGCGCACGAATTTGAATCCCGCGGCCTGCGCCCGCAGGATGAAGTCCCAATCCATCGCGTAGTGAAAGCTCTCGTCGATCGGACCGATCCTGTCCCACACGCGCTTGCGCCAGAACATCGTCTCCTGCGGGATATAGTCGGCATATTGCAGCGCGCGTCCGTCATGGGGCGGCAGCACGGCGCGGCCGACCTCGAGCCCCTCGCGGTCGACGAAGACGCGATGGCCATAGACGACGTCGACATGCGGATGCGACGTGAAGTAGTTGGCGACATAAGCCAGAGTCCCCGGCAGCAGCATGTCGTCGCTGTTGAGATAGGCCATGATCTCGCTGTCGACGCCGGCGAAGCCGAGATTGATGGCGTGCGACTGCCCGCTGTCAGGTTCGCTCTTCCAGCTGATGCTCTCGCCGCGGCCCTTCAGGAGGTCAGCGGTGCCGTCGATCGAGGCGCCGTCCTGCACGTGATAATACAGGTTCGGATAGTTCTGGCTCACGATGCTGTCGATCGTGGCGCCGAGATACTGCGCCTGGTTGTAGCTCGGCGTCACCATCGCGATCCGCGGTGCATTCTGGTGGATCGAGGGTGCTGGCGGGAAAGCCGTCAGGTTGAGCAGGCGCGGCGGATATTGCTCGAAGGTCCACATCGGCGGACGCCGCCAGAGGCTCCGGAGCGAAGATCGCCTTTGCCCGGCGGCGATGAGATCCTGATTCCTTTCCAGCAGCGCGACGCGATTTTCGAGCTGCTCCAACCGCTGTTCGAGGCGCTGCCTGAACTCGTCGTCCATCTATCGATCTTCCGCAAATCACAACGTACAAAAATCAATGGACCATTGTTGCAGGTCCTGGCCGGCAGCGCCAGTTCACGGTCGCGTCAAACCCGATGGTCCGGCGCGTCCGGCGCGATTCGGGAGGGCTCGATTGTTCCCGGACGGGCGCGATTGCGAACCGCTATTCACGCGATTCGATCAAGGTGGCATGCAGCACATAGCGCTCCGGGCCGGACGTAACGGCGTCGAACGGCCAGCAGGTCGTGAGCACGAGTTCCACACCCTGCGTCGAGGGATCGATGCCCGACGCGTCGAAACGGACGACCGCCGAAGAATCCGCCCGATAGCGGAAATGCTTGCCGTCGCGGCGGGTGACTTCAAGGACGTCTCCGACGGAAACGTTCCGCAAGAAGCGGAAATGTGTGTCGCGATGCGCTGCATATACGGCAACACCGCGCTCGCCCGCATCAGCCGTTCGGATGATATGGCCGGGCCCGAAGGCAAGCGCTTGGCCGCTCGTGCCTTCCAGCACGATCGCGCTGGCGCCAATCCGCTTCACCTCGATCCGCGCGACCGGCCAGGTGTCGGCCCATGACCAGGGTTTGATCACCTCGCCCGTCGCAAGGCTCTTGTCGAAGGCGCGCTCCAGCAGCACCTGCGCCAGCCACGCCTTGGCATGGATGTAGGCGCCGTCGCCGAACAGGATGAGGCCGATCAGTGTCAGAACCAGGGGCGATATGAGGCGGGGCATTTGTCTCTGCACTCGCAGTGACCCAAAAAGGCGCGCGCGGCCGTTGCTGTGGGACGGGCAGCCGCGCGCGCTAACAGAGGAGTTCGGGGAGGCTCCTCTCTCAAGCGGCGTCGGTGAGCAAGAGCCGACGCCGGTTGAACACGAACAGGATCAGGGCAAGCACGATCAGGACCAGGCCTGCGATCATCTTCAGCTCGGCTGAGGTTGCCGTCTTGGGCAGACGGACTGCGTCAGGCGTTGCAGGTGTTGGACGCCGCGCGGGCGGTGAGGTACGCGCATCGGCATGGCGTTCACGCAACTGCGCGGGGATCTGCGGCCGTTCGCCGAACACCTTCTCGAAATCCCAGCCGGCGGGCAGGTTGATCGGCAATTCGCTGAGCTTGAGTGGCGCGCCTTCGGGTCGGCTCGGCGTCTTGTCGACGGCGACAAGGCTGGTCAGGCGCGTGACGATCTGATGGTCGAGCGCCAGCGCCAGGATCGCCTTGTCGGCCTCCTCGGGCGCGAGTTCCCGCATGGCGCGCGCCACTTCGGCGTCGCCGATCTTGCGCTTGGCCCAGAGTTTCGACAGGCCGTTGCCTTCGGCGGCATTTTGCAGCGGTAGCGTCACCGACCATGGACGATCGCCGATGCGCCCTTTGATCTCGAGCGAGCCTGCGAGCTTGTCGAGCTTTGCTGCCAGCACCAGCGGCTCGTCGCGATAGACGTCGGGGATGATCGCCGGGGTCACGTCGGCCTTGGCCTCGGAGAATTTCGCGGTAAGGCCGGTGACGGCCGGATTTTCGAGCTTGGCGAACAAGCCGCGCATGCGCTCCTCCACCTGCTCGACGGAACCGATATGGGTGAAGGCACCACGGCCGAGCTCGGCGGCGCGTGTCATCAGATAGGTGTTTGGCGCCGATCCGATGCCGACCATGAAGACGCGCGAGCGGCCGCGCATCGCCGTGATCGTTTCGAACAATTGCTGCTCATTGCCGATTGCGCCGTCGGTCAGGAAGACGACCTGGCGTACCATGCCGGTGTCGCCGAGCTTGTCGGCCAGCGCGGCGCGCATCGCCGGCACCATCTCGGTGCCGCCGCGCGCCTGCAGCGCGCTCACGAACGAGGTCGCCTCGCCGACATGGGCAGCGTCTGCCGGCACGGAGGCGGGGAACAGCATGTCCATGGTATCGTCGAAGCGAATGACGTTGAAACGGTCGGTCGGCTGGAGCCGGGACAGAGCGTAGGCGAGGCTCGCCTTGGCCTGGACGATCGACGTGCCGCCCATCGACCCCGAATTGTCGATCACGAACACGACCTCACGCGGCAGCGGCTTTTGCGTCGTCTGCTCGGCGCTGGGCGGAGTGACGAAGGCGAGCAGGTAATCGGCATCGCCGACATGTTCGCGGAACAGACCGACCGACGGCGCCTTCTCGGCGGCGGGCTTCCAGGTCAGCTCGAAGTCGCGGTCGGCGGGGACGACGCCGTCGGCGAGCGTGATGATACGCGCCATGTTGTCCGGGCTCTCGATCTTGACATTATGGTGGTGGCTCTTGACCTCGCCGAGCGCAAAGCCGGCCTTCAGGCGCACCGTGATGCTGGTCGGATTGACCGGTGCATTCTTGGCGGGATCCATGACTTCCGGCGAGATGCGGTCGCGGTCCGGTACCGGATCCGACGTCGCCGCGCCCCAGCCCGATCCGTCCTTGCGGAAGTCGACGCTCTGGACGATCGGCGCCGGATTGTAACGCGGTCCGACCACCAGCGGCAGGCGGAGCGAATATTCATTGCCGGATTGATGCACCGGCTCCTGATATTCGATCTGCACCAGCACGGTCTCGCCGGGGCCGATATTGGCGACCGAGTTGGTGAAGATGTTCGGCCGCTCCTGCTCCGTGAGCGCCGCCCTCTGGCCGGTGCGGCGCGCCTCTTCATAGATCACGCGGGCCTGCTGCCGCTCCTTGATATCGCCGACGATGACGCGGTCGCCGACCACCATCTTCAGCGTATCGACGGCGCCGCCGGTCGCGAGCGGATAGACATAGGTTGCTTCGACCCAGTCCTTGGTCGGATTGCGGAAGATCTGGGTGACCCGCGCGCGCAGCGTCGGGCCCGATACCGTGATGTCGACATCGATGCCGAGGCGGACCGCTTCGGTATAGGCGCCGTCCTCCTTCAGGAGGAGGGAGCCCGATTTGGCATCGCCGGGCTGGAGCAGGCTGGCCTGCTCGCTCGTTGCCGACCAGCTCGTCCCGAAGCTGACGAGCAGGGCCACGAAGGCCATCAGCATCACGGCGACGCCCTGCGCGAGAAGAAACAATCCGAGCTTGATCAGCCCCTTTAACATGGGGTGCTCGTCGCTATCGGCTGTGTCGTAGGTGTTCATTTGGCCTGCTCCCGGAGGACGTTTGCTGGCTCTGAGCATTCGCCGGGAGGGGCCGATTTCGCGAGCAGAATGATCGGTCATGTTCCGCCGCGGCCGGCCCGGGCAGGCCGCCGTGGGGCGCTCATGTGCGGTTTTGTGCTGGTTTGTCCGCCCTGCTAGAATGACGCTCCCAGGGCAGGGTCGACAATGCAGACGCAGGATAAACTCACCGACAAGCAGCTTTCGGACGAGCAGAGCCGCGAGATCGCCGAGACGATTCGCGAGGAACTCGCCAGGCGCAGGATTTCCCGGCAGGCCCTGGCTGAGCAGGCCAAGCTCAGCCTGTCGACGCTGGAGAAGGTGCTCGGCGGCCGGCGGCCGTTTACGCTGGCGACGACGGTGCGGCTGGAGCAGGCGCTGGGCGTCTCCTTGCGCAAAAGCCCGGTCGTGGCGGCGCCTCAGGCCGCCAACGATGTCGCTCCCGACAGTCTTGGCTCCTATGCGCATCGCGCCGTGACCTGGCTCGAGGACGTCTACATCACGCTGCGGCCGTCGTTCGGCGACAAGGACGCGATTTTCGCGTACCGCACCGAGATCGTCTGGGAGCCGAAGGTGTCTTCGCTGGTCTTCCGGGAGGGCGATCGGACCGATGCCGCCTACGAGCACACCGGCGAGGTCGCCGTCCCGCATCAGTCAGGCTTCATCTACCTCGTCATCATCAAGCACGGCCAGCATCGCGTGATCACGGTGTCGCGGCCGACGGTTGCCGGCGAGATGTACGGCATCATCTCGACGCTCCGGGCCGGTCCTGGCTCGCAACTGACACCCATCGCGGCGCCGATCGCCTATGTGCCGCTCCGGAACGTCCCGAAGCCATCGCTGGGACGGGTCGGGCCCGGCGACATCAATCATACGTTGTACGGAAAGCATCTGCGCCGCACGGTGGAAGAATCGTTCGCACAGTTTCTGTCGGTATAGTCCGCGAGAAAGAATCCGGAATGGCGTTGCCTGCGTCTATAAGGGGGCATGCAGGACGCGCCCGCGCCATGCAGCGGCGAATCTCCGCTGTTCTCCATCATCATCCCGCTCGAATATCACCGCGGGCAATGGGAGCAGTCCTGGCTCGGTTGGACGTCGCAGACCGCAGATAGATCGCTTTACGAAATAATCCTGGTGGTGCCGCCGGGCTTCGCCGCGCGCGAGGGGCTGAAGGTGCTGGCTGGCGACGAGGCGCGCCTGGAATTCACCGCTTCGGATCACGACATCGGGCTCTGCGCATTTGGCGCCGCCAAGGCCCGCGGTAGTTATCTGTTCTTCACGGAGTCGCATTGCTGGCCCGAACCCGACGTAATCGAGCTGTGCATCCGCGCGATCGACGCGCATCCCGACTGGGCCGCCTTCTCCTGCCGCTCGGTGCCGATCTGCCATAACAGGCTCTCGGAAGCCGAGGCCACAATGTACCAGGCCGACATCGAATTCGGCATGAAGCAGCATCCCTGGCGCAAGGTGCTCGATCAGTGCTTCGTGACGCGGCGTGACGTCTATTGGGAATGCGGAGGCCTGCGCGAGGAGCTCGGCCATTTCGCCGAATGGGTGCTGGCCGCCGCCTATCACGCGAGAGGCCACGCCATCGGTTATCTGGAGGAGGCGCGCTTCCATCATTATTACATCGGCGAAATCGGCGAGCTCAAGACGTTCACGCTCGATTTCGTCGAGGGCGAGATCCGCTATCTCGGCGAGGCTCGCCGCGAGCCCGGCAGCGAGCTGCTCGAAGTTCCGGTCGAATGGGTCGAATGGGCCGGATTCGACGTATCGCTCGCCCGCGCGGCGTTGAATGCGCTCGTGCATTACTGCTTTGCAGGCCGCGGCTGGAGGCAGCCTGGGGAAAAACTGCGCGCCTTCTGGCATTGGGGGGCACTGGCTCTGTGCGGCGATCTTCCGGCGCGCTTCGCCGCGCGCCTGGCCGTCCTGCAATCTCATCTCGGTCTGAGAGCGCTGACGATGATCGGGTCGAGCGAAGCGATCGCGCGATGGATGAGACGCTACATCGCCTCGCTGATCCATCTGCAGCGGCTCGAATGCATTCGTCGCATTCGCGGCCATGCCGGGCCGGCTGTGAAATTCCTGGGATATCGCGTTCTCGGGCAAGCCGGATTCCATGCCCTGGAATCGTCAGCGGGGCACACCTTCCGCTGGAGCGAGCCCCAGGCCGCCGTTCGCATCCAGGGGGGCGCGGGCCGCAACACCGTTCGGATCCGAAGTCCCGCCTTGCGCGCGCCGCTGCGCCAGATCGGTGCGCATTTCTATCTCGACGGCGTGCGCGTTGATGCCTCCGCGATCGCAATCGGCCCCGATAGCTATACGATGGACCTCGATCTGCCGCCCTCGGGCATCGCCATCCTGGCATGGTCCTGCCCCGTGTTGACGGGGATTGGCGATTCCCGCCGTCTTGGCCTTTCCATGGCATCCATCGAGGTGAGCCAGGATGCCGGAGCTTCAATCTCAGCCTAGAGCCTGATCCGGAGAAGTGCCTGGCGGTTTTCAGAGAATCCGCATGCAACAGCAACGAGCTGAAGCGCGATGACAATTCATCCTGATCGCATCGCGCTTCAGTCCCGCAAGGTTGGTGGGCGTCGAGCTAGCCTCCGGTTTCGGCGCTGATGATATCGCCAAACAGTTCCCACTGGCCCTTCTTGAAGCGCCACATCTTGAGCTGCTCGATCGGCGCGAAGTCCGTGGCGGAGGTGTTGATCCTGATCCCCGGGATCAAGGTGTCGGGGACGAAGTCCTTGAGACTGGCGGCCTGCTTCATCACGTTCTCTCGGGTCAGGTTGTCGCCCGACTGCTTCAGCACCTGCACCATCGTCTGGGCCGCGGCGTAGGCGTAAACCAGATTGGCGTCCGAAATGTTCGCGCCGGGCATGTACTTGTCGATGAAGGCCATGAACTTCTTCATGCCCTCGTCGTCCTTCCACTGCGGATCGGACGCGTCCTTCAGATAACCGGCCGACAGCACGCCTTCGGATGCCTCGAGGCCGGCCGGCTTCATCACTGCGCCGATCGACACCGAAACGTCGGTCATCAAATGCATCGGCTTCCATTCCAGCTCAGCGATCTTCTTGATGGCCTGCGCCGCGAATTTGGGGGTGGCGATGTTCACGAAAACATCGGCGCCGGTGCCCTTGAGCTTGACGATATGGGCGTCGATCGACGGCTCCGACGTCTCGTAGCTCTCTTCGGCCACGATCAGCTTCGATGCCTTGTCACCGAACACGTCCTTGATGCCGGCGAGGTAGTCCTTGCCGAAGTCGTCGTTGGCATAGAAGATCGCGACCTTCGCGTCCGGCTTCTCCTTCAGAATGTACTTGGCGAAGATCTGGGCCTCGACCCGGTAGCTGGGCTGGAAGCCCATCGTCCAGGGAAAATTCTTCGGGTCGTTCCACTTGCTGGCGCCGGTGGCGAGGAACAGCTGCGGCACCTTTTTGGAATTGTGATATTTCTGCACGGCGGTCTGGGTCGGGGTGCCCAGCGCGTTGAAGATCAGGAACACTTCGTCGCTCTCGATCAGCTTGCGGACCTGCTCCACGGTCTTCGGCGGCGAATAGCCGTCATCATAAGAGATCCAGTTGATCTTGCGGCCGTTGATGCCGCCCTGGTCGTTGATCATCTTGAAATAGGCTTCCTCGGTCTTGCCGATGATGCCGTAGGCGGAAGCGGGACCGGAATAGGCCTCGACATTGCCGATCCTGATCTCGGTGTCGCTGGCGCCGGTGTCGTATTTCTTCTGCGCGAAAGCACCCTGGGTGGAGAGCAATGTCAGGGCAGTTGCCGCGGCGAGCAGGATGAGTTTCTTGTTCTTCATGGAAATTCCTTGGGGTTTCTTGTTGGGTAGGGCAGGCACTTCAAAAAGAAAAAGCGCCCGCGAGGGGCGCTTGGGTCAGGCGTTGGCGACTTTCCTGTCGACTTCGGAGGCCACCGAGAACTCCTTGCGCAAGGTTGGCTTGTGGATCTTGCCTGTGGCGTTGCGGGGCAGCGCGTCGACGAAGCGGATCTGGCGTGGACATTTGAAGCGCGCCAGATTGGCCGCGCAATGCGCGAAGACGTCGGCCTCGGTCAGCTTTTGGCCCGGCTTGGCCGCGACGATGGCCAGGCCCACTTCGCCCCATTGCGGATCGGGAAGGCCGATCACGGCGGCTTCGGCGACGGCCGCGAGCTGGTGCAGGACGTTCTCGACCTCGGCCGGATAGACGTTCTCGCCGCCCGAGATGTACATGTCCTTCCAGCGGTCGACGATGTAGTAGTAGAAGCCCTCCTCGTCGACGCGCGTCGCGTCACCGGTGTGCAGCCAGCCGTCGGTAAAGGAAGACTTGTTCGCCTCCGGTCTGTTCCAATAGCCCGGTGTGATGTTCGGCCCCTTGACCCAGAGCTCACCGAGTTCACCGACATCTGCATCGCTGCCGTCGGGCCGCACGATGCGCACTTCCGTGTGCAGCACGGGCTTGCCGGCGGAGCCGGCCTTGCGCGCCGCATCCTCGCGGTCGAGCACCAGCACGGCCGGCGAGGTCTCGGTCATGCCGTAACCCTGCTGGAGCGCGACGCCGCGCGCTTCCCAGACTTTCAAGAGCGGTACCGGCATCGGCGCGCCGCCGACACCGCCGACGATCAGCCGGCCGAGATCGGTCGTTGGGAAAGCGGGGTGTTGCGCCATGAACTGGTAGATCGCGGGCACGCCGAAGAACACGTTGATGCCCTGGGCGGGATCGTTGATCAGGCCGAGCGCGGTACCGGGATCGAACGCGCGCATGATCATCACGGTGCCGCCGGCATGCAGCACCGGATTGGTGTAGCAATTCAGCCCGCCGGTGTGGAACAGCGGCAGCACGGTGAGCAGCACCGAGGACGGTCCGATACAGGCGGGACCGCCGAGATTGACGCAATTCCAGAAGGTCATGCCATGGGTAATGGTCGCGCCCTTCGGATGTCCTGTCGTGCCCGACGTGTACATGATGGTCGAGACGTCATCGAGCGTGACCTGCTCGATCGCCTCAAGCGGCTTTGCGCCGGCGATGCCGGCCTCATAGGACCCGCCGGGGCCGAGCAGCAGGCTGGTCGCGATGCCGCACAGCTTTGCGACGGCAAGCGCGGTCTCGGCGAGATCGGTGTCGTGGATCATCACCTTCGGCGCGCAATCGCCGGTGATGAACTGAAGCTCGGGAACGGTGAGCCGGGTGTTCAGCGGCACGAAGATAGCACCGAGGCGGCCGCAGGCGAACTGCACCTCCAGCGTATCGGTCGTGTTCAGCGCCAGCACTGCGACACGGTCGCCGCGTGAGACGTTCAGCGTGTGGCGCAGGAAAGAGGCGAGGCGCGAGACTCGGGCGTCAAGCTGCGCATAGGTGAAGCGGCGCTCGCTCGCGAGGTCGATCACCGCAACCTTGTCAGGCGTGCGGCGGCCATGATGAACGATCCAGTCGTAGTAACGAACGGCCAAGAATTCCTCCCTCGGCGGTCTTGTGCCGCCTGCATCCTTATTGCCGTGCACCATGCCCGGCATGGCCTTGGGCCAGCCGGAGTTGGTGCATCGACGTCTTTTTTTATTTGGAGTTGGCGCGCGAGGGGGCAAAATCGTCTTGCGTTGAGTTGCTAGGCCGGGGCCTGCGCCAGAGTGGTTCGCCGGTCAGCCACTCTGCGCAAGTGGGCCGCCGATGTTCCGGCCATGGTGAGCGAGACGAATCCGTCCGCGAGGCGAGAGTGCGATGAAGAGCCCGTTCTATACCGCCGAGCATGACGCTTTCCGTGAAATGATGCGCCGCTTCGTCGAGAAGGAGATCACCCCGTTTGCCCATGAATGGGACGAGGCCGGCGAATTTCCCCGCGCGCTCTATCGCCAGGCGGCCGAGATCGGCCTGTTGGGGCTCGGATTTCCCGAGGAATATGGCGGGATCGCCGCCGACCAGTTCATGAAGATCGTGGCCAGCCAGGAGCTGGCGCGAGCGGGTGCCGGTGGCGTCAGCGCCAGCTTGATGAGCCATACCATCGGCTCGCCGCCAATCGCACGGGCGGCGCGGCCGGAGGTGAAGGCACGCGTGCTGCCGCAGGTGCTGTCAGGCGACAAGATCTCCGCGCTCGCGATCACCGAGCCGGGCGGCGGCTCCGATGTCGCGAACCTCGCCACAAGGGCGCGACGCGACGGCGATCACTACGTCGTGACCGGCGAGAAGACCTTCATCACCTCAGGGATGCGCGCCGATTATCTGACCGTTGCGGTGCGCACGGGCGGCGAGGGCGCCGGCGGCGTCAGCCTGCTCCTGATCGAGGGCGACACGCCCGGCCTGTCGCGCACCAAGCTGAAGAAGATGGGCTGGTGGGCCTCCGACACCGCGACGCTGCATTTCGACGACTGCCGCGTGCCGGCCGAAAATCTGATCGGCGAGGAAGGCCAGGGCTTCAAGATCATCATGCAGAATTTCAACAGCGAGCGCATGGGCATGGCGGCCGGCTGCACCGCCTTCGCCCGGGTTTGCCTCGACGAGGCCGTCGCCTACGCCAGGGAGCGCAAGACTTTCGGCAAGCCGCTCGCGCAGCATCAGGTCATCAGGCACAAGATCGTCGACATGGCGCAGAAAGTCGCGGCCTCACAGGCGATGCTGGAGATGCTGGCCTGGCGCCTGGAGCAGGGCGAAAGCCCGGTCGCGGAAATCTGCATGATGAAGAACCAGGCGACGCAGACCATGGCCTTCTGCGCCTCGGAGGCCGTGCAGATCTTCGGCGGCGCCGGCTTCATGCGCGGTATCAAGGCCGAGCGCATCTACCGCGAGGTCAAGGTCAACGCCATCGGCGGCGGCACCGAGGAGATCATGAAGGATCTGGCGTCGCGGCAGATGGGGCTGTGACAACCGTCGTCCCGGGGCGCGCAGAGCGCGAACCCGGGACCCAGAGATGAGTCCTAATACATCGAGATTCCGGGTTCGCGCTTTGCGCGCCCCGGAATGACAGGAAACAAAATGCTATTCACCGCCGACCACGACGACATCCGCCGTTCCCTGCAAAAGTTCATCGCCAATGAGATCAACCCTCATGTCGATGACTGGGAGAAGGCCGACATCTTCCCGGCGCACGAGCTGTTCAAGAAGATGGGCAGCCTCGGCTTCCTCGGCCTGAACAAGCCCGTGGAGTTCGGCGGCTCCGGCCTCGACTACTCCTATGCGCTGATGATGGCCGAGGAGCTCGGCGCCATCACTTGCGGCGGCGTGCCGATGGCGATCGGGGTGCAGACCGACATGGCGACGCCGGCGCTGGCGCGGTTCGGCTCCGACGAGGTGCGGCGCGAGTTTCTGGCGCCCTCGATCTCAGGCGATTTCGTCGCCTGCATCGGCGTCTCCGAGCCCGGCGCAGGCTCCGACGTTGCCTCGATCAAGACCCAGGCGCGCTCCGACGGCGACGATTACGTCATCACTGGCGGCAAGATGTGGATCACCAACGGCACCCAGGCCGACTGGATCTGCCTGCTCGCCAACACCGGCGATGGACCCGTTCACCGCAACAAGTCGCTGATCTGCGTGCCCATGAAGGCCAAGGGTGTCACTGTCGCCCGCAAGCTGGACAAGATGGGCATGCGCTCGTCCGACACCGCACAGATCTTCTTCGACAATGTCCGCGTGCCCAAGCGCAACCGGATCGGCGAGGAGGGCAAGGGCTTCACCTACCAGATGATCCAGTTCCAGGAGGAGCGGCTGTGGGGCGCGGCGGCCTGCCTGAAGGCGCATGAATACATCATCGATCAGACCATCGAATATACCCGCAACCGCAAGGCCTTTGGCCAGAGCATCCTCGACAACCAGGTCGTGCACTTCAAGCTGGCGGAGATGCAGACCGAGGTCGAGCTGCTGCGCGCGCTGATCTATCGTGCGGGCGAGGCGCTGGTCGCCGGCGACGACGTGACGAAGCTTGCGACCATGGCCAAGCTCAAGGCTGGCCGGCTCGGCCGCGAGCTCACCGACGCCTGCTTGCAATATTGGGGCGGAATGGGCTTTACCAACGAGACGCCGGTCAGCCGCGCCTATCGCGACAGCCGCCTGACCTCGATCGGAGGCGGTGCCGACGAGGTCATGCTGATGGTCCTGTGCAAGATGATGGGCACGCTGCCCGGCAGCAAAGGAAGCTCTTGATGATCACGCTCTATCATTGCGACGCCGCGCGCTCGTTTCGCCCGCTCTGGATGCTCGAAGAGATGGGGCTGCCGTACGAGTTGAAGATGCTGCCGTTTCCGCCGCGCGTCTTCGCCAAGGAATATCTCGCGCTCAATCCGCTCGGCACGATCCCCTTCATGGTCGACGGCGAGACGAAGATGACCGAATCCTCCGGCATCTGCCACTATCTCGGCATCAAGCACGGTCCGACGCCGCTGATGGTCGGACCGGACGATCCCGCCTATGGCGCGTTCCTGAACTGGATGTATTTCAGCGACGCCACGTTAACCTTTCCGCAGACGCTGGTGCTCCGATACACCCAGCTCGAGCCGGAAGAGCGCCGCAATCCGCAGGTCGCCGGCGACTATGCGAAATGGTTCCTAGGGAGACTGCGCGCCGTCGAGGCAGCGACCGCCAATGCCGAAACCTTGTGCGCGGGCCGCTTCACCGCGGCTGACATTGTCATCGGTTATGCGCTTCGGCTGGCCGACAATATCGGGCTAGCCAAGGATTTCGGGCCAAATGTCGCAGCATATTGGGCGCGCCTGCAGCAGCGCGACGGTTTCAAGCGCGCAGTTGCTGCGGAACAGAAGGCTGGCGCAGAGCAGAATGTTGCACCGCGCGTGAGAGCGTGAACCTCCGCAGGTCAGGACTATAAGCCTCACCATGGTTCCGGACTGACACAGCGCCGTCCTGGGATGCCAACGCTTTGCGCCATGACAGCGCTATCCCGTCGTGACAGCGCCCAAATTTCCGCTAAGGTGACCCCGTCCGCAGCGGCCAGAGAGCCGCGCGAGGAGGACCCCAATGGAAGATATAGGTCGCGAATCCGACCATCTGATGCTGATCACGCCGGAGCGGGTATTCTATGCTGGCCTGCTCGGCCGCCCTCGCAAGCGGACCCCCGGCTGCTGCCATATCTACGTCGCGGTGAAAGGCAGCCTGCATCTGACGATCGACGACGTCCACACGTCGGACGAATTGATCGTGACCCTGCCGAACCAGCGGCACACCATCGCCAGCGACTATCGCACCGTGATCAGCGTGACGCTTGAACCGGAAAGCATGCCGGATGGCGTGATCGAGGCCTTGGCCGAGCGGCTGCGCGGGCCCGACAAGGCCGCCTATGCCCGCAAGATCCTCGCCGCCTACGCGCTGCTGCGCCAGCGTCGTTATGGCGACATCACCACCGCCGAGTTCGACGAGATGTGCTTCGGCGAGGCGCTCGCCCGCCGCGTGCTCGATCCGCGTGTGACCCGGGCGGTCGCCCGCATCGGGCGGTTCTCCGGCGAGCCGGTGACGGCCGACACCTGCGCGGCGGAAGCAGGGCTCTCGGCCTCGCGCTTCCTGCATCTGTTCAAGGAGGAGACCGGCATCTCGTTCCGCTCCTTCCGCGCCTGGAAGCGCGCGCGGCATCTGCTGCACTTCGCCAATCAGGACCTCAACCTCGCCCATCTCGCGCAGGATATCGGCTATCCCGATTCCACGCATTTCAGCCATTCGATCCGACGCTTCTACGGATTGAAGCCGCGCGCGATCTTCGTTGGCTCGCGCGACCTTGCGATTTATCGCAGCACCGAGACGGTGCGATTGGCGGAGGCGAGTTAGCTCCGCTGCCGTAGGGTGGGCAAAACGGAGCGTGCCCACCATCTTCGCCAACTATCGAGACGTGGTGGGCACGGCGCAAGGCGCCTTTGCCCACCCTACGAAAGCTCGTCCTTCTTCAGCTTCTCCGCGCAAGAAGCCGCATGCCACCCATCACATGATCGCAAGCGTTGAATTCTCAACGTGCGAGACATTTTTGGCATGAGCGACAAGGCCGTCATCACCTGCGCGCTGAACGGCGTGCTCACCGACCCGAAGCAGCACAACGTGCCCGTGACGCCCGAGCAGATGGCGCGCGAGGCAAAGGCTGCGTTCGATGCCGGCGCGTCCGTCATGCACATCCACCTGCGCCAGCAGGCGCCCGGCAAGGGACATCTGCCGTCTTGGGAGGTCGCCGTCAGCAGGGAGATCCAGCAGGCGATCCGCGAAGCCTGTCCCGGCGTGATCATCAACCACACCTCGGGGGTGTCGGGGCCGAACTACTCCGGCGCGCTCGACTGCATCCGTGAGACCAGGCCGGAGATCGCCGCCTGCAACGCCGGCTCGCTGAATTACCTGAAGGTGAAGGCCGACAATACCTGGGCCTGGCCGCCGATGATGTTCGACAACGCGGTCGAGAAGGTGAAGGACTATCTCGACGTCATGAACGCGGTCGGTACCATCCCCGAGTTCGAATGCTTCGACGTCGGCATCGTCCGCTGCGTCGGCATGTACACCCAGGTCGGCATGTACAAGGGACCGCTCGAGTATAATTTTGTGATGGGCGTCGCTTCGGGAATGCCTTCGGACCCGGAGCTGCTGCCGATCCTGATCAAGCTGAAACGTCCCGAGGCGCATTTTCAAGTCACCGCGATCGGCCGCGAGGAGATCTGGCCGCTGCACCAGCGCTGCGCCGAGCTCGGCGGCCACCTGCGCACCGGTCTCGAAGACACCTTCTATCTCGCCGACGGCAAGAAGGTGACGTCGAACGGCCAGCTGATCGAGGCCATCGCCGCCTGCGCAAGGCGTGCGGGCCGCGAGATCGCGTCTCCGGCCGAAGCGCGGAAGATCTTTGGGACGAACAGGTAATTGTCGTTCCGGGGCGCGCATGGCGCGAACCCGGAACCTCGAGATTCCGGGTTCGATGCTGCGCATCGCCCCGGAATGACGGAGTAAACGTGTCCATTCTCGAAAACACAATCTCCCCCGGCAGCGCCGCCTACCACGCCAACCGCGACGGCATGCTCGGCTTGATCGACCGCATGCGCGCGCTGGAAGAGCGCACGCGCGCGGCATCGGCGGCGGCGAAGGACCGCTTCCACAAGCGCGGGCAGCTGCTGCCGCGCGAACGCGTCGCGCTGGTGCTCGATCCCGGCGCGCCCTTCATCGAGCTGTCGACGCTCGCCGGCTACATGTTCGATGTGCCGGATGCGGCCAAGAGCGTGCCCGGTGGCGGCGTCATCGCCGGCATCGGCTTCGTCTCGGGCATCCGCTGCATGGTCAGCGCCAATGACGCCGGCATCGACGCCGGCGCGCTGCAGCCTTACGGCCTCGACAAGACGCTGCGGGTGCAGGAGCTCGCGCTGGAGAACAAGCTGCCTTACGTGCAACTCGTCGAAAGCGCAGGCGCCAACCTGTTGCGCTACCGCGTCGAGGATTTTGTCCGCGGCGGTAACATCTTTCGCAATCTCGCGCGGCTCTCGGCGGCGGGCCTGCCCGTGGTCACCGTGACGCACGGCTCCTCGACCGCCGGCGGCGCCTATCAGACCGGCCTGTCCGATTACATCGTCATGGTGCGCGGCCGTACCCGCGCCTTCCTCGCCGGGCCGCCGCTGCTGAAGGCCGCGACCGGCGAGATCGCGACCGAGGAAGAGCTCGGCGGTGCCGAGATGCACACGCAGGTGTCTGGCCTCGGCGACTATCTCGCCGAGGACGATCGCGACGCGTTGCGTATCGCGCGCGAGATCATGGCGGCGCTGCAATGGGAACGCCCGGGCAGGACAGCGTCGGAATTCAAGCCGCCGCGCTACGACCAGGACGAACTGCTCGGTATCATGCCGATGGACCATAAGCGCTCCGTCGACATGAAGCAGGTGATCGCACGCATCGTCGACGATTCCGATTTCACCGAGATGGCGCCGAATTACGGTCCGGCCACCGTCTGCGGCCACGCCCGCATCGAAGGACAGGCGATCGGCATCATCACCAACAACGGGCCGCTCGATCCCGCCGGCGCCAACAAGGCGACGCATTTCATCCAGGCCTGCTGTCAGACCCGCACGCCGATCCTCTATCTCAACAACACCACCGGCTACATGGTCGGCAAAGCCTACGAAGAAGCCGGCATGATCAAGCACGGCTCGAAGATGATCCAGGCGGTGACTTCGGCGACGGTGCCGCAGATCACGGTCTATTGCGGCGCCTCGTTCGGCGCCGGCAATTACGGCATGTGCGGCCGCGGCTTCCATCCGCGTTTCTGCTTCTCCTGGCCGAACGCGAAGACCGCCGTGATGGGAGGCGAGCAGGCGGCTGAAACCATGGCTATTGTGACGGAGGCCGCCGCCGCGAGGCGCGGCAAGCCGGTCGAAAAGGAAAAACTCGATGCCATGAAGGCGCAGATCGTCGGTGTGTTCGACGGCCAGATGGACGTGTTCTCGACCAGCGCCCGCGTGCTCGACGACGGCGTGATCGACCCGCGCGACACCCGCGCGGTCCTCTCCGAAGTGCTCGCGATCTGCCGCGAGGGTGACGCACGGACGCCCCAGCGCATGCAGTTTTCGGTGGCCCGCCCATGAGGAACGGATCAGTGCAGCACCGGCCGTTCTTCAGGGTCCTGGTCGCCAATCGGGGTGAGATCGCGCTTCGCGTGATGCGCAGCGCGCGACAGCTGGGCCTCGGCGTCGTCGCGGTCTATTCGGACGCGGATCGCGACGCGCTCCACGTGCAACAGGCTGACCAGGCCGTGCGCATCGGCGAAGCCCTGCCCGCGCAATCCTATCTCAACATCCCCGCAATCATCGCCGCGGCGAAAGCGAGCGGCGCAGATGCCGTTCATCCCGGCTATGGTTTCCTCGCCGAGAACGAGGATTTTGCGCAAGCCTGCAAGGATGCCGGCCTGATCTTCATCGGTCCCTCGCCGCAGGCGATCGAGGCGATGGGCAACAAGGCCGGCGCCAAGGAGATCATGAAGAAGGCCGGCGTGCCCGTCGTGCCCGGCTATCAAGGCGCCGATCAGGGTGACGAAGTCATGCTGGCGGAGGCCGGCAAGATCGGCTTTCCCGTGATGATCAAGGCGGTCGCCGGCGGCGGCGGTCGTGGCATGCGGCTCGTGATCGACGCCGCCTCGTTCCCTGATGCCCTGCGCAGCGCGCGGTCGGAGGCGAAGGCGGCGTTCGGCGATCCCACCGTCATCCTCGAGCGCGCGATCCAGAACCCGCGCCACATCGAGATTCAGGTGTTCGGCGACAGCCACGGCAACGCCATCCATCTCGGCGAGCGCGACTGCTCGGTGCAGCGACGCCACCAGAAGCTGATCGAGGAGGCGCCGTCGCCCGCGGTGACGCCGGAGCTGCGCGCGAAAATGGGCGAGGTCGCGGTATCAGCGGTGAAGGCGCTGCGTTACGAGGGCGCCGGCACGCTGGAATTCCTGCTCGATGCGAGCGGCGCGTTCTACTTCATGGAGATGAACACGCGTCTCCAGGTCGAGCATCCCGTGACGGAGGCGATCACCGGACTCGATCTGGTCGAGCTGCAGCTGCGCGTCGCGCGCGGCGAGCCGTTGCCGGTGAAGCAGCAGGACATCAACTTCTCCGGCCATGCCATCGAGGTGCGGCTCTGCTCGGAGGATGCCGGGCACGACTTCATGCCGCAGTCGGGCCGCATGGCGCGCTGGCAGGTGCCTGATGGCATCCGCGTCGAGCACGCGTTGCAATCGGGCTCGGAGATCCCGCCGTTCTACGATTCCATGATCGCCAAGGTGATCAGCCATGGCGCCACGCGCGAGGAGGCGAGGGGGCGGCTGGTCGTCGGCCTGGAGCAGCTCACGGCTTTCGGCGTGACCACCAATCAGGCGTTCCTGATGTCGTGCCTGCGCCATCCCGGCTTTGCCAAGGGCGAGGCGACGACGGCCTTCATCGGCACGCATCGCGACGAGCTATTGGCGCCGCGTGCGAACGCGGCATTCGACATGACGCTCGCGGGCCTGCTGCTCTATGTCACCAACCCGCGCACACCGTCATGGCAGGGCGGGCGGAGCCTCGCCGCCACCTTTCCGTTGCCAGCGAAAATCGAGATCGCCGGTCAGACATACGAACTCGAAGTCACGCGCGAGCGCGACGGCAGCTACATCGTCGCCACCGACGGCCGGCAAGACAAGTTCGAGATCGACCAACTCGACGCCGATGCCGTCCGCTTCCGCCACGATGGTGTGATGGACAGCGCAAAGTTCCTGCGCGACGGTGACCGGCTCTACCTCCAGCACCGCGGCATCCCGCTCGCGGTCACCGATCTCACCCTCGCCGCGCCGAAGGCCGCCGCAAGTAACGGCGGCGACGGCAAGGTGCGCGCCGCCATGAACGGGCGTGTCGTCGCCGTGCTGGTCAAGCCGGGTGACCGTGTCAAAGCCGGCCAACCCGTGATGACACTGGAAGCGATGAAGATGGAGCACGTCCATAAAGCCGGCATCGACGGTGTGGTGGCCGCGATCGATGTTGCCGAGGGCGAGCAGGTGACGACGGGGCGGATCGTCGCGGAGATCGGGGCAGGTTAGCGCAACGAACGCGATATCGCAGGGCGGGCAAAGGCGCAAAGCGCCGTGCCCACCATCGATGTCAAATGTGGAGAGGCGTGGTCGGCACGCTCCGCTTACCCACCCTACGAAAGCGTGTTGCTCCGCCCCGTCCCCTCATTGAGCAGACACGCGACCTGATGCCCGTTGCCCGCATCCAGCAGTGCGGGCCGCTCAACCCCGCATCGCTCCATCGCATATCGGCAGCGGGTGTGAAACGCGCATCCGGGCGGCGGATTGACCGGGCTCGGCACATCCCCGTCGACCAGCGGCGCGAGCTTCTTCGCCAGCGGGTTGGCAACCGGCACCGAGGCGAGCAGCGCTTGCGTGTAGGGATGCCTGGGATTGCGAAACAGCTCGTCCTTGCCTGCGATCTCGACGATGCGGCCGAGATACATCACGGCGACGCGATGGCTGATATGAGCGACCACGGCGAGGTCGTGGGCGATGAAGAGATAGGAGAAGCCGTGCTGGCGTTGCAGGTCGATCAGGAGGTTGATGACCTGCGCCTGGATCGAGACATCGAGCGCCGAGACCGGCTCGTCGCAGACGATCAGCCGCGGCTCCAGCGCGAGCGCCCGCGCAATGCAGATGCGCTGACGCTGGCCGCCGGAGAATTGATGCGGGAAATTGCGCATCTGGTCAGGGCGCAGGCCAACCTGTTCGAAAAGCTTCGCGACCCGGGCCTCCAGCTCCTTGCCGCTGGCGAGCCCGTGCACCATAAGCGGCTCGCCGACGATGTCGCCGGCCGTCATGCGCGGATTGAGCGAGGCAAACGGGTCCTGGAACACGATCTGCATCGAGCGCCGGTGCGGCCGCAGCTCCGCCTTGGACAGATGGGTAATGTCCTCGCCGTCGAGCCGGATCTGGCCCGAGGTCGGCTCGACCAGCCGCAGCACGCTGCGTGCCACCGTCGACTTGCCGCAGCCGGATTCACCGACGAGGCCGAGGGTCTCGCCGGTGCCAACCGAGAACGAGACACCGTCGACCGCATGCACGGTGCCGACCTGCCGCCGCAGCACGCCGGCGCGCACCGGGTAATGCTTCTTGAGGTCGGTGACCTCGAGCAGTGCCTCGCTCATGCCACCTCCGCGACTTCTGCCGCGCGCCAGCAGGCGGCGAGATGGCCGCCGCCCCAATCCTCCAGCGGCGGATATTCGGCCTCGCAGCGCTTGATCGCGAGCTTGCAGCGCGGCGCGAAGGCGCACCCCTTCGGCAGCCGCACCAGCGACGGCACGGTGCCGGGAATTTCGTTCAGCCGCGCCTGTGCCGGGACGCCGGCGGCCGGCACCGCCGGGATCGAGGCCATCAGCCCGCGCGTATAGGGATGCTTTGGCGCGGCGAACAGCGCCTCGACACTGGCCTCCTCGACCTTGCGGCCCGCATACATCACGATCACGCGCTGCGCGGTCTGCGCGACGACGCCGAGATCGTGCGTGATCAGCACGAGCCCGGTGCCGAGCTCCGTCTGAAGGTCGAGGATCAGCGCCAGGATCTGCGCCTGAATGGTGACGTCGAGCGCGGTGGTCGGCTCGTCCGCGATCAGCAGCGCCGGCCGGCAGGCCAGCGCCATCGCGATCATCGCGCGCTGGCGCATGCCGCCGGAGAGTTGATGCGGATACTCTCTCGCGCGTCGCGCCGGTTCGGGAATGCGGACCAGGCGCAGCATCTCGACGGCGATATTCCGGGCCTCCTTGGCCGGGATGTTCCGGTGTAGCCGCACCGCCTCGACGATCTGGTCGCCGATCCGCATCACCGGATTGAGCGAGGTCATCGGCTCCTGGAAGATCATGGAGATGCGGTTGCCCCTGACGGCGCGCATCTGCGTTTCATCCAGTGTCAGCAGGTCGGTGCCCTCGAGCGAGACGGAGCCGCCGACGATGCGGCCGGGCGGATCGGGCACGAGCCGCATCAGCGACAGCGCGGTGACGCTCTTGCCGCAGCCGGATTCGCCGACGATCGCCAGCGTCTCGCCGCGCTTCACGGTAAAGGAGAGGTCGTCGACGGCTTTGAACAGACCGGAATTGGTGAAGAACACCGTTTTCAGGTTCTTCACTTCGAGCACGAGATCGGATTTTTGTGCCATCAGCCGCGCTGCCGGGGATCGAGGATGTCGCGCAGGGCGTCGCCGAACAGGTTGGCGCCGAACACGGCGAGGCTGATCGCAATGCCCGGGAAGATCACCAGCCACGGCGCGGTGCGGACATACTCGGCGGCGGACTCGGAGAGCATGCGGCCCCAAGACGGATAAGGCTCGGGAATGCCGAGGCCGAGGAAGGAGAGGGAAGCTTCCGTCAGGATGGTCGAGCCGAGCTGCGCGGTCGCGAGCACGATCAGCGGCGCCAGCGTGTTCGGCAGCACGTGGCGGAGCGCGATGCGCACTTCGCTCATGCCGATCGACTTGGCGGCTTCGATAAAGGGGAGTTCGCGCAGTGCCAGCGTGTTGGCGCGGATGACACGCGCGACCGTCGGGATCAGCGGAATGGCAATCGCAATGATCACGTTCGGCAGCGACGGGCCGAGTGCCGCCGTCATCACCAGCGCCAGCACCAGCAGCGGCAGCGCCTGGAGGACGTCGGAGACGCGCTGGAACACGAGATCGACCCAGCCGGAGAGATAGCCGGAGGTCAGCCCGACGATGACGCCGATCGTGCCCCCGAGCGCGGTCGAGCCGATCCCGACCGCAAGCGAGATCCGCGCGCCGTGGATGATGCGGCTGAACACGTCGCGGCCGAAGGAGTCCGTTCCCATCCAGTGCGCCAGGCTCGGGCGGGCCAGAGCGCGGGCCGAATCGATCGACAGGGGATCATAGCGCGCGATGAAATCGGCGAAGATGGCCGTGAACACGAACACGGTCATGATGACGAGGCCAGCCGCGCCCAGCACATGCCGCTGTGCCAGAAACAGCACGCGCCGCCAGCCTCCCGTCGCGTACGCGCCGGCCCGCCGCAGTTCGAGATCATAGTCAATCGCAGCCAAGCTGATCTCCTAATCCGTGTACCTGATGCGCGGATCGAACACGGCATAGAGCATGTCGACGATAAAATTCGCGCTCACCACCACGACGGCGATCAGCATCACGAGGTTCTGCACGATCGGATAGTCGCGCCAGCGGATCGCCTCGACCAGGAAGCGGGCGACGCCGGGGATGTTGAACACCGTCTCGGTGACGATCAGGCCGCCGATCAGGAACGCCGCCTCGATGCCGATCACGGTGATGACTGGCAGGATCGCGTTCTTCAGCGCGTGCTGATAGTTCACTGCGGCATCGGAGGCGCCCTTGGCGCGGGCGGTGCGGATGTAGTCCTGCCGCAGCACCTCCAGCATCGAGGATCGGGTGATGCGCATGGTCAGCGCCGCGCTGCGGAAGCCGACGGCGGCAGCGGGCACGGCATAGGTTGCGAACGCCTCGAGCCAGGTCTGCGGATTCGGATTGAAGATCGGCATCTGGCCGAACATCGCCACCGACGCGGTGAGGATGAGCAGGCCGAGCCAGAACGAGGGCAGCGACAAGCCGCTCAAGCTGACGACACGCAACGCGTAATCCAGCCGTGTGCCTTGCTTCACGGCGCTGATGACGCCGAGCGGAATGCCGATCGAGGTCGAGAACAACAGCGCGAGGCCGGCGAGCCGCGCCGTGATCGGGATCCGCGGCAATATCTCCTGCAGCGCGGGCTTCTCGGAGACGTAGGAATAACCAAAATCGCCGCGCAGAAAACCGCTGATCCAATGCCAATATTGCACGATCAGCGGCTGGTCGATGCCGAGCTCCTTCTCCAGGTTGGCCTTGTCGGCGGGATCGACATAGCCGGCCGCGGCGAACAGGATGTCGACGATATTGCCGGGCACGATGCGCAGCAGCAGGAAGATGACGATCGAGATCCCGAACAGGGTCACGAGCATCAGGAACAGGCGTTGCACCAGATAGGCAAACATCCTTCGCCCTCCGCGAGCCGCTAGAGCATGATCCGGACCCGAAGGGCCGCGCTAGCGCAAAGTGCGCAGCGGTTTTCCGACAAGATCATGCTCAAGACCAAAATCCCAAAGGCTTCAGCTTGCCGCGCTACTTGTCGAGCCACGCGTCCTCGTAGCGAAAGCCGTTATAGGAGCTGTTCGACATGATCGTGATGTCCTTGACATAGGGCTGCCAGCACGTGCCGGCCCGTGCATGGAAGATGATCGGGCGGGCGACGTCCTCCTGCAGCTTCTTGTCGATATCCCAGACCAGCGGCTTGCGCTTGCTGGTGTCGGTCTCCTGCGATTGCACGTCGAACAGCTTCTCGATCTCCTTGTTGCAGTAATTGGTGTAGTTCCGCTCCGAGCCGCAGGAATAGTTTTCGTAGAAGGACTGGTCGGGATCGTCGACGGAATTGCCGGTCAGGTTGAGGCCGAGCATGTAGTCCTTGCGCGCGACTTTCGGGAACCAGTTCGCGGTTTCGACGACGTCGAGCTCGCCGTCGATATAGATGCTCTTGAGCTGGTCGATCAGGATCACGGCGGGGTCGCGATATTCCGCGAGATTGCGTGTCGAGACCTTCACCGCGAGGTGCTTGTCGGGGCCGTAGCCCGCCTTCTGCATCAGCTTCTTCGCGTCTTCCCGGTTCGCGTTCACGTCGCGGCCATAGCCGGGAATGGTCTCGAGCCTGTCCTTTGGCATGCCCCAGACGCCTTGAGGCAGTGGCAGCATGGTGCCGCCGATATCGGCCTGGCCTTCGAACAGGATATCGACGAACGCCTTGCGGTCGAGCGCAAGCGCCACCGCCCGGCGAATATCGAGGTTGTCGAACGGCGCCGAGGTCGAATTGACGATGATGTTGGTCGAAACGTTGGTCGGCTCGACGACGCAAGTCGCGTTCGGCGCCTGAGACTTGATATCCTTCAGGAGCGGGATCGTGATGTGCGTGGGGAAGGTCATGTCGAACTTGCCGGCGACGAAGGCGAGGATCGCGGTCGAGCGGTTCGTGATGATCGTGTACTCGATGCCGTCGAGATAGGGCAGGCCCTTCTTCCAATAGTCCGGATTTCGCGTCAGCTTGATCGATTCATTGGCCTTGAACTCGACGAACTTGAACGGTCCGGTTCCGACCGGATGAGTGCGCATGTCCGCGGGCGAGACGTGGCAGGGATAGATCGGCGTATAGCCGGAGGCGAGCATCGCCAGCAGCGAGGGTTGCGGCCGCTTCAGGTCGAAGGAGACCTCGAAATCGCCGCTCGTCGTGATCTCGTTGACTTCATTGTACCAGGCCTTGCGCGGATTCTGCCGAAGCTTCTGCTGCGATTTGCCCATCAGGAGATCGAAGGTGCATTTGACGTCGGCCGATGTGAACGGCTTGCCGTCATGCCATTTGACGCCCTGGCGCAGCTTGAACGTCAGCTTCTTGTTGTCGTTGCCCCAGGACCAGCTTTCGGCGAGCTCCGGCCGCAGGGTGTCAGGGCTGTTCTGCGCGATGTGCTGGTCGTAAATGACGAGGTTATTGAAGACGCCCATGAACGGCACGTTGACCGAATAGGTCGCGCCTTCGAGGATGGACGCGTTGGCCGGGCTGTCGCGGTGATACATCCGCAGGACACCGCCCTGCTTGGGTTCGCCGGCGAGCGTGGTGGTTGAGGCCGTCAGCACAGATAGCGCCGCCATCGCGGCGAGCGCCCACACGCTCCGCATGCTCATCCTCCCTGGACACTAGTCTTTTGGGCCTTTTGCGGCCTGTTTGTGCTGACGATAGCACGCAAGTCGAGGGAGGCAACCCGTAAGGCCACAGGCCGCCTCGACAATTCGGATGACGCAAGGCCGCAGGGCTTTCATCGTCTCACAATGTGAGAGTGCAGTGCGAAGAGATGGTTCCTGCGGTGATGTTGCGCGATGCAGAATCAACAAACTCACTGTCGTCCCGGACAAGCGAAGCGCAGCTCCGGGACCCATAGCCACAGGGAGACGTTTGGCGAAGACTCGGGGTGACCTGCTCGCGCGACGACTCTTCCCTGGGGTTATGGGTCCCGGGTTCGCGACTTCGTCGTGCCCCGGGACGACACCTTTCCTCTGGTCACGTCTCGCGCATGATGCCCCACGAGCGGACAGACGCCCTCACACGATCCGCGACACCTTGTTCCCCCAATACCGGTCCCGCAGCAGGCGCTTGTACAGCTTCCCCGTCGGCAGCCGCGGCAATTCCTTCTCGAAGTCGACCGAGCGCGGCACCTTCTGCCGCGATAGCGATTTTGCGCAGAAGGCGATCAGCTCTTCGGCGAGCGCCTCGTCCGGCGCGATGCCCGGCATCGGCTGCACCACCGCCTTCACCTCCTCGCCGAGATCGGGATTGGGCACGCCGAACACTGCGGCATCGGCGACCTTCGGATGGGTGATCAGGAGATTCTCGCATTCCTGCGGATAGATGTTCACCCCGCCGGAGATGATCATGAAGGTCGCCCGGTCGGTCAGATACAGGTATCGGTCGGCATCGACATAGCCGACATCGCCGACCGTGCTCATGCTGCCGTCCGCCGAGCGTGCCTCCCTGGTCTTCTCCGGATCGTTGAAATATTCGAACGGCGAGGCGGTCTTGAACCAGACCTGGCCGGGCGTGCCGGTCGGGCATTCCCGCATGTTCTCGTCGAGGATGTGAAGGTCGCCGAGCAGCACCTTGCCGACGGTGCCGCGGTGGGCGAGCCATTCCTCGCTGTTGCAGGCGGTGAAGCCGAGGCCTTCGGTGGCGCCGTAATATTCGTGGATGATGGGTCCCCACCATTTGATGATGTCGTCCTTGACCAAAGCGGGGCAGGGCGCAGCGGCATGGATCGCGATCTCCAGCGAGGACAGGTCGTAGCGCTTGCGCACCTCCGGCGGCAACTTCAGCATCCGCGAGAACATGGTCGGCACCAGCTGGGTGTGGGTGATGCCCCAGTGCTGAACCAGCTCGAGGTAACGCTCGGGATCGAAACTCTCCATGATGATCACGGTGCCGCCCATGCGGATCGTGAGGTTCACCGCGGCCTGCGGCGCCGAATGATAGAGCGGAGCCGGCGAGAGGTAGACCATGCCTTCGCGGTAGTGCCAGAGCTTGGTCAGAAAATCGAACAGCGGCAGATTGTGCCTCGGCGGCTCCTCCGGCAGCGGCCGCAAAATGCCTTTCGGCCGTCCCGTCGTGCCGGACGAATAGAGCATGGCGGTGCCTAGCCATTCGTCCGCGATCGGTGTCGCCGCCATATCCGCGGTTACGTCGGCAAGGCCGACGATGCGCTCGCTCTCGCCAGGGCCGTCGGCGACGATGCAGAGCTTGATCTCGGGGCAGGCCTTTATCGCCTCGCGGGCGATGTCGAGCTTCGCCATCGACGTGATCAGGATTTTCGACTGGCTGTTGACGAGCAGATAGGCGAGCTCGCCCGGCGTCAGGAAGGAGTTGATGCAGGTGTAGTACAGCCCGGAGCGTTCGCCGGCGCCGCAGGCCTCCAGATAGCGCGAATTGTTCTCCATGAAGATCGAATAATGGTCGAGCCGCCTCAAGCCGTGCTTGCGGAACAGATGGGCCAGACGGTTGCTGCGCGCATCGAGCTCGCGATAGGTGACGGCCTCGCCTGTGGCCGCCATGATGAAGGCGGGCTGCAGCGGGCGTAGGCGGGCATGCTGACCTGGGTACATCTATCCTCCGGCTTGGATCAGGCGGCGAGGAGCAGGATTTCGCGCACGTCGGCGGGCCCCTCGATCTTGCGCGGATTGCGCGGAATCCAGTTCGTGCGCATTGCCTGCTCGGCGATATCATCGAAATGCTCCGGCGAGACGCGCACATCCGCGAGGCTGCGCGGCATGCCGAGCGAGCGGATGAAGGCATCGAGCACATCGGCAGCGGCGTGGCCGAGATAGCCCATGGCAGCGGCGACGATCATCTGTCGCTCCGCATTGTCGCGCGCGTTCCAGCGCATCACCGCCGGCAGCATGATGCAGGAGGTGTAACCGTGCGGCACGTCGAAGGCTGCGCCGAGCACGTAGCCGATGCCGTGGCTCGCGCCCATCGGCACGCCCGCCGCGAGCGCGCCCATCGACAGCCAGGTGCCGATCTGCGCGTCCATCCGCGCGTCGAGATCGGCGGGATCGGCTTTCACCCGCGGCAGCGCGTCGGCGAGCATGGCGAGGCCCTTGACCGATTGCGCATCGGCGTAAGGATGCGTCTCGCGCGAGCAGATCGCCTCGACGCAATGGTCGATGGCGCGGATGCCGGTCGACAGGAACAGCCATTCCGGGGTGTGGACGGTGATCGCGGGATCGAGGATGGTCGCGCGCGGCACCGCGAGCGGATGCCGCAGCATCTGCTTCACATGCGCAGTTCGGTCGGTGACGCCCGCGATCGCGCTGAACTCGCCGCCGGCAATCGTGGTCGGCACGCTGACCTGACGGACCGTCGGCGCATTCATCTCCGGCGCGACGCCCTTGTGGACGCGGATGCGCTCGATGCCGTCGACATCGGTGATGCCGTTGGCGAGGCAAAGCTGCACCGCCTTGGCGCCGTCGGTGATCGAGCCGCCGCCGATGGTGACGATCAGGTCGGCGCTCGCTTCGCGCGCCGCGTGGGTGGCTGCGATCACCGCCTCGCGCGGCGTATGCGCCGGCATGGCGTCGAACAGGCCGGCGCAGCGGGAGCCCAAAGCCTGCTTGATCTTCTCGATTTCGTCGGTCTGCCGGTTCAGCGTGCCCGAAACCATCAGGAAGGCGCGGCGCGTTCCCAGCCGGTCCATCTGCGCGACGATGGCCTCAGTTGCAGGATGGCCGAACACGACCTCCTCTATCGCGCCGAAAACGACACGTCCCTGGTGCACGCCTGTCCTCCCCGGACAATTCGTCTTGTTCTTGTGGGAGCAATCTAGCCCAGCCCATCGCGCCCGTCATGTGTGAAGGCGCTGGCGCTTCTTACCTCCCCCTCCAGGGAGGGTGAGCAGAACGCTCGCATCGCATCTCCCCAATTCATGAGCACGGCGAATAACGCCATTCGCAATCCGCCCACTAATCACCTTGCGCCAAGCCCGCTATCTGGCTGTCAACCCGCCATCCGGCCAGGGCGTCCGTCCGAGCGTTGCACACCCTGCGGTCTTGAAGAGTTCATCATTGAAACCCATCTTGTGTCCCCCGCGGGTAGGCGAGTACCCTGCTGTTTCTGCGGCTTTTAGGCGAGGACCTGAGATGAGCGGACCGGACGGAAGCGAGCAGTTTGTCAAAAAGCACGATTTCGTTCTGGCTCGACTGGGCGCAATCGCCGCGTTTGTCGGCGCGACATTCGCGCTCACCGGTTGCGGGCAGCCTGCCTCGCAAGGCGCTGCCCCGCCGCCCGCGCCCGTGACGGTCGCCCAGCCGGTCAAGCGCACCGTCACCGATTGGGACGAGTTCACCGGCCGCTTCGAAGCGGTGGAGGAGGTGCAGGTGCGCCCGCGCGTCGGCGGCTTCGTCAACTCGGTCGAATTCCAGGACGGCGCCATCGTGCATCAGGGCGATCTGCTTTACGTGATCGACCCGCGTCCGTTCGAGGCGGTGGCCACGCAGGCCGAGGGACAGCTGTCGGATGCCCGCGCCAAGGTGGAGCTGGCCAAGCGCGAGCTCGACCGCGGCCTCAGCCTGGTGCAGACCAGCGCGGTCTCCGAGCAGGTCGTGGACCAACGCCGTCAGGCCCTGCAAGCTGCGCATGCCGCGGAGGTGCAGGCTGAAGGCGCGCTGAAAGCCGCCAGACTGAACATCGAGTTCACGCATGTGACGGCACCGTTGACCGGCCGCGTCAGCCGCCATTTCGTCAGCCCCGGCAATCTCGTGCAGGGCAGCGACAATGGCTCTTCGACCCTCCTGACCTCGATCGTCACGCTCGACCCGATCTACGTCTATTTCGACATGGATGAGGCGACCTTCATCAAATACAGCAAGCTGTGGTTCGAAGGGCGGCGCCCGAGCTCGCGCGACACGGCGAATCCGGTGCAGGTGACGCTGGCCGGCGAAACCAAGCCGTCGCATGAAGGCACCATCAACTTCCTCGACAACCGGCTCGACGTTTCGACCGGCACGTTGCGCAGCCGCGCCGTGGTCAAGAACACCGATCTGTCGATCCTGCCCGGCCAGTTCAGTCGCGTCCGGCTGATCGGCAGCGCGCCCTATGAGGCCCTGTTGGTTCCGGACGTCGCTGTTGCGACCGACCAATCCCGCAAGATCGTGTTCGTGGTGAAGCCGGACGACACCGTCGAGGCGCGCCCCGTGGTGCTCGGGCCGCTGGATGACGGCCTGCGCGTGATCCGCGAAGGATTGAAGGCCGAGGACCGCGTCATCGTCAACGGCATCCAGCGTGCCCGTGTCGGCGCCAAGGTTGCCCCGCAGACTGCGCCAGCGCCGGCCGGTGGCAAGCCCGGTGACAAGTCATGAATCTCGGTCGTCTCTCCATCAACCAGCCCATCCTGGCGATGGTGCTGTCGATCGTGCTCCTGATCGTCGGTGCGCTCGCCTACACCACGTTGCCGGTGTCCGAATATCCGCAAGTGGTGCCGCCAACCGTCGTCGTCACCACGCAATATCCCGGCGCCTCCGCGCAGACCGTGTCCGACACGGTCGCGGCTCCCATCGAGCAGGAGATCAACGGCGTCGAGGACATGCTATATCTCTACAGCCAGGCGACCTCGAACGGCCAGCTCACCATCACCGTCACCTTCAAGCTCGGCACCGATCTCGACAAGGCCCAGGTGCTGGTGCAGAACCGCGTCGCGATCGCGCAGCCGCGGCTGCCCGAGGAGGTCCAGCGCAACGGCGTCACCACCCGCAAGAACTCGCCCGACATCCTGATGGTCGTGTTCATGCTGTCGCCGGACGACACCTTCGACCAGCTCTACATCTCCAACTACGCGCTGCTCCAGGTCCGCGACCAGCTGCTGCGCCTCGACGGCGTCGGCGACATCCAGATTTTTGGCGCACGCGATTATTCGATGAGGTTGTGGCTTGATCCTGATCGGATTGCCAATCTCGGCCTGACCTCTGCGGAGGTGCTGGCCGCGATCCGTGCCCAGAACGTGCAGATCGCGGGCGGCCAGATCGCCGAGCCGCCGATTGCCGATCGCGCCTTCCAGCCGAACCTCACTTTCACGGGCCGCCTGAAGGACCAGAAGCAGTTCGAGGACATCCTGATCAAGGCCGGCTCCGACGGCCGAACGGTGCGTCTGCGTGACGTCGCCCGCATCGAGCTCGGTGCGCTCGCTTATTCCACCAACAGCTTCCTGCTGCGCAAATCCGCGGTCGCCATGCTGGTGACGCAGCGGCCCGGCTCGAACGCGCTGGCGACCGCCAAGAACATCTCCGATACGATGACGAGGCTCAAACAGAGCTTCCCGAAGGGGCTTGATTACAACATCGGCTACAACCCGACCGAGTTCATCGCGCAGTCCGTCCACGAGCTGATCAAGACCATCTACGAAGCCATGCTGCTCGTGGTCATCGTCGTGCTGGTGTTCCTGCAGGGCTGGCGGCCCGCGATCATTCCGATCATCGCGATCCCGGTGTCGCTGGTCGGCACCTTCGCGGTGATGGCGGCGCTCGGCTTCTCCATCAACAACCTCACTTTGTTCGGCCTCGTCCTCGCGGTCGGCATCGTGGTCGACGACGCCATCGTTGTGGTCGAGAATGTCGAGCGACATCTCGAGCACGGCATGAGCCGGCGCGACGCGGCGCTGAAGACCATGGAGGAGGTCGGCGGCGCACTGGTCTCGATTGCGCTGGTGCTCTGCGCGGTGTTCGTCCCGACCGCCTTCCTTGGCGGCATCTCCGGGCAGTTCTTCCAGCAATTCGCCGTCACCATTGCGGTTGCGACCGCGATTTCCTGCTTCTGCTCGCTGACGCTGTCCCCGGCGCTGGCCTCGCAGATCCTGGTGCCGCACGAGGAGAAGCGTCCGCCCGCGAGCTGGAATGTCATCGCGCGCGGCTGGAATGCCTTCACCGGTGTATTCAATCGCGTGTTCGACCGTCTCGCGCACGGCTATGCCGGCCTCGCCAATTTCGTGATCCGGCATTCGGTGGTGATGATCCTGATCTACGTCGTGCTGATCGGCAGCGCCGGCTGGCTGATCGTGACCACGCCGCAGGGTTTCATCCCCGCGCAGGATCGCGGCTACGTCATCATATCCGTGCAATTGCCGGGCGCGGCCTCGCTGGCGCGCACAACGGAGGTCGTGCGCGAGATCGAACGCATCTCGCTGGATACGCCGGGCATCATCCGCGTCGCCGCGTTTGCCGGCTTCTCCGGCGCCACCCGCACGCAGGCCGGCAACGCGGCCGCGTTGTTTCCGGTGTTCGACGAGCCCGAGGCGCGGATGAAGAAGGGATTGTCTGCGAACGCCATCACGGTCGAGCTGCGCAAGCGTCTGGCTGCGATCCAGGGCGCCTTCATCATCGTGATTCCGCCGCCGGCCGTGCCCGGCATCGGCACCGGCGGCGGCTTCACCATCCGCATCCAGGACCGCCAGGGCCGCGGGCCCGAAATGCTCGCCGCGGCCACCGACGAGCTCGTCGCAGCAGCGCGCAAATCGTCCTTGCTGCTGGCCCCCTCGGTGTTCTCGCCGTTCTCAGCCAACACGCCGCAGCTCTTCGTCGACATCGACCGCACCAAGGCGCAGAAGCTCGGCGTTCCCATCTCCAATATCAACGACACGATCCAGAGCTATTTCGGATCGACCTATGTCAACGACTTCAACCTGTTCGGCCGCACCTATCACGTCACCGCGCAGGCCGACTTCCCGTTCCGGAAAGAGCCCAGCGACCTCGCACGCCTGCGCACGCGCAACGCCACCGGCGACATGGTGATGCTCGGCAGCGTGGTGGAGTTCAGGGATGTCTCGGGTCCCGACCGCGTCGCGCGCTACAATCTCTATGCCGCGTCCGAGCTCCAGGGCGAGCCGGCGCCGGGTACCAGCTCGACCACGGCGCTCAACACCATCAAGAAGCTGGCGGACGACACCTTGCCGAGCGGCTTCACCTTCGAATGGACCGATCTGTCCTATCAGCAGGTCACCGGCGGCAATGCCGGCCTCTACGTGTTTCCGATCTGCGTGCTGTTCGTCTACCTCGTGCTCGCGGCGCAATATGGCAGCTGGACCCTGCCGTTCGCGGTGATCCTGATCGTGCCGATGTGCCTGCTCGCGGCCACCATCGGCGTGCGCATCATGGGCCAGGACGTCAACATCCTCACCCAGATCGGCTTCGTCGTGCTGGTGGGACTGGCGGCCAAGAACGCGATCCTGATCGTCGAGTTCGCGCGCGACATCGAGAACGAGGGCAAGCCGCGGCTGGAAGCCGTCATCGAGGCCTGCCGGCTGCGCCTGCGGCCGATCCTGATGACGTCCTTCGCCTTCATCCTCGGCGTCTTGCCATTGGTGATATCGAGCGGCTCCGGCTCGGAGATGCGGCAGGCGGTCGGCGTCGCCGTCTTCTTCGGCATGATCGGCGTCACTTTGTTCGGCCTTCTGTTCACGCCGATCTTCTACGTGGTGGTGCGGAACCTGGCGGAAGGGCGGAATGAGGGGAAGAAGCCGGAGGTGGTGGCTCCTTAAGTGCAAGTGGTGGCCACGATCGTGCTACACGCTCCGCCGTCGTCCCCGCGAACGCGGGGACCCATAACCTCAGGGAGGAGTGTGGAGCGAAGGTGGTAACTCCGGGTCTTCGCCAAACTCCTCCCTGTGGCTATGGGTCCCGGATCTACGCGCGCTTGAGGCGCGCTTGTCCGGGACGACACCGATTGTTTGGCGCGCAGAATCCCATACTAACGACCAACTAACGACCAACGTGAAATGGATGGGCAGGGTCGGGGTTCTTCCCTAATATCCGCGCGATTTCAAAACAGAAAACTGCTGGGAGATAACAGATGAAATCAGCACTTTTGGCCGCCGTCGCAACCTCTGCTCTGGTGCTGGCGGCGCCGGCGTCCGCGCAAGGCGTCAAGATCGGCATCCTCAACGACCAGTCTGGCGTCTATGCCGATTACGGCGGCAAATGGTCGGTCGAGGCGGCCAGGATGGCGATCGAGGATTTTGGCGGCGAGGTGCTGGGGCAGAAGGTCGAGCTCGTCACCGCCGACCACCAGAACAAGGCCGACCTCGCGACCTCGATCGCGCGGCGCTGGTACGACGTCGAGAACGTCGACATGATCACGGAGTTGACGACCTCCTCGGTTGCGCTCGCGATCCACGAGCTGTCCAAGGAAAAGAAGAAGATCGACATCGTTGTGGGCGCCGCGACCTCGCGGCTGACCGGCGATGCCTGCCAGCCCTATGGCTTCCACTGGGCCTACGACACCCGCGCGCTCGGCGTCGGCACCGGCGGTGCGCTGACCAAGGCCGGCGGCGACACCTGGTTCTTCCTCACCGCGGACTACGCCTTCGGCTACGCGCTGGAAAAGGACACCAGCGAGATCGTCACCGCCAATGGCGGCAAGGTCGTCGGCTCGGTGCGCGTGCCGCTCAATTCCTCGGACTTCTCCTCCTTCCTGCTGCAGGCGCAGAGCTCCAAGGCGAAGATCGTCGGCCTTGCCAATGCCGGCCTCGACACCACCAACTCGATCAAGCAGGCGTCCGAGTTCGGCATCGTCTCCGGCGGCCAGAAGCTTGCCGGCCTGCTGATGACGCTTGCCGAAGTCAACGGCCTCGGCCTGCAGGCCGCGCAGGGCCTGGTGCTGACCGAAGGCTATTACTGGGATGTCAACGACAAGAGCCGCAATCTCGGCGAACGCTTCCTCAAGCGCACCGGCCGGATGCCGAACATGATTCAGGCCGGCACCTATTCGGCGACGCTGAGCTACCTGAAGGCGGTCAAGGCCGCCGGCACCAAGGATCCGGATGCGGTTGCCAAGAAGCTGAAGGAGCTGCCGGTCGACGACGATTTCGCGCAAGGCGGCAAGGTGCTCGAGAACGGCCGCATGGTCCACGACATGTATCTGTTCGAGGTCAAGAAGCCGTCGGAATCGAAGAAGCCCTGGGACTATTACAAGCTGCTCGCCACGGTCCCCGGCGACAAGGCCTTCTTCGCCGCCAAGGACAGCGGGTGTCCGTTGACGAAGTGAGGCTCTCGTGTCCCGGACGCGCTGCAGCGTGAAACGCTGCTGCGCAGAGCCGGGATCCACGCTTCTCCGGGCGTGGAGGCCTGACTGGGTCCCGGTTCAGCGGCGCAGCGTTACACGCTGCACCGCGCCCGGGACACGAGCACGCGTGATGTGATTCACTACACCAGCCGCAACACCACCGCTCCCAGCGCCCCCGCCCACAGCGCTATAGCCGCGATGCCCTGGATCGCAAAGCCCGGACCGCGCTTGGCGGCCGCTTGCGAATAACCAATGAAATAGACGACGCGGCCGATGATCCAGACCGCACCGATCCCCGCCGCGATGCCGTCGCTGATGTAGATCGCGAACAGCCATAGCGCAGGCAGGAAAATCGGCATCCATTCCAGCGTGTTCGCCTGGATGCGGAAGGCGCGCTCGAAATCCGGATGGCCCGATATCGCCGGCACCTTGATGCCGGTCTTGGTGCGTGCCCGCGAGACGTTCATGGTGACGAAGAAATAAAACGCAATCGCCAGCAGCGTGACGAGGGCGGTGAAATGATACATCGCGGGATCCCTTCAAACAGACCGCGCCTCAATACCCGGTCAGCTCGAGATAGCCAACGCCGTCATGCGTCCCGGCAAAGCTGATCGGCCCCTCCCAATAGGAGAAGCCGGTCCCCATCCAGGCCCTGGGATTGAGCGGCTTGCAGAGGATCGAGAACGATCGCGACGGGATCGCGATCTGCCATTCCACCGGCAGCTTGCGTCCCGCAACCTCCGCCGTCGCCTTCGGAATCATCTGGACGTCGCCACCTGTGATCATCTGCGTTTCGCCGGCAGCGCTGATCCAGTTGCCGAACGGATAGTCCCGGCCGTCCTTCTGCCGCAGCCGGTAGAGCATCAGCTTGTCGCCGGACGACAGATGCAGGGACAGCCAGTCCCAGCCGGTCTGGTCGGCGTCAAGCGGCTGGCTGCTCCATTCGCGGTCCATCCAGGCCTGGCCCGTGACGTCCACCGGTCTGTCGTCGATGGTGAGCGTGCCGCGAGCGCGGTAGAACGGCTGGCTGTAATAATAGGACGCCTGGCCGCGCTCCGATTTGCGGCTGTAGCCCCGATCGCCCTGCAACACGACCGGACGATCGGCCTCCAGCGTCAGGGCGTAGCTGAAATCGGTGCTGGACGCCTTCAGTGCCAGCGGCGCCAAAGTGCGATCGTCGGTGCGCTCGAGAGCCTTCATCTCCCAATCGTCGATCCAGGCATCGAACGGCTTGGCCGTGACGCCGGCCTGCCCGACGCCGCCGCGTGAAAAGACTTCGTTGAAGCGGTGGGTGTCGGCGCGCGTCACCGCGGCGTGCGCCATCCACACCTGCTGATTGGCCCAACCTTCGCCATGCGGTCCTGGCTGCGCCGCCTGACGGAACAGCGTCCATTGCAGGCCGCAAGCCGCGCCGCTGGAATCGACGAGGTTTGCCGTCAGATACCACCATTCAATCCGAAACTCCGGATGCGGCCCGTGATCGCCCGGGAACGTGAAGGTCTTTCCCGGCACGACCTTCGCAAAGCCATCCGCGGTCTCACCGAGCCCGGCATAGCCTTGCGCGCTGGCGCGGCGTGCCAGCGCCAGCGCAGCGATGCCGCTGGCGAAGGCGCGGCGCGACATGCGATCAGCGCTCATTGGCAAACACCTTGACGAGACTTGCCGGCTGCATCCGCGCCAGCCGTGCCACCGGCAACAGCGCCGCCAGCAGCGCCGCCAGCAGCGCGACCGCGACCAGCTCGACCAGTTGCAGCGGAAACAAGTGGAACGGCAGCCGCCAGCCGAACGCCTTCACGTTCACGATCGCGATTAGGCACCACGCCACCAGGAGGCCGAGCGGCACGGCGAGCAGCGCCGTGAACAGCGCGACCGACAGCGTCTTGGTCAATTCGATCGCGGCAAGGCGCGGCCGGGTGATGCCGATCGCCCACAGCGGTGCGAGGTGCGGCAGACGGGAATTCGCCAGCGTCAACAGGCTCGTGAATAGCGCGATCCCTGCGACACCGAGCGTGAAGGCGTTCAGCGCCGAGGTCACCGCAAAGGTGCGGTTGAAGATGCGGATCGATTCCGCCTTCACCGTCGCCTGGTCGGCGACGCTGCGGTCGTCGAGCGCGAACTGCTTCTGCAACGCCGCGATCAGGCCGGGGATGTTCTCCTTCGCGACGATCAGGCCGATCCGGGTTTGCGGCGTCTGCGGAAATTGCCGGATCAGCGCGGCGACGTTGACGGTCAGCTGCCCCTTAGGATTGCCGTAATCGGCATAGACGCCGACGATGTCGAGCTCCCAGGTCCCGCTCGGCGCCGGCACCTCGACGACGTCGCCGATGCGGACGTTGAGGCGGCGGCTCAGTTGTTCGCTGATGAAGGCGGCATTGCCCGGCATGAGCCGGCTCCAGGCACGCGGCGCGGTTTCCAGCAACGGCCAGCGCTCGCGATACAGCGCGTGATCGGGCAGGCCGAACAATTCCACCGGCTGGCCCTGAAGCTGCGTCTCGGCGCGGCCGCCCGACAGGATTGCCTGCACGTCGCTGCGCTCGCGCAGCCAGTCGCGGATGGCAACACCTTGCGCATTGTCGGAGGCGCTGATGTAGACGTCGGCCGCCAGCCGACCGTTGAGCCAGCCGAGGAAGGTGCGGCTGAACGTCTCCACCATGGTGGACACGCCGACATTGACGGCGAGGGCGAGCAGCAGCGCCATCAGCGCCAGCGACAAGCCGGAGAGCTGCTGCCGGCTGTCCGCCCAGAACCACTGCGCGAGCGGCTTCCTCGCGGCGTGCTGGCCCGCGAGCAGGATGATCTCGAGCAACGCCGGCAGGATCAATGCCGCACCGAGCATCAGCGCCGCCAGCACGCCAAAGCCCGCGATCAGCGATTCCCCATAACGAAGCAACAGCAGCGCGACCGCGAACACGGCGCAGGCGGCCAGACTTTGCAGGATCAGCCAGCGGCGCTGCCTCTGCTGCCAGGCGTGCGGCTGCGCCGTCGCCAGCACCGGCATCCTGATCGCCTTGATCAGGCTGGTCGCCGCCGCAACGAGCGCGCCCGCAATGCTGATGCCGATGCCGGCGAGCCACCATTCAGGCTGTAAGGTCAGCTGCCCCGGGATCTGTGCGCCATAGAGCCCGCGCAATGACGCCGCGACGTCGGGCAGCAGCACGGCCGCGATGAAATAGCCGCAGACGAGCCCGATCAGCCCGGCGATCAGCGCCAGCGCCACGAGCTCGACCACCATCACGGTGTTGACCAGCCGTGCCGAGGCGCCGCAGGCGCGCAGCGTCCGCAGCATCGGCAGCCGCTGCTCGAAGGCAAGGCCGACGGCCGAGTTGACGATGAACAGGCCGACGAAGAACGACAACAGGCCGAACGCCGTGAGGTTGAGGTGAAAGCTGTCGGTCAGGCGCTCCAGCTCGGTCTCCGCGGTCGGCTCGACCAGCTGCAACTGATCGCCGACCACGCTCGCCAGCGGCGCAGGCCTGCTCTTCGGCTTGCCGATCAGAAGCCGCGAGACCTGATCCGGCTTGTTGAGCAGACGCTGCGCCACGCCGATATCGACCACCAGCACGCCGGGCACCAGCTGCGGCAGCACGCGCAGCGGCGGCAATGTTGTGCCGTCACTGATCGGGGGCGCCGCGCCCTCTGTTTCCTGCAGGTCACTGAGCGTCTCCCGCGCCACCAATGTCTGGCCCGGCGGCGCCACAAAGCTGCTTAGATCCGCAGCACCGAGGCGCGGTGCGTTGCCGATTTCGACCGGCAGCGTGACCGGCTCGATCCCCAGCAGCCGCACCGAGCGGCCGTTGATCTGGACCCGGCCCTCCAGCGCCGGCGACACCGGCCAGCCGGCGCGGCGCAGCTTGACGAACAGCTCTTGCGGAAAAGTCGCCGCATGGGGCGCGACCAGCATGGCCGTGCGCGCGCCGCCGAACGTCGCGGCGGCGCGGTCATAGGCGTTGCGGGCCTGCTGGTTGATGGCCTGCACGCCGCTCCACAACGCGGTCGCCGCGATCAGTCCGACCAGAAGCGTCGCGAACTGCATCTTGTGACGCCGCCAATGGCTGAGCAGCACCGCGAGGACCCAGAGCGCGCGTCTCATGCGATCCGACCCGCATGCAAAGTGAGATGGCGGTCGAGCGTACCGGCCAGATGCAGGCTATGCGTCACCATCAGGAAGCCGCAGCCGGTGCGCGCGACGAGGTCGCGCGTCAGCGCCAGGACGTTCTCGGCGGTGGCCTCGTCGAGATTGCCGGTGGGCTCGTCCGCCAACAGCAGCGACGGCTTTGTTGCCAGCGCCCGGCCGATCGCGACCCGCTGCTGCTGGCCGCCGGACAATTGCTCGGGATAGCGCTTCAGAAGCGCGCCGAGACCGAGCCGTTCGACCAGCTCCTTGGTCCAGGCCGCATCGTGACGGTCGGCGATCCGCGCCTGAAAGGCCAGATTGTCCGCGACCGACAGGCTCGGGATCAGGTTGAATTGCTGAAACACCAGCCCGATCCGGTCGCGCCGCAAACGGGCGCGCCCTGCGTCGGACAGCGCGGTGACCTCGATGTCCTCAAGCCGGATCGTGCCGCCATCGGCGGCGTCTAACCCAGCGATCAGGTGCAGCAATGTGCTCTTGCCGCTGCCGGACTCGCCGGTCAGCGCGACGCGCTCGCCCTCCTTGAGGTCGAGGTCGACGCCGCGCAGCACCTGGACCGGCTCGCCGGCCGAGGAGAAGGACTTGGAGAGATTCTTGATGCTCAACACGATGAATGGCGCCGGACGGAATTAGCGGAATTGCTGCGTAGCACACCTGCTGCGGAAATGCCGGGTTGCGTTGGTCTCGAAGCCGTTGTTAGCTCCCAAGACAGCCAAATCAAAAAAGTGCCAAAAGACATCGGCGGGGGAGAATAAAATCATGAGCGTTGAGGGAACGACGGAGGTGGCCGGCAAGACGATCGGGGCCAAGGGAACGCCGAAGGGCGCCTGGACCGTGACGTTTCTCCTCTTTCTCTTCATGGTCGTGAACTTCGCCGACAAGATCGTCGTCGGTCTCGCCGGCGTGCCGATCATGACCGATCTGAAGCTCACCCCGGAGCAGTTCGGCCTGCTCGGCTCCTCGTTCTTCTTCCTGTTCTCGATCGCCGCCATCGTGGTCGGCTTCATCGTCAACAAGGTGCCGACGCGCTGGGTGCTGCTCGTGCTCGCAGTGATCTGGGCGCTGGCGCAGTTTCCGATGGTCGGCACCGTCTCCTTCACCACGCTCCTGATCTGCCGCATCGTGCTGGGCGCCGGCGAGGGCCCGGCTTTCTCGGTCGCCGCGCACGCGATCTACAAATGGTTTCCCGACGAGAAGCGCACGCTGCCGACCGCGATCCTGTCGCAGGGCTCGGCCTTCGGCGTGATCCTGGCAGTGCCGGCGCTGAACTGGGTCATCGTCAATCATTCCTGGCACTATGCCTTCGGCGCGCTCGGAATCGTCGGTCTGATCTGGGTTTGTGCCTGGCTCGCGCTCGGCAAGGAAGGCCCGCTGGAGGACACGCAGGTCCTGGCCGCGACCGAGCAGAAGATCCCCTACTTGCAGCTTCTCACCTCGCGCACCTTCATCGGCTGCGTCGCGGCGACGTTCGGTGCCTATTGGGCGCTGTCGCTCGGCCTGACCTGGTTCACGCCGTTCATCGTCAAGGGGCTCGGCTTCTCGCAGAGCCAGGCCGGCTTCATCTCGATCCTGCCCTGGGTGTTCGGTGCTACCACGGTCATTCTCACCGGGTGGATCTCGCAGGTGATGATGGCGCGCGGTTACAACACCCGCGTGGCTCGCGGCGTGCTCGGCTCGGTGCCGCTGGTGATCGGCGGGCTGATCCTGGCGATGATGCCGCATGTTCAGGGTGCGGGCCTGCAGATCGCGCTGCTCGTGGTCGGCTCGGGCCTGTGCGGAGCGATCTACGTCGTCTGCCCGCCGATGCTCGGCGAGTTCACGCCGACGTCGCAGCGCGGCGCGATCCTCGCCATCTACGGCGCGCTCTACACGCTCGCCGGCATCGCCGCGCCGGCCGTGATGGGGGCGATGATCCAGCGTGCCGGCAGCACTCTCGACGGCTACCTGACCGGCTTCACCATCAACGCCGTGATCATGGTCGGCTCCGGCCTGCTCGGCCTGCTGCTGCTGTGGCCGAACACGGAAAAGGCCAGGCTGACGCGTGGTGCGGCGACGCAGGCTGCTGCGCTGAAGGGCGCGGTGTCGCCGACGTAAGGAGTGGGCGACCGAGCGATTGCTCCAAGCACACTGTCGTCCCGGACAAGCGAAGCGCAGATCCGGGACCCATAACCACAGGGCGTGGTTTGGTGAAGACACGGAGTTGGCAGCTTAGCTCCACAACCACTCCCTGTGGTTATGGGTCCCCGCCCCACGTGCGCAATTGCGCACTAGGCGGGGACGACAGCGAGATTGGTGAGACGCTTTCGTGTCTCACATGGAGCCGCGCTTAATTGATCCCCTGCGCGCCCCGAATCAATTTCCCCGGCCGGCGGCCCGTGGCGGCACCCTGCCGCCGCGTTACCACGCCCGAGACGATCGTGGCCTCATAGCCGTCGACGTCCTGCAACAGCCGCCGCCCGCCGACCGGCAGATCGTAATGCACCTTGGGCGGATGCAGGTGCAGCCGGTCATAGTCGATCACATTGAGGTCGGCCTTGCAGCCGGGCGCAATCAGCCCGCGATCGGCGAGGCCGACCGACAGCGCGGTCTTGCGCGATTGCGCCGCGACCACGAACGGGATCGACAGTTTCTCGCCGCGCGTGCGGTCGCGCGTCCAGTGCGTCAGCAGATAGGTCGGGAAGCTCGCATCGCAGATGATGCCGCAATGCGCGCCGCCATCGGACAGGCCCGGCACCGATTGCGGATCGATCAGCATCTCGCGCGTCGCATCGAGATTGCCGTCGGAATAGTTGAGGAACGGCACGTAGAGCATGCCGCGGCCCTCGTCCGACAGCATCGCCTCGTAAGCGAGCTCTTCCGGCTGGCGGCCCTGCTTGCGCGCTTGCGGCCCCAATGCGTTTTCCGGCGGCTGCTCGTAATCGGGGGGATCGCCGAGCAGGAACATCTTGTCGTAATTGGGCCGGAAGAACAGCGGATCGTCGGTGGCGGTCGCCGTCTCGCTCAGAATGGCCTTGCGCACATCGCTCTGATGCAGCCGTGCCAGCCGCTCCTTCAACGGAAGATGCGCGATCGCCTTGTAGCTCGGATGGGTCTGGAACGGATTGCGCGACAGCTCGAGCCCGAGCAGCAGGCCGACCGGGCGCGCCGCGATCTGTGCGGTGATGGAGAGGCCGCGTTTGGCCGCCGCGTTGATCTCGTCCAGCGTCTGGCGCCAGCGGTTTGGCGATCTGTCGTTCTGCGTGATCGAGAACGAGATCGGACACTTCGTCGTGTCGGCGACCCGTAGCATCATCGGCAGATCTTCGTGGATGGTGGAGAGATCGAGCACGAATTGCAGCACGCTGTGGCCCTGGCTGTGCATCGCCCCGGCGATCGCGGTGAGCTCGTCCTCGCCGGCCTTCAGAGTCGGTGTGAAGTCGCCGGTCGAGGTGCGGTGGTTGAGCGTGCGCGAGGTCGAGAAGCCGAGTGCGCCGGAGCGCACCGCTTCGCCCGCGAGCTTCGCCATCGCGGCATTGTCCTCCGTGGTCGAGGGATCGCGGCGGGCGCCGCGCTCGCCCATGACATAGACCCGCAGCGCCGCGTGCGGCAGCTGGGCGCCGACGTCGATGTCGAAATCGCGCTTGGAGAGCCAGTTCATGTAGTCCGGAAAGCTCTCCCAGGCCCAGGGAATGCCGGCGCTCAGGACAGGCTCGGGAATATCCTCGACGCCTTCCATCAGCTGGATCAGGCGGGTGTGGTCGGCGGGCTTGCACGGCGCAAAGCCGACGCCGCAATTGCCCATGATCGCGGTGGTGACGCCGTTCTGCGACGACGGCGTGATGTCCTGGCTCCAGGTGACCTGGCCGTCGTAATGGGTGTGCACGTCGACGAAGCCCGGCGTCACGAGCTTGCCGCGCGCGTCGATTTCTTCTTTGCCCTTGGCCGAAACCTTGCCGACCTCGCTGATCCTGCCGCCGGTAATGGCGACGTCGGCCTCGAACAGCTCGCCGCCGTTTCCATCCGCAACGGTGCCGCCGCGGATGACGAGATCAGGGGTGCTCATGTGTTTCTTCCCGTTTTGTTTTTCTAAGTCTTCTTTCGTCGTCCCGGACAAGCGCAGCGCAGATCCGGGACCCATAGCCACAGGGAGGAGTTTGGCGAAGACTCGTAGTTGGCAGCTTCGCTCCACAACCGCTCCCTGGGGTTATGGGTCCCCGCCCCCGTGCGCAATTGCGCACTAGGCGGGGACGACGATTGAATTTGTGGCAGCCGCTCTCGCTCCTCAAGAACCGGCTTGTCGCTTCCGCTCCGTGAATGGCGACAGCACCACCGTCGCGACCATGAAGATCACGGACGCGCCGAACACCCAGTGCGGCGCGCTCTGGTCCATGATCCAGCCGAACAGCAGCGGTGAGACGATGCCGCCGAGATTGAAGCCGGTCGAGACGATGCCGAAGGCGCGCCCCGCAGCGCCGGGAGGTGCCGCATTGCGCACCAGCATGTCGCGCGAGGGGGCGATCACGCCGGACAGGAAGCCTGCGAGCGTCATCGCCGCGGTCAGGGCCCAGCCGGGCAGCGTCACCAGCGCGATCAGCAGCACGATGGCCGCGTTCACGGCAAAGCAGGCCGCTGCGACATAGCCGTGGCGTTCGGTGTGATCGGCGAGGAAACCGCCGGCAAGCACGCCGGCGGCGCTGGCGCCAAGGAATGCCGTCAGCATGACGTTGGCTGCCGAGTAGGACGTGCCATAGCCGCTCATCAGCGCGACGACGCCGAAATTGTTGATACCGGCGACCGACAGGCTGAGCAGCATGAACAGCGCCGTCAGCACGATCAGCGCGGGTGTGATGACAGCCTGCTTCGGCGCGTTCTCCGCGCCCGGCTTCGTCCTGCTGGCGCCGGCGTCGGGAATGTTCATGACGAGCAGCAGCAACGCCACCGCAATGCCGATCGCACCCGATGCGATCAGCGCGCCGGTGCCGCCGGACAGGGTGACGAGTGCCGCCACGATCGCCGGCGCCACCGCGCCACCGAGAAATCCGGCAAAGGTGTGAATCGAGAAAGCGCGGCCCATCCGTGCCTCGTCCATATGCTCGGCCAGGATCGCGTAGTCGGCGGGGTGATAGACGCTATTGGCGAGACCCAGCAGCACGGCGCAGGCGATCAGCGAGGCGTAGCTGAGGTGCAGGCCAAGCAGAATCAGCGCGAAGCCGCCGAGCGTGAGGCCGATCAGCAGGATCCTGCGCGCGCCAAAATGGTCGACGAGATAACCGGTCGGCGCCTGCGTCAGTCCGGACACCACCGCGAACACGGTGAGCGCGAAGCCGAGCTCGATATAGCCGACGCCGAGTTGTGCCTTGAGGAATGGGAACAGCATCGGCAGGACCAGCAGATGGAAATGGCTGACCCAATGCGCGATCGAGATTCCGGTCAGCGTCCGTAGCGCGCTGTCCGCCTTGCTTTGCTGCGGTGCGGCGAGAACGTCGACCATTGCAGTTTCGGTTTCACTCCCTGGGAGGCGCGCAAACTATCGGGGAGAGCGGTTATTTGTCCATGAACGCAGGCGCATGGCAGGTAGTGCGGGTGGGGACGCACCGTCCTCGATAAGCGCCCGGGGGTGCAGCGAGGCGCACTGTGTTCCCTCTCCCGCAAGGGGGAACGCAGCGTGCGCGGAGCACGATCGCACTCTCACAACGGCTCGTCGTCCACACCGTAGCGGTCGCGTTTGGGCGTTGCGATGTCGCCGTCCTCGTAGTCATCGTCATCGAGAGGAGGCGGGGGTGTCTTCGCCTTGCCTTCCGCCGGCTTCTTGTTGGCGATCTTGGGCGGCTCGGCTGGTTTGATCTTGGTCATGGCTGGTCCCGGATGGTGATGCTGCACCCGATCCTACCCCGGAAATATGAGCCGTCCCTGACTTAGCGCAACAATCGCACTTGGGGATGGCCTGCGGCCGTCAGTGCACGAGCGGCCCGCCTGCCTTCTTCCAGGCATCCACGCCGCCGGCGATATGGGCGGTGTTGGAAAGGCCGGCCGCCTTGGCGGCGGCCACCGCCATCGCCGAGCGCTCGCCGAAGGCGCAGAAGAACACGATACGGCGGCCGGTGGCCGCCGCGACCTCGCGCAGCATGCCGCCGGGCTTGAGGCTCTCCTCGATGGAGGGATAGGGCGTGTGCAGCGCGCCTTCGAGCATGCCGTGCTTCATCCGCTCGTTGGTCTCACGCAGATCGACCAGCAGCATGTCGGGCCGGCCGAGGATGCGGATCGCCTCGACCGCGCTGAGCGCGCGGCCTTCCTTCTCCAGTTCCTCCTGATGCAGGCCGACATGCATGTTGGCGGGCACCGCGACGTCCATCATCTTCGGATTGGGCAGCTTCAGGTTCGCCATCAGCTCGATATATTCGTCGACCGAACGCACCTGGAGCCTGGGATTGTAGCGCTTCTCCTCACCGATGGTGGAGACGGTGTCGCCCTTGTAGTCGTGCGCCGGAAACACCATCGTCTCGTCCGGCAGCTTCAGCAGCCGGTTGAAGATCGAATCGTACTGTGCGCGCGAAGAACCGTTCTGGAAATCGGTGCGGCCGGTGCCGCGGATCAGCAGCGTGTCGCCGGTGAAGACGCGATCGCCCATCAGATAGGAATAGGAATCGTCGGTGTGGCCGGGCGTGTACATCACGTCGAGCGACAGGCCCTCGATCGTCACCTTGTCGCCGTCGGCGACACGCATCGCCACCACGTCCGCCTTGGTCTGGTCGCCCATCACGGTCATGCAATGGGTGCGGTCGCGCAGCTCGCCGAGGCCGGTGACGTGGTCGGCATGCAGATGGGTGTCGACCGCCTTGACGAGCTTGAGGTCGAGCTCGCGCAGCAATTGGCAGTAGCGGTCGACTTTCTCCAGCACGGGATCGAGGATCAGAGCCTCGCCGCCGGGGCGGCTGGCCAGGACGTAGCTGTAAGTGCCCGAAACGCTGTCGAAGAGCTGGCGAAAGATCATGGCAGGACCCGGCTTGGAACTGACTTCCAAAATTCTACTACGCTACGGGTCAGAAAGAGAAGCAATTCACTGTATGAACAGGTAAATTTAGAAGATTTTTATTGCAGGTGAGGTGGGGACAAGCGCCACACACTCAGTGTCGTCCCGGCGCAGGCCTGGACCCATACCGCGTGATCCCTCGGGAGGGGCGGTGGGAGTACCGAACGACTGATCTTCGCCAAACTCCTGCCTGCGAGTATGGGTCCCGGCCTGCGCCGGGACGACAGGGGAGTGTGACGCCCTAGCGCCCCCTACGGCCGCACCACCGTGTACCCATTCTCCGCCAGGAACAGGATCTGCCCGACCCCGACCTGCACCGGCGTCGCCGCGGCAATGAACTCCGGCCGCTTGCCGGTCTCACGCTCGAGCGTATCCACCGTGTTGAGGCAGATGTCGAAGCGCACGCCCTGCGCGATCAGGCTTTCGACCTGCTTGCGACGCTCGCTGCCTGACAGCAAAAGATCGATGCCGGGACCGAACGTGACCACCTCGATCGCGATCTTGTCGGGGGCGTAGGCTTTCAGAAGATTGTTGGCGACGCTCAGCACCAGCGCCTGCTTCTTCGCATCGCCGTCGGAGAGCTGCAGCACGATCTTGTGCTCGGCGAACGGCTTGTCCTGAAGTGGCACCTGCTGCGCCGAGGCCGGCAGGATCGCGGCCCGGACGACCAGCGCCAGCATCAGCGCAAATAAGGTCTGCGCTCGCATCATCCCTGTCCCGCAATGCCCGGATTGTCCTCGACGCCCCTCAGCGTCACGCCGGAGCCGAGCCGCTCCTGAAACATCCGGCCCGCGCGCAGATATTTGCCGACGACATCCCACACCGGCGCGCCTTGCTGGCCGGTGACCGAAGCCCAGCCTGCGATCTTGTAGCGGTGGCTGGCGCTGAGCGCCTTGCCACCACTGAGCTTCAATTCCGAGATGCGGCCGCCGATCGCGGCGGTCGGCGTGCAGGTGTAGCTGAGCCCGCCGGCGCGCACCATGTCGCCGCCTTGCTGGTAATAGGGATCGGCGTTGAAGAGGTTGTCGCAGACGTCTTCCAGCACGTCCTTGATCTGGGCTCCCGTCATCTCCTGCACATAGGTCTCGGGATAGGTGATCGCAGTCTCCGCGAGCAGATCCTCCATGGTCAACGCCTGGCCCGACAGCGCGGTGACGCCCCAGCGGAAGCCCGGCGACAGCGCGATCTCGGCATCGAGCTCGGTGCGCAACGCGGTGCAGATCAGCTCGTCGATGGGCCCAGAGAAATTGCCGCGCCGATAAAGCAGGCGGTCGGGCGTTGCGATCTTCGCCGACCAGTCGGTCACGTGCGGCGCGCGCAGCCGGCCGATCAGCTCGGCCATGGCGGGATCTGGCTTCAGCAGCTCGGAATAAACCGGCAGCAGATGATAATGAATGTCGCTGACCTTGCCCTTGTCGATCGCGAGATCGAGCACGGCGAGGAATTTCCCGTTGGAGCCGGCATTGGTGACGAGCGTGGTGCCGCCCGCGTTCTTCACGGCAATCGGCTGCGGCACGGCGTCATGGGTATGGCCGCCGAGAATGACGTCGATGCCGGTGACGCGGCTCGCGAGCTTGAGGTCGACGTCCATGCCGTTGTGCGACAGCAGGACGACCGCATCGACCTTGTCGGTGCCGCGCAAGGCATCGACATGCTTCTGCAACTCCTCCTCGCGAATGCCGAAGGTCCAGTCCGGCGTGAACCGCTTGGGATGCGCGATCGGCACGTAAGGGAAGGCCTGGCCGACGATCGCGATCCGATGACCGCCGATCTCCTTGATCATCGAAGGCTTGAACACGCGCCCGGTGGCCTTGTCGAAGGCGGGCGCGTCGTTGAACGCGGCTTCCTCGGTCAGGAACACGTTCTGCGCCAGGAACTCGCCCTTGAAGCGCTCGAGATTATCGCGCAGCACCTGCTCGCCATAGGTGAATTCCCAATGCCCGGTCATCGCTTCGATGCCGAGCAGATTGGCGACCTCGACCATGTCGCGGCCCTGCATGACGTTGGCGAGCCCGGTGCCCTGCCAGAGATCGCCGCCGTCGACGAGCAGCGAGCGCTTTTCGCCGACCTCGCCACGCAAGCGGTCGACCAGCGTCTTCAGATGGGCAAAGCCGCCGAGCTTGCCGAAGCGGCCTGCCGACTTCTCGAACTCGACGCAGGTGAAGGCATAAGCATCGGCGCTGTCGGGACGGATGCCGAACCGGTCGAGAAAGGCGCGGCCGACCAGATGCGGCGGCCGCCCGGCCATCTCACCGATGCCGATATTGACGCTGGGCTCGCGGAAATAAACCGGGTTGAGCTGCGCATGCGTATCGGTGATGTGCAGGATCCGCGCGTTGCCGAAGCGCTCGAGGTCGTAAATGCCCGCGGACTCAGTGCCCCGCGCAAGCCGCGACAGACTGAGCGATGCAGCGGCAAGGCCTGCGCTCTTCAGGAAATCGCGGCGGCGGATCGCCATATCAAAATTCTCCGCGCCCTCAATGTCGCAAGACTGTTTCAGTTGATGCCAGTCTAGCGGATTTCCATCGCCTTCCAGGCTTCTTTTTCAGAGGTCGCCTGGAAGATCGACGCCTTTGCCAGCGCCTCGGCCTCCCTGGCTGCGGCTGCGGCGCGGTCGAAATCGCCGCCATCCGCCGCTTTCCTGGCCGCGGCCAGCGCCGAGACGGTCACGGTCCACTGATTGCGCAAGCCGGCAGCCTCCTTCGATGCGGCTTCGGCGGTGGCGTAGGCCGCCTTGTAATCCGCTTCATTTGCCGCGCGCGCCGCTGGCGCGAGGCCGAGCGCCAGCAGCATGGCGAGGGGAAGTGACCGCTTCATGGCCGCGCTCCCGGTCCCGATATCGGCAGGCCGTTGGCAACGTAGGACAGGAAATACTCGACGTCGCGATATTCGTCGGACTGCGGCTCCAGCGGAACCGCGCGGGTCTGGCTGTTGCAGGTGACGAAGCGGCGGCTGGTCGTGCCCATGCCGCTCCATTCGGAGCGGTAGATCGGCATCGCGTTGAGGATGCCGAGCGCCGGCGCCAGGATCTCGGCGCGGATGCGCTCGCCCGGGCTCTGCACATGGCAGCTGGCGCAGGAGAAGTTCATCTGGCCGCGCCGCGTATAGAAATAGCGCTTGCCGTTCTCGAACGCGGCGAGCGCGCGGGGATCATCGGGAATCTTGATGTCCATCGGCTTGCCGCGCGAGGTGAAGGCCATGTAGGCGGTGAGCGAGGCCATCTCGTCCTTGACGTAGGAATAGGGCGCCTCTCCATTCGCCTCGCGGCAGCGGTTGAGGGCGAGCTCCAGCGTGACGACCTTGCCCTCCTTCTCGTCGAAGTAAGGATAGTTCTGGCGGATGCCGATGCCGCCGTTGGGGAAGCAATCGGCGTAGGTCTTGCCGTTCTTGAACGGGGTGGCGAACATCTCCTTGCCGGCGTCGAGCGCGAACTCGTAAGGCGGGAATTCCTCCTTCTCCTGCCACTGCCGCTTCATGTCCGCGTTCATGGAATACGGACCGTTGACGAAGTCCTCGTGCTTCACATCGGGAAATTTCTGGAAGAAGAAGTTCTGGAACGCCTTGGCATCGGCGACCGGATCGACCTTGTCCGCCGCGATGACGCGCGGAGAGGTGAGGGCGAACGCAACGAGCGCGGCGCCGAGCGAGCCAAGCAACAGGGCGGATCGGGTCTTCATCACGAAATCTTCGCGGTGGTCGTATCCGACGCACCCTTGTTGTCGGTCCAGGAGATCTTGAGGTCGTCGCCCTTCTTGGCCCCCTTGAAGCTGAACTTGACGTAGGGATCCTTGGAGACCGCAGTGCCCCAATCGGCGACGAAGACGTCCTTGCCGTTACATTCGAATTTCAGCTGCTGGATGAAGTGCGCAGGGATCAGCTCACCCTTGGGATCCTTGACCAGGCCGGTATCCATGGGGTGCTGGATCAGCGCCTGCACCTCGGTGATGTCGCCATTGGATGTTGCGCGCACGCGAATGCTTGATGCCATCGGACCGATCCTCCTAGCCGCCGCAGCCGCCGACGGTGACCTTCACTTCCTTGGTCGCGCTGTAGAGCTTGCCGTCAGCCTCGACGATGGCGACCAATTTGGTGGTCTTGGCCATTTTCAGCCGGTTGGCGACGCCCGGAATCGTGCCGTCGGCGATCTTGTAGGACGCGGCGAGCGCGTACGGGTTCTCGGTCACGAAGAACGAGATCGAGCTCACTTTCTCGAGCGTGGTCGTCACCGACACCGGCACGACGCCGCCGTTCTCGGCGATCTCGGGCGCATCCAGCTTGACCTTGTCGGAGGGCTCGGCGGTCTTGCCATAGAGCGCCTTGATCGCGTCGGCCTCGTTCTTCTGCTTGAAGGCCTCTTCCGGATATTTGTCGTTGGCCGCAGCACGCGCGGGCGTCGCCGCGAACGGCAGATTGCCGAGGCCGAGCAGGGCGACCGAGGCCGCGCCCTGAAGGATCAGGCGCCTTGTCGCAAGCGGGCCGGTGGTCGTGGTCATCGGGGGTCTCCTGGGCAGCCGGCCGTTACAGGGTCTGCAGGAAATCAACGATCGCGCTGATCTCCTGTTCGGTCAAAATCCGGTTCCGGCCGAACGGCGGCATCATGGTCTGCGGATTGCGCTTGGTCTCGTCGAAGATGATCGCGGTGAGTTCGTTGCGATCGGGGTACCTGGCCTTGAGGTCCTTCAGTTCCGGCCCGATTGTTCCCGGCAGGTCGCCGCCTTTGATGACGTGGCAGGTCAGGCAATTGCCCTTGCCGCGATCGAAAGCGAGCTTCTGGCCGTCGGCGACAGCGGATTGTGCCCGTGCCGGAGCCGCAGCCGCGCCGGCGGCGAGGACCAGCGCCACCACGACGGCAAGCTTGCAAGGAAAGGCGGTCAAGGCATCGTCCCAAGCGTTATGTCGATGATCTCGTTTGCGGAAATATAAGCGTTCCAAAGCACAAAGGGCATCGCCTGACAATCAAGACTATGCACGCGGCAAAATGGAGTTAATATCCTCCGCATTGCAACCGATGAGATAGTTTGTTCATCTAACAGGTCGGCACTAGCAAATTATTCTAGGGCGTTTGGCCCTTACCGCCGTCTTTGCTGTTTCACATTCATTGGGGACTCATTTGGCTGAATATGTCGTCGAATTTGGCAGGGATGGCGGACGGGTCGAGCCGGATGGGCGGCTCGATGCACCGGCGTTTCACCGCAACCATGTGCCGATCTGGTCAGCGCTGGAAAAGCACCTCACCGGGCTGACCGGCAACGTGGTCGAGCTCGGCAGCGGAACCGGCCAGCATGTGGTCCATTTCGCCCGTCACACGCCCGGCCTGATCTGGTGGCCGAGCGACCTCAACCAACGCCACCTCAAGAGCATCGAAGCCTGGCGCGTTCATGCGGGCCTCGCGAACATACGCAGCCCCCTGCGGATCGATCTCACCGATCCCGACTGGTGTCCGGAGATGAAAAGCGGGCAGGCGCCGACGAGCCTTGCGGCCGTGTTCTGCGCCAATGTCATCCACATCGCGCCCTGGGTCGTGGCCGAGGGCCTGTTCGCCGGCGCCGGCCGCTACTTACGCCCCGACGGCAAGCTGTTCCTCTACGGCCCGTTCAAGCGCGACGGCAAGCACACCGCGCTCAGCAATGCGGTGTTCGACACCTCCCTGCGTGAAGGCAATCCCGAATGGGGCGTGCGTGACATCAGCGATGTCGAGATGCTCGCGCGCGGTGCGGGTCTTCGCCTCGTCGATACGCTCGACATGCCCGCGAACAATCTGACGCTGGTGTTCGAGCGGTAGCTGAGGCTTTGCCGACTTAAGTCCGGGCGGCGCGCCACAACGGCGATGCGCTCCCTCCGCCCTTGCGGGGGAGGGCGGGGGAGAGGGGTAGCCCGGCAAACGGTCTATCCATCTGTGCTCGTGACGCGCGTGCAAGTCGAGAGAGTCCCCGTGTGGTACCCCCCTCCCTGCCCCTCCCCCGCAAGGGGGGAGGGAATGAGAGAGCCGCGCCTCCCTCACATCGTGCTACGATCAAGCCTCGACGCGACGTCGCGGCTACGCCTCGCCATCCCCCCACCCGATCTTCTCCTTCAAGAACCGGAAACCGAGCACCTCGAAGCCGGCGCGCTCCCTGTTGTCCTTGCCGTAGCCGTGACCGCCGGCTTCCGGCTCGTAGAACCAGGCCTCGTAGCCCATGACCTGGAGCTTGGCCGCCATCTTGCGGGCGTGGCCGGGATGGACGCGGTCGTCGCGCCTTGTGGTGGCGATCAGGATCGGCGGATAGGTCTGACCGGTTTTCACGTTGTGATAGGCCGAGTAGGTCTTCAGCCACTCCCACTCCTCGGCCTTGTCGGGGTCGCCATATTCCGCGATCCAGCTCGCGCCCGCGAGCAGTTTTGTGTAGCGGCGCATGTCGATCAGCGGGATGGTGCAGAACAGCGCGCCGAAGCGCTCGGGATAGCGCACCAGCATGTTGGTGATGAGGATACCGCCGTTCGACCCGCCCTGGGCCGCGATGCGCTTCGGCTGCGTTACCCCGCGGCGCACGAGATCGGCCGCGACCGCGGCGAAATCGTCATGCGAGAGTTTCTTGGCGGCGAGCCGGCCGGCATCGTGCCAGCGCGTGCCGAATTCGCCGCCGCCGCGCAGATTGGCCTGCACAATGGTGCCGCCGCGCTCCAGCCAGAGCTTGCCGAGCGAGGAATTGTAATACGGCTTCACCGAATGTCCGAAGCCGCCATAGGCGCTCATATAGACCGGCGCATCGCCGGTCTCGCCTCCCGGGCCGGTCTGGACATAGGGAATGCGCTCGCCGTCAACAGAGACCGCCTCGTGCTGCGTCACCACGAGCCCGTCCGCGGTGAACGTCTTCGGTGCCTGCTTCAGCACCACCGGGCTTGCGACGCCGCGCGCGATCAACAGCAGCGACGGCGGGGTGAGCGGATCCTGCACATTGGCGAGCAGATCGCCATTGCTCTCGCTGGGATGACGATCAAGCGGCCAGACGTCGACCACGCCGATCTCAGGCAGGCCGCCAAGCGTCTCGCGGCTCCAGCCCGCGGCCGACGGCGTGCAGATCTCAAAGCGCGGACGCAGCTCGTCGAGGATCGACAGCACGAGCTTGCCCGCCGCCCAGAACAGGCCCTGCAAAGCGCGCCGCGGCGCCGGCTCGAACAGTACCGCAAAATCGCGGCTGCCGTTCAGGAACGCCGACAGCGAGATGCCGAGCACGGTGTCGGTGGCGTAGGTCCGCCCCTGCACGGCCCAGTCCTTGCGCAGCTTCATCGCGAACCAGTCGCCATGGGCCTGCAGCCAGATCCCGGTCGGCAGATCGAGCTTCGTCAGCATGCCTGCCGCATCGCGCAGCCAGATGGCGTGATTGAAGAAGTCGATCTGGTCGACGATCCAGACCCGCGGCCGAGGTCCGGTGTCGTCGACCATGCCATAGATGACCATGTGATCGGCGGTGGTCTCGGTGATCACCTCGGCCTGATCGACCGGCTGGCCGCGCCGCCACAGGCGAACTGTCCGCGAGTATCCGGAGTCCGTCACCATGCCCTCGCCATGGGCGCTCGACAGCAGCAGCGTATCGGCATCGAGCCAGTCCGCGCCGCCCTTGGCTTCCGGCAGAGTAAAGCCGTCCGCGACGAAGCTCTTCGTAACGAGGTCGAATTCCCGCAATGTCACGGCGTCGCTGCCACCGCGCGACAGGCTCAAAATGGCGCGCGAGCTTCCCGGCGTCGTGGCGATCCCGCTCAGCAGCCAATCCTCGCCTTCGCGCGCTGCGAGCTTGTCGATATCCAGCATGGTCTCCCACGCGGGAGCAGCTTTGCGAAATTCCGTCAGCGTGGTCCGCCGCCACAGGCCGCGCGGGTTGGCGGCGTCCTTCCAGAGATTGTGCAGATCGGTGCCGCGCCGGCTGACATAGGGGATGTTGTCCGGGCGATCGTAGATCGCCGCGAGGATGTCGCGGTCGTGCTCGAAGGCCTTGCCACCGAACGCCTGGAGCGTCAGCTGGTTCTGCCGCCCGACGAAATCGAGCGCTTGCGTGCCCTCGATCTCCTCCAGCCAGAGCCAGGGATCGTCGTCGGGAGCGCTGAGCGTGGGCCTGTCGTCGACGGACATGAACGAGACTCCGAAAAGGTGCGGCGGATAGGATTTGATCGAGCGCAAGCCGTCAAGCGCGCGGCCCGCTATCATCGCAGCGATTGCGTCAGAGGCATGGCCTGCGCCCGTTTGCGCCGGTTGCCCGTCTCCCTGCGTCCCTCCATAGTGCCGGGAATCAACAACGCCCTTGAGCCCGTTGGGGCGGAAATGCCGATGCTTGACGTGACTTCTGCCCATCAGATCGCCGACGACGCCCGCGTGCGTGCCAATGTGGTGCGCCTGGCCGCAGCCCAGGCGCTGACCGGTGCCAACTCGGCCGTGATCTTCGCCACCGGCGCCATCGTCGGCGCCACGCTCGCGTCCGACATGTCGTTCGCGACCGTGCCGATCTCGATGTATGTGGTCGGACTTGCTGCCGGCACGCTGCCGACCGGCGCGATCTCGCGCCGTTTCGGCCGCCGCGTGGCCTTCGTCATCGGCACCGGCCTCGGCACGCTCACGGGCCTGCTCGGCTCGTTCGCGATCCTGCACGGCTCGTTCGCGCTGTTCTGCATCGCGACCTTCCTCGGCGGCCTCTACGGCTCCGTCGCGCAATCCTATCGCTTCGCCGCCGCCGACGGCGCCAGCGCGGCCTACCGGCCCAAGGCGGTGTCCTGGGTGATGGCGGGCGGCGTGTTCGCCGGCGTGCTCGGTCCGCAGCTCGTGCAATGGACCATGGACGTCTGGCAGCCCTATCTGTTCGCCTTCAGCTTCCTGGTCCAGGCCGCGGTGGCGCTGATCGCCATGGGCATCGTCGCCGGCGTCGACATGCCAAAGCCCGCACCGGCCGATCTGCATGGCGGCCGGCCGCTGCTCGCGATCGTGACGCAGCCGCGCTTCGTCGCGGCGGCGCTGTGCGGCATCATCTCCTATCCCATGATGAATCTGGTGATGACCTCGGCGCCGCTCGCCATGAAGATGTGCGGCCTGTCCGTGTCCGATTCCAATTTCGGCATTCAATGGCACATCGTCGCGATGTACGGGCCGAGCTTCTTCACGGGGGCGCTGATCGCTCGCTTTGGTGCGCCGAAGATCGTGGCCGCCGGCCTGCTGCTGGAGGCCGGCGCCGCCGGCATCGGTCTCTCCGGCCTCACCGCGATGCATTTCTGGGCCACGCTGATCGTGCTCGGCGTCGGCTGGAATTTCTCCTTCATCGGCGCCTCCGCGCTGGTGCTGGAGACGCACCGGCCGCAGGAGCGCAACAAGGTGCAGGCCTTCAACGATTTCCTGGTGTTCGGCATGATGGCGATCGGCTCGTTCTCCTCCGGGCAATTGCTCGCCAATTACGGCTGGTCGGCGGTGAACCTGGTGGTGTTCCCGCCGGTGGTTCTCGGTCTCGTCGTGCTCTCGCTGGTCTGCTGGGCCCGCCGCCGCAAGGCGCGGCTGGAAGCGGCGATGGGCGAGTTCCCGGACGCGATCTGACTGGCAAGAGATTGTCAGCAGCGTTGATACTTCGATCCAGGTCGAAGTGATTTCCGGGGCCGGCGTTGTTACATGATGCTCGTCATGAACAGACGAGCGTGAAGCAAGGCGCTCGCGGGGGATGCGAAGGAGAGGCGCGTGCTCGACAACCCCCATCAGATGTCTCCGATCGACGAATCCTCCCTGCGTTACGAAGGCTGGCGCATCGTGGCGGTCTGCTTCCTGCTCGCCACCTTCGGCTGGGGGCTCGGCTTCTACGGCCAGAGCGTCTATGTCGCCGAGCTGCAGCGCGCGCGGGGCTGGCCGGCCTCGCTGATCTCGTCCGGCACCACGTTCTTCTATCTGTTCGGCGCGTTGCTCGTCGTGTTCGTCGGCGAAGCCGTCAGGAGATACGGCGCGCGCCTCTGCCTGATCGCCGGCACGTTGGCGATGGCGGCAGCTAGCGTTGCGATCGGCGCGGTGCGCGAGCCCTGGCAGCTTTATCTCGCCAACGCCGTGCTCGCCTTTGGCTGGGCCGGCACCAGCCTCGCCATGATCACCAACACGATCAGCCTGTGGTTCGACCACAAGCGCGGCATGGCGATCAGTCTGGCGCTCAACGGCGCCAGCTTCGGCGGCATCGTCGGCGTACCGCTGCTGGTGACCCTGATCGGCCATGTCGGCTTCGCCGGCGCGATGTATGCCGCTGCCGGCGCCATGCTGGTGCTGCTGCTGCCGGTGATCCTTCTTGTCGTCGGCCGGCCGCCCGATCACCATGGCTGGCACGCGGCGGCGAAGGCGAAGCCGCAATCATCGACGCAAATTCGCGCCTGGGCGCTGCGCGACGTCGGCTTCCTCACGGTGACGATTGCGTTTGCGCTGGTGCTGTTCGCGCAGGTCGGCTTCATCGTGCACCTGATCTCGTTCCTCGATCCCGTGATCGGCCGCGAGCGTGCCGCGGTCGCCGTCGCGGTGCTGACCGCGATGGCGGTGGTCGGCCGCGTGCTGTTCTCGCTGGTGATCGACCGCCTCAACCAGCGGCTGGCTTCCGCGCTGTCGTTCCTCAGCCAGGCCGCGGCGCTTCTCGTCGTCATCAATTTGCACAATGATTACGTGCTGATCGCGGCCTGCGCATTGTTCGGCTTCTCCGTCGGCAACCTCATCACGCTGCCGTCGCTGATCGTGCAGCGGGAGTTCGATTCGGCGTCATTCGGCGTGCTGATCAGTCTCAACACCGCGATCAACCAGGTCACCTATGCGTTCGGGCCCGGTATCGTCGGCTTTCTGCGCGATTGGTCCGGCGGCTATGCGCTGCCGTTCTATCTCTGCATCGCGCTGGAGGTGGCGGCCGCAGCGCTGATCATGGTGCGGGGCAAGCCAAAAGCAAAGCTCTCGTAGGGTGGGCAAAGGCGCGACGCGCGACGAGCGGAGGGAGCGGAGTTCACCCCTCGCGATCCCTGAGCAGCGCCTCCAGATCCAGCCGCTTCGTCACCATCGCAAGCTTGCCATCCGGCCCGAACGGCCATTGCTCTTTCGGCCTGTCGCGATAGAGCTCGACGCCGTTCTGGTCGGGATCGCGCAAATACAGCGCCTCGCTGACGCCGTGATCGCTGGCGCCATCCAGCGCAATGCCGGCCGTGAGCACACGATGCAGCGCGTCGGCGAGCGCCGCGCGCGTCGGATAGAGGATCGCGGTGTGATAGAGCCCAGTGGTGCCCGGCGGCGGCGGCGAGCCGCCCTTGCTTTCCCAGGTGTTGAGCCCGATGTGATGATGATAGCCGCCAGCCGAGATGAAGGCCGCGCCCGAGCCCATCCGCTGCATCAGCTCGAAGCCGAGCACGCCGCAATAGAAGCCGAGCGCGCGATCGAGATCGGCGACCTTGAGATGGACGTGGCCGATCCTGGTTCCGGCATCGACGGCTGGGCTTTGCGACATGGGACTGCTCCGTTGAAAGCATGCACATAGGGCGGGCTGCGGGGCTGTGCTACGGCCGATCCCGAAACCCAGCGTTTCCTGATGGGCAATTGCGCATCAGGACCGGGAACTAAGCCAGTTCCGGCACCTCGCCCTCCGGCAGGCCGAACTCGAACGTGTTCAGCGTCATCGACACCATCGTGTAGTAACCGCACAGCCCGATCACCTCGACCACGCCGCGCGCGCCGAGCAGCTTCACGGCCTCGTCGTAGAGACCCTTCTCGACGCCGTGGCCCTCGTGCAGCGATTTCGCCACGTCGTAGATCATCCTGCCCTTGGGATCGTCGAACTCGGGCGTGCGGCGGTCGCGGATGGCGTCGATGATTTTGGGATCCATGCCCCCCGCCAGCGCCAGCCGCTTATGCGCGTACCATTCGTAATGCGCGGTCCAGTGTCGCGCCGTGACCAGGATCGCGATCTCCGAAAGCTTTGCGGGGAATATCGTGTCGAAGCGCAGCACCTCGCCGAGCCGCGTGGCGTGGCGCGCCATCTCCGGGCTGCTCAGCCAGGCCATCATCGGCGCCGGCGGCCTGCCGCGCTTGCCGGCGATCGACTCGTCATAGGTCTGCCGCTGGCTCTCGTTCATTTCGCCAGGCGAAAGAAGTTTCAGGCGCATCGTCGTTTCCTCTTTGTTTTCAAGCACCGTCTTGGTCGCGACTATAGCGGAATGCGGGTCGCGGAAGTGGTTGAATTCCGCGGGAGCTTGGCCCAGAGTCGTGCCCAACAAGTCGATTTTGATTGATGGAAACGACCATGAGCGATTCTGAGACCGCCGAACTCGAAACATTCCGCAGCGAGACGCGCGCCTGGCTGGAAGCCAATTGCCCGCCGGAGATGCGCAAGCCCGCGACGTCGGATGCCGACGTGTTCTGGGGCGGGCGCAACGCAAAATTCTCCTCCGAGCCGCAGCGCATCTGGTTCGAGCGCATGCGCGACAAGGGCTGGACCGTGCCTGACTGGCCGAAGGAATATGGCGGCGGCGGTCTCAGCGCGGCCGAGCACAAGGTGCTGCGCGCGGAGATGGGAAGAATCGGCGCGCGGCCGCCGCTGTCGAGCTTCGGCATCTGGATGCTCGGACCGGCGCTGCTGAAATACGGCAACGACGCGCAGAAGCAGGAGCACCTGCCGAAGATCGCCGCGGGCGAGATCCGCTGGTGCCAGGGCTATTCCGAGCCGAACGCCGGCTCCGATCTTGCTTCGTTGCAGACCCGCGCCGAAAGCGACGGCGACGATTTCGTCATCACGGGTTCGAAGATCTGGACCTCCTACGCCAATTACGCCGACTGGATCTTCTGCCTCGTCCGCACCGATCCTGCCGCGAAGAAGCATGACGGCATCAGCTTCATCCTGTTCGACATGACCTCGAAGGGCGTGACGACCAAGCCGATCCTCTTGATCTCCGGCTATTCGCCGTTCTGCGAGACCTTCTTCGACGGCGTCCGCGTGCCGAAATCGCATGTGGTCGGCACCGTCAACCGCGGCTGGGACGTCGCGAAATACCTGCTGCAGCATGAGCGCGCGATGATCTCGGGCATGGGCGAGCGCGGCGTCGGCCGTCCACTCGGCCAGATCGCGGCCGACTCCGTCGGCACCGATACGCAGGGGCGGCTCGACGATTCCATGCTGCGCGGCAAGATCGCCAGCTTCGACGTCGATGAAGCCGCGCTTGCGGCGTGCGCCGAGCGCGCCGTCGATCTCGCCAAGGCGGGACAGGCGCATCCGGCGTTCTCCTCGGCGATGAAATATTACGGCACCGAGCTCAACAAGCGCCGCTACGAGATCCTGATGTCGGCCGGCGGCGTCGATGCGCTGGAATGGGAGAGCGAGCGCTCCAAGCAGGGCGCCCGCCCGCGCGCCTGGCTGCGCACCAAGGCCAACTCGATCGAGGGCGGCACGAGCGAGGTGATGCTCGGCATCGTCGCCAAGCGCATCCTGGATTTGCCGGGGGCGTGAGGCGCACTCTCACCACCCGTCATTCCGGGGCGCGCATCGCGCGAGCTATGATGCGCAATTGCGCATCTGAGAATCCATACTCCCGATCGTGGTTATGGATTCCGGGCCTGGCCCTTCGGGCCATCCCGGAATGACGAACTAACAATAGATTTCGAATCGGAAACACGCACATGGCCCTCGTCCTCACCGAAGAACAATCGATGCTCCGCGATAGCGCACGCGGGCTGATCAGCGACAAGGCGCCGGTGTCGCACCTGCGGCATCTGCGCGACAGCAAAGACCCCACCGGCTTCTCCAAGGAATTTTGGCATTCCTTCGCCGAGATGGGCTTTGCCGGCCTCCTGGTGCCGGAGGAGTTCGGCGGCAGCGGGCTCGGCTATGTCGAGGCCGGCGTCGTGATGGAGGAGATCGGCCGCACCTTGATGCCGTCGCCGTTCCTTGCCACCAGCGTGATCGCGGCCTCGGCGCTGAACCGCGGCGGCAATGCCGCGCAGAAATCGGAGTATCTGCCGAAGATCGCGAGCGGCTCGCTGCTCGCGACGCTCGCGATCGACGAAGGCGCAAAGCATCGTCCGCTGCAGACCAACTTGCAGGCCGTGCGCGCCGGCAACGGGTTCAAGCTCTCCGGCGCCAAGGCGCTGGTCGTCGATGGCCACGTTGCCGATTTGCTCATCGTCGCCGCGCGCACGGCCGGCTCCGCCGGCGAGCGCGAAGGCTTGACGCTGTTCCTGGTGAACCCTGCGGCCAAGGGCGTTGCGATCGAGCGCACCATCATGGTCGATTCGCACAACGCGGCGCGGATCGAGCTTGCGAATGTCGAGGTCAATGCCGACAGCGTGCTCGGCGAGGTCGATCAGGGCTCTTCCCTGCTCGACGGCGTGCTCGACATCGGCCGTGGCGCGGTCGCTGCCGAAATGGTCGGCCTCAGCGAAGAGGTTTTCAACCGCACCGTCGAGTATCTCAAGAACCGAAAGCAGTTCGGCAAGCTGATTGGCGAATTCCAGGCGCTGCAGCATCGCGCCGCCGAGCTCTATGTCGACATCGAGATCACCCGCGCCGCCACCATGAAGGCGCTTCAGGCGCTGGACGGCGATGTTACGAAGGCGGCGTCAGCCGTCGCAGTCGCCAAGGCGCGCGCCGGCACCACCGCCACGCGCGCGGTCCAGGAAGGCGTGCAGATGCACGGCGGCATGGGCATGACCGACCAGTTCGACATCGGCTTCTTCATGAAGCGCGCGCGGGTGTGCGAGGAATTGTTCGGCGACGCCAACTACCACACCGAGCAGCTGGCGCGGGCGCGGGGGTATTGAGGCGCCACTCGTGCGACACGGCACCCTGCGCTCCCTCCCCCCTTGCGGGGGAGAGGGGTAGCCCAGGAAAAGGTATATCCGTTGCGAGAGGACAGCTCGCCTCACGTGGAGCGCGAACGATAGAGTGTGCCGTGTGGCACCCCTCTCCCTAGCCCTCCCCCGCAAGGGGGGAGGGAACGCAGCGTACGATTTGGCAACGCTGTCAGCGCAATTACGGCCGTAGACCGCCCTTACCGCATCGGCGGCGCGTACTGCACACCACCCGCGTTCCACAGCTGGTTCATGCCGCGCGGGATCTTCAGCTTCGACTTCTCGCCGATATTGCGCTCGTACATCTCGCCGTAATTGCCGACGTGGCGGATGATGCGGACGGCCCAGTCCTTGGTGAGGCCGAGCTGCTCGCCGTAATTGCCTTCGGTGCCGACGAGGCGCATCACTTCGGGCTTCTTGGACTTCAGGGCCTCGTCGATGTTCTCCGAGGTGACGCCGAGCTCCTCGGCGTTGATCATCGCGTAGAGCGTCCACTTCACGATCATCATCCAGTCGTCGTCGCGCTGGCGCACCACGGGGGCGAGCGGCTCCTTGGAGATCATGTCCGGCAGGATCATGTGATCGGCCGGCTTCGCCAGGTTCAGCCTGAGCGCGTAGAGCTGGGAGACGTCGGCGGAGAACGTGTCGCACTTGCCGGTGTCGTAGGCCTTCACGACGTCGTCGAGCTTGTCGAACTTCACCTCGTCATACTTCATGTTGTTGGCACGGAAGTAGTCGGCGACGTTGAGCGCCGTCGTGGTGCCGGCCTGGACGCAGACCTTGCTGCCGGTCAGGTCCAGCGAGGTCTCCTTGTTGCGCGAACGCGGCAGCATGAAGCCGGCGCCGTCGTAATAGGCGACCGCGGGGAAATAGAGGTCGTAGTCGAGCTCGCGCGCCATGCTCCAGGTCGAGTTGCGCGAGAGGATGTCCACCTTGCGGCTCTGCAATTCCTTGAAGCGCTCGCTGGCATCGAGCGGGATGAACTTCGCCTTGCCCGGGTCGTTGAAGATCGCCGCGGACACCGCGCGGCAGAAATCGACGTCGAAGCCGGCCCAGTTCTTGTTGTCTTCCGAGTACGAGAAGCCCGGCAGCCCCTTGTTGACGCCGCACAGCACCTCACCGCGGCGCACGGTGCGCTTCAGCGTGCGGGTGTCGTAGAATTCATAGATGATGGCCAGAACGGCGACCAGCACGGCGACCGCGAGCCCGATCAGCAGGCCGCCACGAAAAGTGCGCATCATGTTGCTCTCTCGAAAAATCGGGAAAAGGAATTGGGAGGAGGGCGCGGAGCATGATCCCTGGGGGATCATGCTCCGACGATAGCCTTACAGTTCGGGCTTCTGCCGGATCACGACCTTGGTGCCGACAGGAACGCGGTCGTAGAGATCGGCGACGTCGTTGTTGACGAGGCGGAAGCAGCCCGAGGACACCTTGGTGCCGATCGTGTCAGGACGGTTGGTGCCGTGGATGCGATAGACCGTGGTGCCGAGATACATGGCGCGGGCGCCGAGCGGATTGCCGGGGCCGCCGGCCATGAAGCGCGGCAGATAGGGCTGGCGCTGGATCATCTCCGGCGGCGGCGTCCAGTCCGGCCATTCCTTCTTGTTGGTGATGTTCACCAGCCCCTGCCACTGGAAACCGTCGCGACCGACGCCGATGCCGTAGCGGATCGCGCGCCCACCCGGCTGCACCAGGTAAAGGTGGCGCTCGGCGGTGGAGATGATGATGGTGCCCGGCGTCTCGGTGGTGCGGAAGTAGACCACCTGCTTCTGCCATTCCGGCTCGAGCTGGTAGCCGTCGTCGGCGACCAGACCCGGCTCGTCGCCGCGGTCGGGCTGCTGCGCGATGGCCTGTGGTGCGGACAGGATCAGGCCGATCGCGGCCACGAACATCCCGGTCAGGCGACGAAAATCCGTCATTTCAAGCTCTCCCCACTGCCACGGCGCAAATCATTTGGAACCATCAAACCTGAGGGGCATGTTCATGGCAAGTTGATGGCGCGCCGCCCTGATATGTCACGAGAATGCTTTGGTTTTTTGACGGGGCCGGAGCAATGCCACAAACAGGGGATGGCGCGAAAAGCTTAGTCTGTCACCGCTCGGGAGGTGAGCTCCCTCTCCCGCTTGCGGGAGAGGGCTGGGGAGAGGGTTTCGCCTCCAGGGAGACTCCCTCAGAGGAGAGAGCCCTCACCCGCGCCTTCGGCGCGACCTCTCCCGCAAGCGGGAGAGGCTCAGACCGAACTCGCGGAGAAATCGAACTGCGCCAATTGGCACTCGATGCCAGCTAGATCTTGTTGCTCTCCGCAGCGATCCCCAGCCGCCTCACAATCTCTGTCCCGACCGCCCGCGCCTCCAGCCTCGATCCGATCCGGGGGCTACGAAACCGTCGCCCCGAGCGCAGGCGGATCGTGACGATGCAGTGCTCGTCCTCGGACCGCCCGCGGCGGTCGACGGTGATCGTCTTCACCTCGTGCCCCTCGATATGGTCGGCCCGCGCCGTGCCGTCGCCCCACAGGCGTTCGATACGGATATCGCCCTCGCGGACGATCCAGAACGCGCCGGTCACGAGATTGGCATAGCGATGCACGGCAAACGCCGCGAGCACGCCGAGCGGCAGCAGCAGGATGTCGACATGGGTGGGCGGCCATCCGCGCCACAGCTTGTAGGCGTAGGGCACAGCGGACAACGCGACGGCGATCAACGCGACGATGCGGATGTCCCGTGCGGGAAACGCCTCGAGAGGCTCGCCAAGATGCATCTCGGGATTGCTGGCATCGAGCGGATTGACGGGTTCCTCGACATTGGGAACGTCGAATTGCGTGGCGATCCGGGCCACGGTGTCATGAACATGCGTGACGTCGGAGATCGGCGGCGACGTCAGCCGTTCCCCCGAGGTCAGCGTGAAAACGAGTTGAAAGCGGGCCTTCACCCGCTTGTTGCCGGGAACCTGCAACGCCGTGATGTCGTCCTTCGCGACGATGCGTGTGCGCAGCTTCCCAAAAGGGCTTTGCCGCCCGATCAGGATCTCGTTCGCCGTGATGATCCACACCACCGCCGGCGCCATCATGATGCCGACGACGAACCCGGCTCCCACCAGCAGCGCCACCACCGATATGACGATTTCCAGAGTGTCGTGCGTGAACAGGCCCGGCGTGAAGCACAGCGCGACGGCGGCCGCAAAAGCGGACATCACCAGCCGCTGTGCGATCGAGGCGCCTTCACGAAGGCGGATGTCGTTGTTGGGAGGCGTGTCGTCCATTGCGGGCGGCTGATTGCGTTGTCGCGAAACTCCACGGACGGGTCCGTGGAGTCAAGCAACAAGGGCGAGACCCTGATCGGGATGAAGGGAGTTCATTGGCGCACCTTCTCCGGGGCGATCGCCAGCCTTCGGCCGATTTCATCGCCGACAGCCCGTGCCTGCGCCTGCGTGCCTATCTCGGGGCTGTAGAGTTTCTTCCCGCCGTGAAGCTCGATCCTGACCAGATAGTTTCCTTCGGGAGGGCACTCGATCGCGATGGCTTCGACATCGGGACCCGAAATGGTGTCGGCAGTGGGTACGGAGCCTCGGGACATCCGTTCGATGCGAAGCTCGCCTTGACGGACGACCCACGAGGTCCCGGCAAAGACGTGCGCATATCGGAAAACCACGAAAGCGACGACAAGACCGACCGGCAGGAGGATCATTTCGCCAATGGAAGGAGGCAGGCCATTCCAGACTTTGGATGCGCAAGGGACGGCGCAAAGACCAGCGATGACCAGCGTGAGAATTCGCGCCCGGGCGCCGACGGCCTTTCGGACCGGTGCGCCGATCCGCATCTCCGCGTTCGTGGCGTCCAGGGGATTGGCTGGAGGATTGCCGCGGGGCTGCCTGAGCAGGTCGGCGATCAGATTGCTCGTCTCGCTGACGCGCGTGATCTCTGCAATCGGTGGCGACAGCAGGTAATCCCCGGACGTGAGCTTGAGCGAGATGCGGAAGTCCGTGGCGTCCGTCTTGTCGTTCTGAACCTCAATGGTTGCGATGTCGTCGCGCCTGATGACCTGCGTTTGAGGCCGGCTGAACGGGCGCATCCTCCCGATCACGATGCCATTGGCAGAGATGCTCCAGAGCAATTCGGTCGCGAGTGCCGCGTAGCCGAGGATCGTCGCGCCAATCGCCATCGACACGAATGCCGAGATGCCTGACTCCGCGACAGCGAAAAGCAGCGCCGCAATCCCGAAGCCCGCGCCGAGCAGGCGCTCCTGGAGCGAGGGGCCGCCGCGAAGATGAATCTTGTTCTCTCGTATTGCCTCGCCCATCGCCTGCACTTCCATTGGCGTGAAACTTCACGGAGCGCCGCGGGAAGTCAAGCGATCGTGGCAAAAAGGGCTTGCCGACAACTTAAGGTGAGGCGAGCCTAGCTGCTGGCGTTCAGCAGTCCGGCCACGGTGCGGTCGATCTCGTCGTAGCGGCCTTCGCCGGCGTGCTGGAACACGATCTTGCCGGTCTGGTCGATGATGTATTGCGCCGGCCAATACTGGTTGCGATAGGCGTTCCAGGTCTTGGACTCATTGTCCTGCGCGACCGGATAGGTGATGCCGTGGCGCTTCAGCGCCGCCTGGACGTTGGAGGCCGAGCGCTCGAACGGGAATTCCGGCGTGTGGACGCCGACCACGACGAGGCCCTTATCCCGGTATTTCGCATAGAGCTCGGTGACGTGCGGCAGCGTGTTGACGCAGTTGACGCAGCCATAGGTCCAGAAGTCGACCAGCACGACCTTGCCGCGAAGGTCGGCCATGTTCAGCGGTTTCGAGTTGAACCAGTTGGTGACGCCGGCGAAGTCCGGCGCGGTCTGCTGGCTTGCGGCGGCGGTGAGGACAGGCGCGGCGCGCGCGGCCTCCTCGCAGATGCCGGGAATGACGGCGCCGGTGACGGTGAAGCCGATCAGGGCGGCCGAGACGGCGAGCAGCTTGAAAGTCATGGAAGCGTCCTCCGGTGAAGATGAGGGATGATCACAGGCCGATCTGGCCGGTGGGATAGAAGCCGGTGAGCCACGCCACGATCAGCGTGTCGTATTGGAAATAGGCGGCGACCGCGAAGGCGATCACGACGATGCCAAAGCCCTGCTGCAGCCGCGGCGAGATCCGCGCGAGGCTGCGCACGCGCGTGGTCGCGGCCTGCCCGCCATAGGCGATCGCCAGCATCGGGATCGCAGCACCAATGGCATAGGCGATCAGCAGCGTGCCGGCCCAGCTGAGGTTCTTCGAGGTCGCAACCAGTGTCAGGATCGAGCCGAGCACGGGACCTGCGCAGGGCGTCCAGACCAGGCCCAGCGTGGTGCCGAGCACGAGCCCGCCGAGCGCACCCTCGCGCTGAGTGGCTCCGGCGTTGCCGAGATCGAGCCAGCCATTGAGCCGGCTCGACAGCCATTCGAACGGCGCCGGCCACAGCATCAAGAGGCCGAAGCCGAGCAGCAGGATCGCGGCGGCTTCGCGCAGCACGTTCGGATCGAAGTCGAACAGCCGCGTCAGCGCACCGAGCAGCAGCGCGACCGCGGAGAAGGAGACGACAAAGCCGAGCGCGATCATCGCCGGGCGCAGATGTCCCGCGCGCCCGATCGAGGCGCCGAGCAGGATCGGCAGCATCGGCAGCGTGCAGGGCGCGGCGATGGTGAGGATGCCGGCAAGGACGGCGAAGGTGAGTTCGAGCATGGGGCACTCGTGGTGGAGGTCACGAGGGCAGTTCGGGGTGGATGTGCCGGACGTTACGTGGCGTCACGCGGTCGTGACGATGCGACCCTGCGAGCAACACGGGAAGCGCGCTCCCTCCCCCCTTGCGGGGGAGGGCGGGGGAGAGGGGTACCCAGCAAATGGTCTATCCACGTTGTGCGGCGGGCACGATATCGAGAGAGTCCCCGTGCGGACCCCTCTCCCTGCCCCTCCCCCGCAAGGGGGGAGGGAATGAGAGAGCGGTGCCCGCCTCAGTCAGCGTGCGGCCAAAGCTCGGGGCACCCCCAAACACAAAACGACCCGGAGGGGGGGCATCCCGTCCGGGTCGTGGAAGTCCTTGGGAGGTTTAACGAAACCGTATGAGAGCTTTATAGGGGGGAAGTTTTTCCGCCTGATGTTGTGCTTTGTTTCAATTGTTTCGTCGGCGGTAACACTTCCGTGTCCCGGGAGAGGGCCAGATCGGCGGCCCTATCCCTTTGAATTGATTGAGCTTAGGCAGCGAAGCGCTCGACGCCGCAGCCCTTAAGCAGTTCGGCAAGCTGCTTGCGGGCGTAGAACATCCGCGTCTTCACCGTGCTCTGGGGGATGCCGATGATCTGCCCGACCTCCTCCACCGACTTCTCGTGGTAGTAGACGAGGGTGATGATCTCGCGATGCGCGGGCGACAGCTTCTGCACGCAGGCGCGCAGGATGGCGCTGGTGTCGCTGCGGTCGAGCGAGGTCTCCGGCGTATCGGAATCGTCGGGAATCTGGCGCACGTCTTCCTGGTCGATGTCCTCGAAGCGGCGTTGGCGCATCGCGGTCAGTGCCTTGAAGCGGGCGATCGACAGCAGCCAGGTCGAAACCTGGGAGCGGCCCTGGAATTGGCCGGCGGTCCGCCACACGTCCAGGAACACCTGGCTGACGAGGTCTTCCGCCGCGGTTGCGTCACGCACGATGCGCAGGATGAAGCGGTACACCCGCACATTGTGGCGGCAATAAAGGATATGCATCGACGTCCGGTTGCCGTCGGCAATGCTCTCGAGAAGCATGTCGTCCGAAGTCGCCTGAGCGGCGATGATGCTCTGGCTGGCCTGGGCGTTGATGGCGATGACGTTCCGCATTGACTTGGCTCCCCGTAGCGCCGCAACCGAGCGGCGTTTCCTTGGACCAAAGTGTTAATGAGCCAACGTTTCGGGACGTCTGCACGAAAAGCGGAAAATGGTTTCGTGCGCCGCCAAATTGTTTCGTCGGAGGGGGGACGACGAAACATTCGGGGCAAAAAAGCGTGGAATTTCAATGTACGGAAAATACGGGGGAGGGGGTGTTGAGGCGGACGGCGGCGCCACGGAACGAATCTCGGTGACTTGCGTTCGGTCGCGCCAGACCCCACCGCTGTCGTCCCGGGGCGCGAAGCCAACCCGGGACCCATACCTACAGGGAGGAGTGGTTCCGGGGACTCGGAGTGGGCGCTTTCACGCCAAACCACGGCCTGGGGTTATGGGTCCCGGATCTGCGCGCGCCTGAGGGCGCGCTTGTCCGGGACGGCGGCGGAGTGTGAGGCTTACGCCTTCTCGCCCGCCGGCGAGAACAGATAGCCGCCGCCGCGGATGGTGCGGATCACGGCGGGCTTGGCCGGATCGGGCTCGATCTTGCGGCGGATGCGCATGATGCGGAGATCAACCGCGCGGTCGAAGGCTTCGGCGTCGCGCGCATTGGCGAGCTCGAGCAGGCGCTCGCGCGACAGCACGCGCTTCGGATTGGCCGCGAACACCTTCAGCAATCCGAACTCGGATGCGGTCAGCGGATGCTCGTTGCCCTCGTCGTCGCGCAAGGCCTGGGCTTCGAGATCGAGCCACTTTGTCCCGAACCGTACCAATTGCTCCTTGTCCGATTTCGCCGCTGCGGCTTCGGGCGCGGCCGCCTTGGCCGGCATGCTCCGCCGCAGCACCGAGCGGATGCGCGCCATCAGCTCGCGCAGCTCGCAGGGCTTTGCGACGTAATCGTCGGCGCCGAGCTCGAGCCCGACGACGCGATCGATCGGGCTCGCGGTCGCCGTCAGCATGATGACCGGCACGTTGATGCGGCTCTTGAGGTCGCGGATGATCGAGAGGCCGTCTTCCTCGGGCATGTTGAGATCGAGCACGACGAGATCGGGCATGCCGCCCTGGATCGCGGCCCGCAACGACTTGCCGCCGTCGCACAGCGTCACGGTGAAGCCGTGCATCTTGAGATAATCGCCGACCATCTCCCGGGCCGGGGCTTCATCGTCGACGATCATGATGTGCTGGCTTTGGGTCATGGTCTCTACGTCACGGCATTTCGGTCGCGGGAAGGGTGATGGTGAAGGTCGAGCCCTTGCCGGGCCCTTCGCTGTCGGCGGTCACCTCGCCGCCGTGCATGTCGACGATACGCTTGACGATGGAGAGCCCAAGCCCCGTCGAGCTCTCGCCCGCGGTCGGCTTTGCCGACAGCCGCTGGAACCGGCCGAACAGGCGAGCGAGATCTTCCGGGGACAGGCCGGCGCCCTCGTCGCTGACGCGGACGATGGTGTCGCTGCCCTCGTGGCTGACGATCACGCCGATCCTGCCGCCGATCGGCGAGTATTTGATGGCGTTGCTGATGAGATTGTCGATCGCTTCGCGGATGCGGTCGGTGTCGCACATGGTGACGATGTTGGTCGGCGCGGCGACGCTGATGGCCTGCTGCTTGTTGACGGCGAGCGGCTGGTTGGCCTCGGCGACCTCCTTGACCAGGGCGGCGACGTCGACCGGCTCGCGGCGGATGGTGATGTCGAAGGCATCGGCCATCGCATCCGAGATCAGATGGTCGACCATCGTGGTCAGGCGCTTGGTGGCGTCGCGGATGTGGTCGACCTGGGCGACCACGCCGCTTTCCGAGGCGCCCGTCGAGATCAGCTCCTTCAGCATCTCGGTGCGGCCGAGGATGACGCCGAGCGGATTCTTCAGATCGTGCGCGACCGTGCCCAAAATCTCGTTCTTGAAGCCGTTGGCGCGCTGCAGCCGCAGCCATTGCGCCGAGAGGCGGCGGTTGGCCTGCATCAGCGCGCGGGTGCGCTGGGCGACGCGATCCTCCAGCTGGGTGTTGGCGGCCTGAAGCTGCTGATAGAGGATGACGTTGTCGAAGGCGATCGAGAGCCGGCTCGAGAAGATCTCGACCAGCGAGCGGTCGGTCTCGGACAATTCGCGTTCGGCCTGCAGCAGCACCACGACCTCGCGGCCGGATCCGGTGCGCAAATAGATCACGCTGCGGTGGTCGGCGAATTCGTTCTTGCGGCGCTGGAACGCGGCTTCCACCATCTCGCGCAGTTCGGGGTCGAGCGCCTTCGACGTCGTGGTGCCGATGAAGCGGCTGTAGCAGCCGCTGCCGGCGAGCACCGAGAGTTCGGGGTCGATGCCGCCATTGTCGCGCAAGACCAGTATACCGGCGCAATCGACGTTGAGCAGCGAGGCGAGCTGGGTCAGCACGCCCTCGGCGAGCCGCTGCATCGACTTGAAGTCGTACAGCGTCGAGGCGGCGTCGATGATGATCTCGAGCCCGCGCCGTGTCTGCACCATGCGCTCGAGCTGCTGATAGGAGCGCAGCGCCGCGGTCAGCGAGGTGAACAGCTTGTCGGCGGTGAGCTCGGTCTTGGCCTTGTAGTCGTTGATGTCGTACTGCACGATCACGCGGCGCTCGGGCGCCTGGCCGGGCTGTCCCGTGCGCAGGATGATGCGCACCGTCTCGTTCCGGATCTCGTTGCGGATGAACTCGACCAGCTCGAGGCCGGCGACGTCGGTCTCCATGATGACGTCGAGCAGCACGGCGGCGATGTCGCTGTGCGCGGCCATCAGCTTGCGGCCTTCGGCGGCGGAATAGGCCGACAGGATCTCCAGGCCCTGGCCGTTCAGGCTGTAATCCGAGAGAGCAAAACGGGTGCCGTCATGCACGGCCGGATCGTCGTCGATGACGGCGATCTTCCATTTCCGGGCGTTGGCATCCTCCGACGCGGTACCGGTATCGTCGATCAGGTGGAGGACATCGTCCTGTTCGGCCATTGAGAAGTCCCGTCACTTTCTGTGCTTTGCGCGCCGCCCTTGGCGACCCGGGGCATGATAATGCGAAAAGTGGTGCCTTGTCCCAGCTTGGATTCCAGCATCATGCGCCCGCCGAGCTGCTGGGTGACGAGGTTATAGACGATATGAAGCCCAAGTCCCGTGCCGCCTTCATTGCGCCGGGTGGTAAAGAAAGGGTCAAAGGCCTGGCGCTGCACGTCGGAGGTCATGCCGGCCCCGTCGTCGGTGAAGATGAGCTCGACGTCGTCGGCCCCGCGCGGCCGCGCCGAGATGATGATCGTGCCGGCGCGCCCGTCGGCGAAGGCGTGGTTGGCGGCGTTGAGGAAGAGGTTGGTTAGGATCTGGCCATAGGAGCCCGGATAGCCGTCGAGCAGCAGCCCCTCGGGCACGTCGACCTGGAGCGTGATCGGCGAGCGCTTCAGCACCGGCCGCAGGCTGGCGATGATCTGGTCGGTGGCCTCGCTGAGCGAGAATTGCCGCCGCTCGGCATGGGAGCGGTCGACCGCGACCTGCTTGAACGACTGGATCAGCTCGCCGGCGCGCTGCAGATTGGCGACCAGCTGCTGCGAGGCGTCGCGCGAGGACTGCACGAACTCCTCCAGCTGCGAGCGGCGCAGTCCGCCGTCGCCCTTGAGCTGGGCCTCGAAGATCTCGCTGCGACGGGCAAAGCTTGAAGCCACCGTCAGGCTGATGCCGATCGGATTGTTGACCTCATGCGCGACGCCGGCAACCAGGCCGCCGAGCGCCGCCAGCCTCTCGGCATCGATCAAATTCTGCTGTGCGGTATTGAGCTCAAGCAGCGCGCTCTCGGCCTTCTCCTTCGACGCGCGCAGCTCGTCCTCGGTCTGCCGCTTCGCGATCGCGTTCTCGCGGAATACCTCCACCGCGCGCGCCATGGCGCCGACCTCGTCGCGGGCCTTGGTGCCCTGCACCTCGCGGTCGAGATCGCCGAGCGTGATGGCGCGCATCGCCGCCATGATCTGCTGCAGCGGCAGGCGGATCGACAGCGCGATCATCACGCCGGCGGTGAGGATGATGCCGAGGAAGATCACCGCGATCGAAAGGACACGGCGAGAAATATCCGCCAGCGTGCGGTCAAATGTCTCCTGCGCCTTCTGCTCGCGCTGGCGCATCTTGGTCGAGAGGTCGTCGATGGCGCCGATCGCCTCGGCCTGGCTGGCGTCGATGGTGTTGCGGAGCAGCTCGGTGCGGCTTGCAAGCTGCTCGGAGAGCTTTGCAAAGCCCTCGCGCAGCGCGGCGGTGCGGGCCCCGAGCCTTCGCAAGGCCATCTTCTGCAGGTCGTTGTCGGCGAGATCGATCATCACGGGGATGGTCTTCTCGATCGTCTCGGTGTTGCGGCGCGCGTCGTCGGCCGCGCCCGATGACAGCGACAGATAATAGGAATTGGCCGCGACCAGCATCGCGGTGAAGGCCTCGCGGGATTTGCCGAGCGATGGCCAGATCAGCGCGTCGCGATGGCCGGTGGCGCCTTCGATGATGGAATAGAGGCCCGCCATGTCCCTGGCCGGGCCCTGCACCTGGTCCTCATAGGTCTTGGCGATGGTGGCCTGCACGCTGCGCAGCTCGCCGAAGCCGTTGAGGAAGCGGTCGGTGGTGCGCTCCAGCTCCTCGACCGAGCCCGACAGCATCGGGTCCTTGGCGGCGCGGTTGGTCAGCGTGCCCAGCACCGCCTCGCGCAGCAGCAGGATCTCGGCGAACAGGTCCGGGCTCGGCTGGTTGATGTAGCGGTGGATCAGATTGTGCAGGCGCCCGGTCTCGCTTTCGAGCAGCGCCAGGATGCGGTCGGATTCGCGCACTTGGCGCACGTCGTCCCAGGCCGAGCCCAGCACCTGCGCGCCATTCCAGATCATGGCGACCAGCACCACCACGACGGCGGAGTTCAGCGCGGCGATCGACAGGATGCGCCAGCGGATCGGCACCGCGCGCAGCACGCCGACCAGCCGTGCGCGCAGCCGCCCGATCGGGCCGGACGGCCTGTCTGCGTGCTCGGTATGTCCAAGTGCAGCCAACGCGGCTCACTCCACCTTGCGAATGCGTTCGATCAGTGCTGCCGCGACGGGTTCGCGCCCGGCCTTGGCGTAGATCGGGGCCATCGCGTCCTCGAACGGCTTGCGGTCGATATCCCTGATGATGGTGACGCCGGCTTCCAGCGCCTTGCGCTGCGACTGCTCTTCGAGGTCGCGCCATTTCTCGCGCATGAACCGGCTGGAGCGCTGCGCGGCCTCCCGGAATATCTTCTGGTCGTCCGGCGACAGGCTCTGCCAGGCCTTGAGCGAGATCACCAGCACTTCGGGGCTCATCGTATGCTCGGTGAGCGTATAATGGCCGGCGTGCCTGTAATGGTCCGTCGTCACGAAAGATGGCCAGTTGTTCTCGGCGCCGTCGATCAGATGGTTGGCGAGCCCGGTGAGCACCTGCCCGTAGGGCATCTCGACCGGCTCGGCGCCGAGCGAGCGGATCATCTGGCTCATCAACTCCGACTGCTGCACCCGGATCCGCAATTCCTTGAGATCCGCGATGGTCTTCACCGGCCGGACGCCGTTGTAGATCGACCGCGCCCCGGAATCGTAGAAGGCGAGCCCGACGAAGCCATAGGGCTCGAAGCTATCGAGGATCTCGCTGCCGATCGGTCCGTCCAGCACCTTCTGCATGTGCTCGATGGACCGGAACAGGAACGGCATGGCGAGCACGTTCATCGCCGGAACGAAGTTGCCGATCAGCGCCACGTTGGTCCGGTTGAGGTCGATCGCACCGGCCCGGGTCTGCTCGATGGTCTCCTTTTCCTCGCCGAGCTGGCGGGAGTGGAACACCTTGATCTCGTGGCGGCCGCCGCTGCGCTCGGCGATCAGCGCGCCCATGTAGCGCAGCGCCTGGACGGTCGGGTAATCCTCGGTCTGGGTATCGGCGGCGCGAAATTCGCGTGCAACGGCGCCCGTCGAACAGACGGCAAGCAGAAGCGCGACGACGATCACTCCGGTCCGCGAGAGTTCGGCACGGCTCAACACTGGCACACTCAACCCCTCAGTGGTGGAGTCTATGGCGGGAGCAAAAGGTTCAATGCAATCTAGCAGATGGTCGGGGGAAGGCCATCCCGCCGCGGGGCCAGGACCGATTGTGCGGCGCGGCCGGCGCGCATTCCCGGTTGAAACCGCAAGGGCCGCCCCTTAAGCAGGGGCGGTCGCCGCTTGCCGCGCCAGATGGAAGAGCCGTCGTGATTTCAGCATTGCGCCTTTTGCCGGTCGTTGCCGCCCTCGCGGCCCTCACATTCATCTCGAAGGCGCAGGCGGCAACCGACATCGCCTGGTGGCACGCGATGTCCGGCGAGCTCGGACGGCAGCTCGAGAAACTGGCCTCGGACTTCAACGCCTCGCAGTCCGATTACCGCATCGTGCCCGTCTACAAAGGCAACTACACCGAGACGGTGACCGCCGCCATCTTCGCCTTCCGCTCGCGCAGCCAGCCCGCCATCGTTCAGGTCAACGAGGTCGCCACCGCCACCATGACCGCCGCCAGGGGCGCGATCTATCCGGTGTTCAGCCTGATGCGGGACATGCACGAGCCGTTCTCGCTGACCGATTACCTGCCCGCGGTCTCCGGCTATTACACCGACGCGGCCGGCAATCTGTTGTCGTTCCCGTTCAACTCCTCGACGCCGATCCTCTACTACAACAAGACCATGTTCCGTGACGCCGGCCTCGATCCGGAGGCGCCGCCGAAGACCTGGCCGGAATTGGGCGCGGCCGCAAAGCGCCTGCGCGACCGCGGTGCGGCGTGCGGCTTCACCACGTCCTGGCCGTCCTGGATCCATGTCGAGAATTTCTCCGCCTTCCATAATTTGCCGCTGGCGACGCGCGGCAACGGCTTTGCCGGGCTCGATGCCGAACTGACCATCAACAATCCGGTCGTGGTCAAGCACATCGCCCAGCTCGCCGAATGGCAAAAGACAAAACTGTTCGACTATGGCGGCCGCGGACAAGCGGCCGAGCCGCGCTTTCAGAGCGGCGAATGCGGCATCTTCATCGGCTCCTCGGCGACGCGCGCGGACATCAGAGCGAATTCGAAATTCGAGATCGGCTACGGCATGATGCCGTATTGGCCCGACGTGAAGGGCGCGCCGCAGAACTCGATCATCGGCGGCGCCACGCTGTGGGTGCTGCGCGACCGACCGCGCGAGGAATACAAGGGTGTGGCGCGGTTCTTCGCCTATCTGTCGCAACCCGGCGTGCAGGCCGCCTGGCACCAGAACACCGGCTACCTTCCGATCACCCGCGCAGCGTCCGAGCTGACGCGCGCGCAGGGTTTTTACGAGCGCAATCCGGGCTCGGCGATCTCGTTCGAGGAGATCACGCTCAATCCGCCGACGGAGAACTCGAAGGGCATCCGGCTCGGCTCCTTCGTCCTGATCCGCGGCGCGATCGAAGACGAGCTGGAGCAGGCGTTCGCCGGGCAGAAGAGCGCGCAAGCCGCGCTGGATTCCGCAGTCGAGCGCGGCAACAAGCTGCTCCGCCAGTTCGAGCGCGCAAGTCCGGAGCGGTAGCGTATTGCGAATGAGCCTAGCTGTGCCCGCAACGGAGGTGCGCTCCCTCCCCCGCTTGCGGGGGAGGGTTGGGGAGAGGATGTCACCGCAACGGGACAATCCCCCAGAGGAGAAAGCCCTCACCCGACGCTTCGCGTCGACCTCTCCCGCAAGCGGGAGAGGTGCACCGTCTCCTTGGCTTGCATCGAGCCAAGCAAAGCTAATCCTGCCTTCGATACGCGAGTGCAGATGACGACCATGCCGCCGCAACAACTCCCCGGCTTCATCGACGCGGAAAGCTTTCGCGCCTTTCGCGCCAATTCCGCGCATTGGCTCCCCATCGCGCTCGACATCGCACGCAGCCACCGCCTCGATACCAGCGCGCCGCATGTGTTTGCGACCGGCACCAATCTCGTGGTCGGCCTTGGCGAAAATCTGATCCTCAAAATCTTCCCGCCGATGCTGCGTGAACAATTCGTGTCCGAGCGCGCGTCGCTGATGCAGCTCAAAGGCCATCTCGATCTGCCGATCCCCGAGATCGTCGCCGAAGGAACGCGAGACGGCTGGCCCTATCTCGTCATCACCCGTCTTGCCGGCACGCTCGGCTCGGAGGTCTGGCCGCACCTGCCCGAAGTGCAGAAGGAACGCCTGCTGCGCCAGATCGGCGAGACCATCGCGAGCGTCCAGCGCGCCCCGCTCGGACCGCTCGCGCAAATCGAGCCGCGCTGGAACGACTTCATGCGTGCGCAGATGCTAGGCTGCCGTGCCCGGCACACGCGCCTTGGCCTTGCGCCGAAATTCCTCAAAGGCCTCGACGATCTCCTGCGCGATGCGGAAAAACTCATTCCGATGGATGCGCCGCCGGTCTTTCTGGTCGGCGAATACATTCCAGAGAACTTCCTGCTCGCCTGCGATGACGGCCAGTGGTCGCTCAACGGCCTGTTCGACTTCGGCGACGTGCTCGCGGGATGGTGCGATTACGACCTGCTCGGTCCCGGCGCGTTCATGGCGGCGGGCCGGCCGGGGAGGGTGAAGAGCCTGCTCGAAGGTTTTGGCTATGCGAAGCTCGATGACACGCTCAAGCGCCGCCTGATGGCCCTGATGCTGCTGCACCGGGCCAGCGACCTCAACAGCCACATCTGCATCGAGGGCTGGCAGGAGCAGGCGGATGACCTGATCGAGCTGCAGGAGCTGATCTGGGCGGGATGAGCGGTCCCCAGCTCCGGCTTTGCTCAACTCCGCGGCGCTTCATTTCGTCAGCCTAATTTTAAAGCAATATCTCCGCTTTGTATGCAATAAGCCGGGCTGCTCAGGAAGCGATCACTCGGCCAAAATCAACTAATATCCTTTTAAGTCAGTCGGTTACGGGAATCATAACGCTCCATTAAGCCTTGGCACGAACCTTGCGAATCCGGTTCCAACCAAAAACTTTGAGTTGGAGCATTCCCGATGAAGCGCCGCGATTTCCTCAAATCCGTTTCCGGATTGGCCGCCGGAGCGGCGCTTCCGGCGATGCCGTCCGTGATCTCCACCGCCTATGCCGACGCCCGTTCGGAGACGCTGCTGATCGTCTCGGAAGGCGGCCCCAACAATCTCGACATCCACGGCGTCGGCACCAACGTGCCCGGCTATGAAGTGTCCTGGAATTGCTACGACCGGCTGATCAGCCACGAGATGAAGAGCGGCCCCGGCGGCGTGCCCTATTACGACCGCGACAAGTTCAAGGGCGAGCTCGCCGAAGATTTCAAGATCGACGACATGTCGGTCACCTTCAAGCTGAAGAAGAACGCCAAGTTCCACGATGGCGCGCCTGTCACCGCCAAGGACGTGAAATGGTCGCTCGACCGCGCCGTCAGCGTCGGCGGCTTCCCGACCTTCCAGATGAGCGCGGGCTCGCTGACCAAGCCGGAGCAGTTCGTCGTCGTCGACGACTATACTGTCCGCGTCGACTTCCTGAAGAAGGACAAGCTCACGATCCCCGATCTCGCCGTGATCGTGCCCTGCATCGTCAACTCCGAGCTGGTGAAGAAGAACGCCAGCGAGAAGGACCCCTGGGGCCTCGAATTCACCAAGCAGCAGACCGCGGGCTCCGGCGCCTACAAGGTGACGAAGTGGACCGCGGGCACCGAAGTCATCATGGAGCGCAACGAGGATTGGGTCGGCGGCCCCTTGCCGAAGATCAAGCGCGTGATCTGGCGCATGGTGCCGCAGGCCGGAAACCGCCGCGCGCTCTTGGAGCGCGGCGATGCCGACATCTCCTACGAGCTGCCGAACAAGGACTTCCAGGAGATGAAGGCCAACGGCAAGCTCAACGTGGTGTCGCTGCCGTTCTCCAACGGCATCCAGTATATCGGCATGAACGTCACCAAGCCGCCGTTCGACAATCCAAAAGTCCGTCAGGCGGTCGCCTATGCGCTGCCCTATCAGAAGATCATGGACGCCGTGATGTTCGGCCTCGCCAACCCGATGTTCGGCGCGCCGAAGGACAAGCCGACCGAGGTCGCCTGGCCGCAGCCGCACAAATTCAACACCGATATGGAGAAGGCGAAGGCGCTTCTGGCGGAAGCCGGCTACGCAGGCGGCTTCGAGACCACGATCTCGTTCGACCTGAATTTCGCCGGCGTCAACGAGCCGCTCTGCGTGCTGGTGCAGGAGAGTCTTGCGCAGATCGGCATCAAGACCACCATCAACAAGGTGCCCGGCGCCAACTGGCGCACCGAGTTGAACAAGAAAGAGATGCCGCTCTTCACCAACGTGTTCTCGGGCTGGCTCGATTACCCCGAATACTTCTTCTACTGGTGCTATCACGGCAACAATTCCGTCTTCAACACCATGAGCTACAAGTCGGCGGAGATGGACAGTCTGATCGACGGCGCGCGCACCGCGGCAGCAAGCGGCGACACCGCCACCTACGACAAGGACGTGAAGGGTTTTGTCGATCTCGCCTTCACCGACATCCCGCGCATCCCGCTGTACCAGCCCTTCGTCAACGTCGCGATGCAGAAGAACATCAGCGGCTATCAGTACTGGTTCCACCGGAGGCTGGATTATCGCGCGATGGCGAAGGGGTGAGGTGTCATGGGTGAGGTGAGCACGCTCTTCAGGCTCCCTCCCCCCTTGTGGGGGAGGGTTGGGGAGAGGGGTAGCCACAAACTCAGACCTCTCCCGGAGCCACCCCCCTCCCTAGCCCTCCCCCACAAGGGGGGAGGGAACGCAGCCGAACGTGCCGCACGATCTCGTTCCCATACGCAGCGCAGGAGCGCCCCATGCTGACCATGATCGGCAAGCGCCTGATGTTCGCGATTCCATCGCTGATCGGCGTCGTCATCGTCACCTTCCTGCTGACGCGCGCGCTGCCGGGTGATCCCGCCGCCTACTTCGCCGGTCCCGCCGCGACCAAGGAAGCCGTCGAGCAGATCCGGAAAAAACTCGGCCTCGACAAGCCGCTGATCGAGCAGTTCTTCCGCTACACGGGCGATCTCGCCCATGGCGATTTCGGCAACTCGCTGACGACGGGCCAGCCGGTGGCGGCCGAAATCCGCAACCGCCTGCCGGCCTCTGCCGAGCTGACCTTGCTCGGCCTCATCGTCTCGGTCGTCATCGCCATCCCACTCGGCGTGCTCGCTGCGACGCGGCCAGGGTCATGGGTCGATCATCTCTGCCGGGTGACGACGACAGCCGGCGTCTCGCTGCCGGTGTTCTTCACCGGCCTGGTGCTGGTCTACGTCTTCTACTTCCGCCTCGGCTGGTCGCCTGCGCCGCTCGGCCGGCTCGACGTGTTCTACAGTGCGCCGCCGACGGTGACCGGCTTCTATCTGATCGACACGCTGATCGCGCGCGATCTCGAAGCGTTCCGCTCGGCGCTGAGCCAGCTGATCCTGCCGGCGACGACGCTGGCGATCTTCTCGCTGGCGCCGATCGCGCGCATGACGCGCGCCTCGATGCTGGCGGTGCTGTCGTCGGAATTCGTCCGCACCGCCCGCGCCAGCGGCCTGTCGCCGGCGACCGTGATCGTCACCTACGCCTTCCGCAACGCGATGCTGCCGGTCATCACCACGCTCAGCATGGTGTTCTCGTTCCTGCTGGGCGCCAACGTGCTGGTGGAGAAAGTGTTCGCCTGGCCCGGCATCGGTTCATACGCGGTGGAAGCGCTGATCTCGTCGGACTTCGCGCCGGTGCAAGGTTTTGTGCTGACCATGGCGGTCATGTACGTGCTGCTCAATCTCGTGATCGACATCTTGTACGGCGTGATCGATCCGCGCGTACGGCTGGAGGGCTGAACCATGATGGGGTCTTGTGCTCTGCAAGCTCCGACGAAGGTGCGCCCCCTCTCCCGCTTGCGGGGGAGGGTTGGGGAGGGGGTATCTCCGCGGGCGAGAGCCCCAATGTGGAGAGAGCCCCCACCCGGCGCGTTGCGCCGACCTCCCCCGCAAGCGGGGGAGGTAAACCGCCGTCGCGGCTTGCTTGTTCGGTCAAACAACGTCCGGGTGATCTCATGAGCTCCGTTGCGCCTGCTGTTGAACCCGTCGGTCCTGCCCGCACCTCCGGGTTGGCCGCGATCCTCGAACAGACCCGTTACGTGCTCGGCGAAAACAAGGTCACGGGCTTTGCCTTCGCCTTGCTGATCCTCATCCTCGCCGCCGCGATCTTCGGCCCCTATGTCGTGCCCTACGATCCGCTCGCCTCCGACACCGCCGCGGCGCTGAAGCCGCCGTCGGCGGCGCACTGGTTTGGCACCGACCAGCTCGGCCGCGACATCTTCAGCCGCGTCGTCGTGGCGACGCGGCTCGATACGTTCATCGCGGTCGCCTCCGTCGTGCTGGTGTTTTTGATGGGCGGCCTCGCCGGCATCGCAGCGGGCTACTTTGGCGGCTGGACCGACCGCATCGTCGGCCGCATCGCCGACACCATCATGGCGTTTCCGCTGTTCGTGCTGGCGATGGGCATCGTCGCGGCGCTCGGCAACACGGTGCAGAACATCATTCTTGCGACCGCGATCGTGAACTTCCCGCTCTATGCCCGCGTCGCGCGTGCCGAGGCCAATGTCCGCCGCAATGCCGGCTTCGTGCAGGCCGCGCGCCTGTCCGGCAACGGCGAATTCCGCATCCTGCTGGTGCACATCCTGCCCAACATCATGCCGATCATGATCGTGCAGATGTCGCTGACCATGGGCTACGCCATCCTCAACGCCGCCGGCCTGTCCTTCATCGGCCTCGGCGTCCGCCCGCCGACCGCCGAATGGGGCATCATGGTCGCGGAAGGCGCGGGCTTCATGGTCTCGGGCGAATGGTGGATCGCGCTGTTCCCCGGCCTTGCGCTGATGATCGCCGTGTTCTGCTTCAACCTCCTCGGCGACGGCCTGCGCGACATCGTCGACCCTCAGCGGAGGACGTGATGGCTGTTTCCACAAGTACCGCTGCGCTCCCTCCCCCCTTGTGGGGGAGGGTTGGGGAGGGGGGTAGCCCCAAGCGAGGTCTGAGTTTGTGGCCACCCCTCTCCCTGCCCCTCCCCCACAAGGGGGGAGGGAATGAGAAACCAGTGCCTCCCTCACGCGTCAATTTACGCCAAAAATTCTCCAATGATTCCAATGCCATTCTACGGTGCATGGGGTTGTTTTCGCATTTTTTGCTTGGTAGGCCCTCATGACCGCCCAGCCGCTGCTCGACGTCCAGGACCTCACCGTCGAATTCACCACCCGCCGCGGCATCGTCAAAGCCGTGCAGCACGTCAACATCTCCGTCGCCAAGGGCGAGACGCTTGCCATCGTCGGCGAGTCCGGCTCGGGCAAGTCGGTGACGTCGTACGCGGTGATGCGCATCCTCGACCGCGCCGGGCGGATCGCCGAGGGTTCGGTGATGTTCTCCGGCATTGACGTGAAGGCCGCCACCGAAGACCAGATGCGCGACCTGCGCGGCCGCGAAGTGTCGATGATCTTCCAGAACCCGCGCGCCGCACTCAATCCGATCCGCAAGGTCGGCGACCAGATCGAGGACGTGCTGCGCACCCATGTGCAGCAGGCGATGGTTTCGGACCATGGAGAAAAGGCGATCGAGGCGCTGGAGCAGGTCAAGATCGCCCGCCCGCGCGAGCGCTATCACGCCTATCCGTTCGAGCTGTCGGGGGGCATGTGCCAGCGCGTCGTCATCGCGCTCGCGCTCGCCTGCAATCCGCAGCTGCTGATCGCGGACGAGCCGACCACGGGTCTCGACGTCACCACGCAGAAGGCGGTGATGGACCTGATCGTCGAGCTGACCAAGCGCCGCGCGATGTCCACCATCCTGATCACCCACGACCTCGGCCTCGCCGCCGCCTACTGCGACCGCGTCGTGGTGATGGAGAAGGGCCGCGTGGTCGAGACCGCCAAGGCCGCCGACATTTTCGCCAACCCGCAGCACCCCTACACCAAGAAGCTGATGCGCGCGACGCCGCGGCTCGGCGTGAGCCTGCGGGATCTGCTGCCGGAGGAGGAGGGCACCGCGCCCGCCGAGCCCGCTGTGCCTGCCACGGCAAGCGCAGAGAGCGCGAAGCCGCTCCTGCTCATCGAAAAGCTCGTCAAGGAATACCCCCGCCAGGGCGCCACCGCGACGCTCGGAAAGCTGTTCGGCCGCAAGCCGCCGCTGGAGCCGGACGTGTTCCGCGCCGTCGACGGCATCAGCTTTTCGATCGGCCATGGCGAGAGCGTCGGCCTTGTCGGCGAGTCCGGATGCGGCAAATCGACCACGTCGATGATGGTGATGCGCCTCTTGGACCAGACCTCCGGCCTGATCCAGTTCGACGGCGAGGACATCGGCGCTATTCAGCCTGCTGCCTTCGCCCGGCTGCCGCAGCGCAGCCGCATCCAGATGGTGTTCCAGGATCCGACCGACAGCCTCAACCCGCGCTTCACCGCCGCGCGCGCGATTGCCGACCCCATTATGCAGCTCGGCGATATCAGGGGGCGCGACGCGCTGCGTGCCCGCTGCGAGGAGCTGGCCACCATGGTCGGCCTGCCGCACAATCTGCTCGATCGTTTTCCGCACCAGCTCTCCGGCGGCCAGAAGGCCCGTGTCGGCATCGCCCGTGCCATCGCGCTGCATCCGAAGCTGGTCATCCTGGATGAGCCGACGGCGGCGCTGGACGTCTCGGTGCAGGCCGTCGTCCTCAATCTGCTGCAGGACCTCAAGGCGCGGCTAGGTATGAGCTATCTGTTCGTCTCGCATGATTTGAACGTAGTGCGCTTGCTGTGCGATCGTGTCATTGTGATGCGGACCGGTCGAATCGTCGAAGAGGGCTCTTCCGAGCAGGTCCTCAGCGATCCGCAGGACGACTACACCAAGGAGCTGCTGACGGCGATCCCGCATCCGCCGTTGCCGGTCCACTGAGCATGATCCGGAAAAGTGTGACGCGGTTTTCCGAAAAGATCATGCTCAAATGACAACCTAGAGAGATAGTTTGGGAGCGTGATGGCCGAGCCGCTGGACGATTATATCGACGCCGTATCGAAAGCGCTGGCATTGCCGATCGAGGAGGCCTGGAGGCCTGCGGTGCGCGCCAACCTCGAAGTCTCGCTGCGGCTCGCTCGCCTCGTCGACGAATTCGCGCTGCCGGACGAGACCGAGCCGGCGCCGATTTTCACCGCTTGATGTTGCCATGACCAGCAAGCCAGAGATGACGGCCTCCGAAATCGCAGGTGCGGTTGCGGCCCGCAAGATGTCCGCGCTCGATGCCACCGAGGCGGCGCTGTCGCGCATCAAGCAGCACGACGGCGTCCTCAATTCCTTCACCGACGTCACCGCCGATCGCGCCCGTGCGAAAGCACGCGCAGTCGATGCCGACATCGCCGCCGGCAAGGAAGTCGGCCCGCTCGCCGGCGTTCCCTTCGCGGTGAAGAATCTGTTCGACGTCGCAGGGCTTCCGACGCGCGCCGGCTCGAAGATCAATCGCGATCGCGCGCCCGCAGCGCGCGATGCCACGCTGATCGAGCGCATGGAGGCCGCCGGCGCCGTGCTGGTTGGCGCGCTCAACATGGGCGAATACGCCTATGATTTTACGGGCGAGAACGTCCATGACGGTCCCTCGCGCAATCCGCATGACACCACGCGGATGACCGGCGGCTCCTCCGGCGGCTCGGGCAGCGCGGTCGGCGGCGCGCTGGTGCCAATCGCGCTCGGCTCGGACACCAACGGCTCCATCCGCGTGCCGTCCTCGTTCTGCGGCATTTTCGGTTTGAAGCCGACCTATGGCCGGCTCTCTCGCGCGCGCTCGTTCCCGTTCGTCGCGAGCCTCGATCATCTCGGCCCGTTCGCGCGCTCCGTCGCCGATCTCGCACGCGTCTATGACGTGATGCAGGGCCCTGACGCGGAGGACAGCGCCTGCACGACGCGCGGGCTGGAGCCGACGCTGCCGCTGATCGCCAATCCGGTCTCGGATCTGCGTATCGCCATCGCCGGCGGGTATTTCCAGAACAACGTGTTTCCGGAAGCGGTCGAGGCCGTCAGCCGCGTTGCCAAGGCGCTCGGCGCAACGAAGCTGATCGAGATCCCCGAGGCCGCGCGCGCCCGCGCGGCCGCTTACGTCATCACCACGACCGAGGGCGCTTCGCTGCATCTCGATCGTCTGCGCAAGCGGCCGAACGATTTCGATCCGGCCGTGCGCGACCGGCTGATCGCGGGCGCGATGGTGCCTGCGCCGATGGTCGACCGCGCGCAGAAATTCCGCCGCTGGTACCGCGCGCAGCTCGCCGAGATCTTCAAGACCGTCGACGTGCTGCTCGCGCCGGCAACGCCCTGCACCGCGCCAAAGCTCGGCCAGGTGAATTTCAACCTCGACGGCGTCGAGCTGCCGGTGCGCGCCAATATCGGCATCCACACCCAGCCGATCTCCTTCATCGGCCTGCCCGTGGTGGCCGTTCCAGTGCCGCTCGAGCCGATGCCGATCGGCGTGCAGATCATTGCTGCGCCCTGGCGCGAGGACATCGCGCTCCGCGTCGCGCACGCCCTGGAAAAGATGGGCGTCGTCGCAGCACCCGCGCCGAGAGGAATCTAAAATGGAGCTCGATCTCCCCGAAGTGATCGCGGACGTCAAAGCCGCGTTCGATCGGTATGAGCAGGCCCTCATCAGTAACGACGTCGCCGTGCTCGGCGAGCTGTTCCGCAACGATCCCCGCACGCTGCGCTACGGCATCGGCGAGAACCTCTATGGCTATGAGGCGATCAGCGGCTTCCGCGCCGGCCGCTCGCCGGTCGGCCTCAACCGCCGCACCGCCAGGACTGTCATCTCCAGCTATGGCCGCGACACGGCGGTGGCCTCCACCCTGTTCTATCGCGATACGGCGCCCGGCAAGGTCGGCCGGCAGATGCAGACCTGGATTCGCTTCCCCGAGGGCTGGCGCGTCGTCGCCGCCCATGTCAGCATCATCGACGAGCCGAAAGAGACCTGACCGCATGACGCTCGACGATCTTCCCCAGGGAGCACTGCCGACTGAGCCGGTGGTGCCCCGCGTCGACCGTGCCTCGCCATCGGTGCAGAAGGTCACACGCGCCGAGGAGCTGCGCCTGCAGCTCGCCGACGAGATCGTGCGCGGCGCCCTGGCCCCCGGCTCGCCCTTGGACGAGACCGACATCGCCCGCCGCTTCAGCGTCTCGCGGACGCCGGTGCGTGAGGCGCTGCGTCAGCTCGTGGCCAGCGGCCTCGTCGAGGCGCGCGCCCATCGCGGCGCGGTGGTGGCGCAGCCCTCGATCGAGCGCCTGACCAGCATGTTCGAGGCGATGGCGGAGCTCGAGGCGCTGTGCGCAGGCCTTGCCGCCGAGCGCATGTCCGCCGCCGAGCGTCACGGCCTGGAGGCCATCCACGAAGAGCTGCGGGTGCTGAGCTACACCGGCAATCCCGATCGCTTCCACGAGGTCAACGAACGCTTCCACAACGCGATCTATGCCGGTTCGCAGAACGGCTACATCGCCGAGATCACGCTGGCGACGCGGGTGCGCGTGCAGCCGTTCCGCCGCGCCCAGTTCCGCAACCTCGGCCGTCTCGCCAAGTCGCAGGCCGAGCACGACCGCGTCGTCGTCGCCATCATGCGCGGCGACAAGCAGGGCGCCGCCGCCGCGATGCGCGCGCATATCGAGCTGGTGCGCGGGGAGTATGAGATCTACGCGGTGTCGGTGTAAGGCACGTCCGTGTCCCGGACGCGGTGCAGCGCGTAGCGCTGCTCCGCAGAGCCGGGACCCAACTTCCGTCTTGCAAGCTGCTGCATGGGTCCCGGTTCAGCAGCGCACCACTGCGTGATGCGCTGCACCCGGGACACGAGACCTACGTCTTGGTAGCTTCCGCCATGAATTTCCGCCAGCCCCCATAGGCCGTAATATCCCGCGCCTCGCCCAGCACTTCCGGCTCGACCAAAAATCCCTTCGCGCTGCGGCCATCGGCAAGGCGCACGGTGCCGATCGCCATCGGCGAAGGAATCGCGTTGACGAATTTGCCGAAGGCGGAAGACGACAGCGACCAGAGCTCCAGCTCGATGGCGGCGCCCTTGCCGGCTTCCACGCGCAACATGCCGGGCTTCGGCGGCGTGGTCTTGAGCGCGTAGAGCTTGTAGTCGGGCGCAGTTCTGGTTGCCTCGATCAGGCGCCCGTTCAGTGCCTTCAATTCGCCGTTGAGCACCATGCCGGACAGATGCGCGCCAACCACGGCGATGGGGATCTCGTCGCCGCTGCTTGCCGGCAGCGCCGCCAGCAGAGCTTGCGCCGCGCCCGTCGCGCCGAGGCTCAACCTGGTATCCGCATGAAAGACGCGGCCGATGCTCGCCAGCAGCGCGTCATGTCCGGCGGGCGCGAGCAGCGTGATGCCGAACGGAATGCCGTCGCTGCGCATCGAAGCCGGCAGCGCGAGGCCGCAGAGGTCGAGCAGATTGACGAAATTGGTGTAGGTGCCGAGCCGGCTGTTGAGCTCGATCGGATTGGCGAGCACCTGCGCGGTCGTATAGGCGGTCGGCGCCGTCGGCAGCACCAGCGCGTCGATATTGGCGAACGTGCGCTCGGCGATCTTGCGCAGGCCCTGCAGGCGATAGAGCGCCGAGAACGTGTCCGCAGCAGTGAGCCGCGCGCCGGCCGCGGTGATCTCGCGCGTCACGGGATGGATCGAATCCGGCGCGGAGGCGAGCAGGTCCTTGATCACGAGATAACGCTCGGCGACCCAGGGTCCCTCATAGAGCAGCCGCGCCGTCTCGTAGAACGGCTCAAGATCGAACTCGACCAGCGTTGCGCCAAGCGCAGTCCAGCGCTTCAGCGCATCGGCGTAAGCGGTTTCCGCCTTCTTGTCGCCGAAGAAGATCAGCTGTCCGTTGCGCGGCACGCCGAGGCGCAGGTCTGAGGGGAGCGGCCTGATCGCGCCCAGCGGCCGGTCGCGCGAGAACGGATCGGCCGGGTCCGGCCCCGCCATCACTGACAGCGCGAGCGCGGCGTCGTCCACGGTCAGCGCAAACACCGAGATGCAATCGAGCGTACGGCAGGCCGGCACCAGCCCCGCGTTCGAGACCATGCCGAGGCTCGGCTTCAGCCCGACGATGTTGTTGAGCATCGCCGGTACGCGCCCGCTGCCGGCGGTATCCGTGCCCAGCGACAGCGGCACGAGCCCCGCGCCGACCGCGACAGCGGAGCCCGAGCTGGAGCCGCCGGGAATGAGATCCTCGCGGATCGAATTCTTGGGAACGCCGTAGGGCGAGCGCACGCCGACGAGGCCGGTCGCGAATTGGTCGAGATTGGTCTTGCCGATGATGATGGCGCCGGCGGCGCGCAGCCGCGCCACCGCTGTCGAGTCATGCGTCGGCGTAGTGGAGAAGGCCGGGCAGGCCGCCGTGGTCGGAAAGCCCAGCGCGTCGATATTGTCCTTCACCGCAACCGGCACGCCGTAGAGCGGGAGGCCGGCGGCGTCCTTCGCAGCAAGCTTCTCGGCCTCGGCGATCGCGTCCCTTTCGTCGCGCAGGCTGATGAAGATGGCGGGATCATTGTGGTCGCGGATGCGCTGATAGGTCCGCGCGACCGTCTGCACCGGCGTCAACGTGCCCGCGCGATGTGCGGCCACAATCGCGGCGATCGTTTCAGGCTGCTCAGCCCCCATCTCAGCCCCCATGGCGACAAAATTCCCGCAACTGCTTCACCCCCGGAGTGAAGCAAGCGATGTGCCATTGTGTACATTATCCGGGCAGGACGGAAGCTGCGGATATTATCCGTGGGATCAGTGGCTTGCGGGATATTTTGGCAGGCGGGCGGGCCGTGACGTCAGCGCCCCGTGACGGGCATCTGCCCAAATCTTGGGCAGTCGAGGTCAGGTGAAGCCAGCGAGGATCCGCAGCAGCTGCGCCCGGTTTTCCTTGCCGATCTTCTCTTCGACGTGCCGCTCGTGTTCGGCCGCGAGCCGCTTGAATTTCGCCAGCGCCGTCTCGCCCTGGGTCGTGAGATGCAGCGCGTGGGAGCGACGGTCCGCCTTCGATTTGACCCGCTTCACGAGCTTGCGCTGTTCGAGGCTGTCGAGCAGGTGCACCAGCCGGGCGCGCTCGATGCCGAGGCGCTTTGCCACCGCCATCTGCGACAGGCCCGGATTGGCGCCGATCACGGTCAGCACCGAATATTGCGTCGGCCGGATGTCGACATCGCCGAGCGTTCTGATGAAGTCCTGAAAGATCCAGATCTGGAAGCGCCGCACCGCATAGCCGGCGTGCCCGACCAGTGCGTCGAGGCCGATATCGTCGGCCATGTCCCGAGGCGCCGCGCCGTTGCCGGCGCGCCTGCGTGCGGAAGTCTGGGCTGAGGTGGCTGTCAAATCGCGTCTCCTGCCGGACTATTCTTGTAACGTCATTATAGCGCGGGCGGAAGATTGTTGTTGACGACAACAATTGTCATGCCCAACATTATGGCCAAAGCAGCCCGGAACGAGGCTGCGGCCGATCCGGGATCCGGGCGGAGGAGGAAATCATGACAACCGCCGCACGCGGCGATGCCGCAAGCCTGTTTGCAACGCCACGGACCGTCGCCGAGCATCGCGCCGACGGCAGCATCGTGCTGCGCTCGCCCGAACCGTTGCGCGATGGCGCGCGCTGCGTCGGCGACTGGCTGGAGCAATGGGCGCGGCAAACGCCGGATGCGATCTTCCTTGCCGAGCGCGCCAACGCCGAGGCGCCATGGACCGCCGTCAGCTATGCGCAGGCGCTGCGCCAAGTGCGCGCGGCGGCGTCCTGGATCCTGGCGCAGGGTCTGAGCGCCGAACGCCCGCTCGCGATCCTCTCCGACAACAGCATCGACCATGCTCTGCTCGCGCTTGCCGCCCAGCATGTCGGCGTGCCCTCGGCGGCGATCTCGCCGGCCTATTCGCTGATGTCGAAAGATTTCGACAAGCTCAAGAGCATGATCGCGCTGCTCGAGCCGGGCGCGATCTATGTCTCCGCGACCAAGTCATTCGCGGCAGCACTGGCCGCGATCAAGCCGCTGCACAAGGCGCAGATCATCAGCGGGAACGCCGACGATGGCGATGCGCTCGCCTTCCGCACCGTCGTGGCAACGCCGGAGAGTCCCGACGTTGTAACGGCGTTCGCCGCGGTGACGCCGGATACGATCGCCAAATTCCTGTTCACCTCGGGGTCAACAGGCACGCCCAAGGCCGTCATCAACACCCAGCGCATGCTGACCTCGAGCCAAGAGGCCAAGGCGCAGACCTGGACATTTCTGGAGCAGGGTGGTCGCGACCTCGTCATTCTCGACTGGCTGCCCTGGAGCCACACCTTCGGCGCCAACCACAATTTCAACCTCGTGCTGCGCAACGGCGGTTCGCTCTATATCGACGGCGGCAAGCCGGCGCCCGGCCTGTTCGCGACGTCACTGGCCAATCTGAAAAGCGTGATGCCGACGGTCTATTTCAATGTGCCGCGCGGCTTCGACATGCTGATCGCGGCGCTGCGCGGCGACGAGGAGCTGTGCCGCCGCTTCTTCAACGAGGTGAAATTCGCCTTCTATGCCGGCGCGGCGCTGCCGCAGAATCTCTGGGATGCGCTCGGAGAGCTCTCGATCAAGACCATCGGCCGCGCGCTGCCGATGGTTTCGGCCTGGGGTTCGACCGAGACGTCGCCGCTGGCGACCGACTGCCATTTCCTCGCCGAACGCTCTGGCAATATCGGCGTGCCCATTCCCGGCACCGAGCTGAAGCTCGTTACGTCAGGCGACAAGCTCGAGGTGCGGGTACGTGGTCCCAACGTTACGCCGGGCTACTGGAAGGCGCCGGAGCTGACGAAGCAGGCTTTTGATGAAGAGGGCTTTTATCTGATCGGCGATGCGGTGAAGCTTGCCGATCACGCGCGGCCGGAGCGCGGCCTGTTCTTCGACGGCCGTGTCGCTGAAGATTTCAAGCTCAATTCCGGCACCTGGGTCAGCGTCGGCACGCTGCGCGTCGCCGGCATCGCCGCGCTGGCGCCGCTGGCGCAGGACATCGTCGTGTCAGGCCACGGTGGCGACGAGGCGCGCTTCCTGGTGATCCCGAACATCGCGGCTTGCCGCGCCCATGCCGGCTTGGGCGAGACGGCTGATGTCAACGAGGTGCTTGCGCATGACAAGATCAGGACCGCGATCGCACAGGGCCTGGCGAAACTGAAGCAGCAAGGCCCCAACTCCTCCGGCCACGCCACGCGCGCGCTGCTGCTCGCCGAGCCGCCATCGGTCGATGGCGGCGAGATCACCGACAAAGGCTACATCAACCAGCGCGCCGTGCTGACGCGGCGAGCGGATGCCGCGGCTCGGCTGAACGATGATGCGTCGGCGGAGTGGATTGGGCTGTAAAGGCCGAGTTAGCGAAGCCACATTCCGCTGTCATTCCGGGGCGCGCCTCTTGGCGCGAGCCCGGAATCCATTTCACCGCAGGGGTGTTGCACGATGGATTCCGGGTTCGCGCTACGCGCGCCCCGGAATGACGAGCGGATAGGCCAATCCCACTGCCGCAATATATTGCTGATTCTTTTGTTGCCTAAGCAACTAATCTGTGCGAACCGTTCCAGACCAGGACGACGGCGGGGAAACCGCCGCGTCCGATCTCGGAGGAAACGATGCTCGGCAGGAAGGGTGCCGCGGGCAAGCGCGGGCGCATGCCTGGAGGTGGCGACAGGGCGCGGCCGCGGTGCGGTGCGTCAGGTGTAGCTGCTGTCCGTGACCGCGCCGAGATTTTCGTGCAGCCGGCGCAGCAGATCGATCAGCACCTCGCGCTCGTCCTTGTTCAGGCACGACAGCAGCCGCCGCTCGCGCTCGAGCGCCGCGACGATCACCTTGTCATGGGTGGCGCGGCCCTTCGTCGTCAGCGAAATCGAATGGGTGCGGCCGTCGTTCGGGTCGGTGCGGATCGAGATGAGGCCGCGCTTTTCCAGCCCAGCCAGCGTCCGGCTCACCGGCCCCTTGTCGAAGCCGATGACGTGACAGATGCGCGAGGCCGGAATGCCGGGCTCGATCGCCAGCAGCGACATGATCCGCCATTCCGTGACGTTGACGCCGAACTCCCGCTGATAGAACGCGGTCGCGCTGTTCGAGAGCTTGTTGGCGATGAAGGTGACGAAAGCCGGGACGTAACGGTCGAGATCGAGCGTTGGTCCGGCATCGCTGGGCGCGGGCTTTTGGCGGGATCTGGTCGAAGGCGCAGGCATGTCGGGAATCTGACTCGCGGTGGAGCCACCGACCTAAGGGCATGCGCCGCCCTTTCACAAGATCAAAATGAGGGAGGTCTCCCATGACCGCATCCGGCACCCCTGCGTCGACGGGCCTTGCGTCCGTCCCGCATCTCGACATCGATCCCTTTGCGATGAATTTCTTTGCCGACCCTTATCCCACGCATGAGCTGCTGCGGGAGGCCGGTCCGGTCGTCTATCTCGACAAGTGGAACGTCTACGGCGTGGCGCGCTATGCCGAGGTCCATGCGGTCCTGAACGATCCCGCGACGTTCTGCTCCAGCCGCGGTGTCGGCCTGTCCGACTTCAAGAAGGAGACGCCGTGGCGGCCGCCAAGCCTGATCCTGGAGGCCGATCCGCCCGCGCACACCCGCACCCGCGCCGTGCTGTCGAAGGTGCTGTCGCCCACCGTGATGAAGCAGGTCCGCGACCGTTTTGCGGCGGCGGCGGAACAGCGGGTGGACGCGCTGGTCGAGAGGCGCAGCTTCGATGCGATCGCCGATCTCGCGGAAGCCTATCCGCTCTCGATCTTTCCGGATGCGCTGGGCCTGAAGGCGGAGGGACGCGAGCATCTCATTCCCTATGCCAGCGTCGTGTTCAACGCGTTCGGTCCGCCCAATGAGCTGCGCCAGCAGGCGATCGCGCGCTCGGCGCCGCACCAGGCCTATGTCGCCGAGCAATGCCAGCGCGACAACCTTTCGCCCGGCGGCTTCGGGGCCTGCATCCATGCGCAGGTCGACGACGGCGCGATCACTGCCACCGAGGCGCCGCTGCTGGTGCGCTCGCTGCTGTCGGCCGGCCTCGACACCACCGTCAACGGCATCGGTGCGGCCGTCTATTGCCTCGCGCGATTCCCGGACCAGTGGCAGCGCCTGCGCGACGATCCGACGCTGGCGCGCAATGCCTTCGAGGAGGCCGTGCGGTTCGAAAGTCCGGTGCAGACCTTCTTCCGCACCACCACGCGGGAGGTCGAGCTCTCCGGCGCGCAGATCGGTGAGGGCGAGAAGGTGCTGATGTTCCTCGCTGCCGCAAATCGCGATCCCAGGCGCTGGGACCAGCCTGACAGCTACGACATCACCCGCCGCACCTCCGGCCATGTCGGCTTCGGCTCCGGCATCCACATGTGCGTCGGCCAGCTCGTCGCCCGCCTCGAAGGCGAGGTGATGCTGACCGCGCTGGCCCGGCGCATCGCGAAGATCGAGATCACGGGCGAGCCGAAGCGCCGCTTCAACAACACGCTGCGCGGGCTCGATAGCCTGCCGGTGACCATCACCCCGGCCTGACGAGGAGTTTCATGCCCGCCATCACCTTCGTTCATCCCGACGGCAAGTCGGAACGTGTCGAGACCGCGGACGGGGAGAGCGCCATGCAGGCCGCGACCCGCCACGGCCTCGGCGGCATTCTGGCCGAATGCGGCGGCAACGCCATGTGTGCGACCTGCCATGTCTATGTCGACGAGAGCTGGCTCGCGCGGCTCCCCGCGGTAGCCGACGACGAGGATGCGCTGCTCGACGGCGCCGCCGCCGAGCGGCGGCCGACAAGTCGGCTGTCCTGCCAGATCGCGGTCACGTCCGAGCTCGACGGGCTCGTGCTGAAGCTGCCGGAGCGGCAGGTCTGAGTCTCGACACGCCGGCAACGACCGGCGTGGCAAATCATCAACAGGGGAGGGAACGATGAAACATCTGAAGTGGACGCTCGCGCTGGCCGCGAGCCTGGTGACCGGCGCGGCGAGCGCGGAGATCTCGGACAATGTCGTGCGCGTCGGCGTGCTCAACGACATCTCCGGCATCTTCCAGGACACCAACGGCATGGGCTCGGTCGAGGCCGCGCGCATGGCCGCAGAGGATTTCAACGGCGGCGGCAAGGGCATCAAGGTCGAGATCGTCTATGCCGACCACCAGAACAAGGCCGATGTCGGCAACGCCATCGCACGCAAATGGCTCGATGTCGAGGGCGTCGATGCCATCGTCGACGTGCCGAACTCGGCCGTCGGCCTCTCCATCAACACGCTGCTGCGCGACAGCCGCATGACGTTCCTGGCGTCCTCGACCGCAAGCTCCGATCTCACCGGCAGGGCCTGCTCGCCCAACACCATCCAATGGGTCAACGACACCTGGGCGACCGGCAACACCACGGCGGCCGCCATGGTGTCGCGCGGCGGCAAGGACTGGTATTTCCTCACAGTCGATTTCGCGCTCGGCAAGGGCATCGAATCGGAAGCGCAGAAATACATCGAGGCGCATGGCGGCAAGGTGCTTGGCTCCTCCAAGCACCCGCTCGGCACCTCCGACTTCGCCTCCTTCCTGTTGCAGGCGCAGGGCTCGAAGGCCCAGGTGATCGGCCTTGCCAATGCCGGCGGTGACACCATCAACGCGGTGAAGCAGGCCGCCGAGTTCGGCATTCAGCAGAACGGGCAGCGGCTCGTCGCCTTCCTGCTCTTCATCAACGACGTCCACGGCATGGGCATCAAGGTCGCGCAGGGCCTCCAGCTCATGGAAGCTTTCTACTGGGACATGAATGACGACACCCGCGCCTTCGCCAAGCGTTTCGCCGCGCGGCCGGGCATGAACGGAAAGATGCCGAGCGGCAACCAGGCCGGCGTCTATGCCTCGACGCTCGCTTATCTCAACGCCGTCGCCGCCACCGGGAGCGATAATGCCAAGGACGCCGTGCCCGAGATGAAGAAGTTCAAGGGCAAGGACAAACTGTTCGGCGACACCGCGATCCGCCAGGACGGCCGCGTCGTGCATCCGATGTACCTGTTCGAGGTGAAGAAGCCGGAGGAGTCGAAATATCCCTACGACTATTACAAGCTGGTCTCGACGATTCCAGCCGACCAGGCATTTCGCCCGCTGGCGGAAGGCGGGTGCGAGCTCGTGAAGTGAGTCTCGTGCCCCGGACGCAGCGCAGCGCGCAGCGGTGCACTGCAGAGCCGGGGCCCCTGACTGCTGGGTCCCGGCTCTGCGTCGCGTCATTTCATGCCGCGCCGCGTCCGGGACACCAGAGGAGCCTCCCTACACCACCTTGCTACTCCCCTGCGTGATCAACCTCGCCGCGCGCTGGTCTCGCGCGTAGATCCATAGCCAGCTGAGCGCGACGCTGAGGCGGTGGCGCAGGCCGATCAGGAAGTAGATGTGGGCGATGCCCCAGATCCACCACGCGATGGTGCCGCGCAGCTTGATGCGGCCGAAGTCGATCACCGCGAGCCGCTTGCCGATCTGGGCGAGGCTGCCGGAGTGCTTGTAACGGAACGGGCCTGTCGGCTCTCCGCGCAGCCGCGCCTTGATGGTCTCGGCGACGTGACGGCCCTGTTGCTTGGCGGCCGGTGCGATGCCGGGCACCGGCTTGCCCTCCCAGGCGTTGATCAAGACGGTGTCGCCGATCGCAAAGATCTCGGGATGATCAGGGATGCTCAGATCGTCTTCGACCTGGACGCGGCCAGCACGATCGGCCGGTGCACCCAGCCACTCGGCGGCGGGCGAGGCGCGGACGCCGGCGGCCCAGATTCGCGTCTTGGCCTCGAGCAGCTTGCCGCCGAACACCACGCCCTCGCGATTGATCTCGGTGACGGCCTGTCCCAGCACGACCTCGACGCCGATCTTCTCCAGCGAGGCCTGCGCATAGGCCGAGAGATCGTCGGCAAAGCCCGCGAGCACGCGCGGCCCCGCCTCGATCAGCACCACGCGCGCCTTGGTCGTGTCGATGTTGCGGAAATCGCCGGGCAAGGTGTGACGCGCCATCTCGGCGATGGTGCCGGCGAGCTCGACGCCGGTCGGGCCGGCGCCGACGATGACGAAGGTCAGCCGCGCTGCGCGCTTGTCCGGATCGGTCTCGCGCTCGGCGCGCTCGAACGCCACCAGGATGTGACGGCGCAGCGTGGTGCCGTCCTCCAGCGTCTTCAGGCCCGGCGCCCATGCCTCCCATTCGTCATGGCCGAAATAGGCGTGACGCGCGCCGGTCGCGAGCACCAGCGTGTCGTAAGGCACTTCGCTGCCGTCGTCGATCAGCACGCGGCGTCTTGCCGCATCGACGCCGCTGACCGTCGCGAACAGCGTCGTCACCTCGGGCCGGTCGCGCATGAGATGACGGATCGGCCAGGCGATCTCGCTGGTCGCGAGCGAGGCGGTCGCGACCTGGTACAGCAGCGGCTGGAACAGATGATGGTTGCGGCGGTCGATCAGCGTGATCTCGACCGGCGCACCCGCAAGCCGGTAGGTCGCCTCCAGCCCGCCGAAGCCGGCCCCGACGATGACGACGCGATGCGGTGCCGTGGTCATGATGTACCCTCGAATCTCGCTGCTCCACACTCCCATTTAAGTGCGGATCGGACGCTGCGGTCCAATAGCTGTCATCAATCGCCGCATAGGCCGGATGTATCGATCAGACGCGAAAAAGTGCCGCAGGGTTGGTCTAAGTAAGTAGAATTATATTTCTTGCCATCCCCGATTGGGGCGAAATATGGTGCAGGGGCAGGCGCTGAGCCATTGGCGGCTCGATGGATTTTGCGTTCAATAGAGACAGACCCGGGGCGGCGATCACCCCGTTTCCGGGCTCAATAATAGGGAGGGGAGTGGTTATGAGGACGGCATTCTGGCTGGCGGGCGCAGCGGCGCTGGTGCTGGCAAATCCGGCGCTCGCCGGCGACACCATCAAGATCGGTTTCGTCTCGACCTTCAGCGGCCCGACCGCCGTGATCGGTAACGACATGCGCAACTCCTTCGAGCTCGCGCTGGATCACATCGGCCGCAAGATGGACGGCAAGCCGGTCGAGGTCATCTACGAGGATGACGGGCAGAAGCCCGATGTCGGCAAGCAGAAGACCGAGAAGCTGGTGCAGTCCGACAAGGTCGATTTCATCGTCGGCTACATCTGGTCGAACGTGCTTTTGGCCTCGCTGAAGACCGCCGTCGACTCGCAGACCTTCCTGATCTCGGCCAATGCCGGCCCGTCGCAGCTCGCCGGCGAGCTGTGCAGCCCATACGTGTTCTCGACCTCCTGGCAGAACGACCAGACGCCGCAGGCCATGGGCCTCTACATGAACCAGAAGGGCGTCAAGAGCGTGTTCCTGATCGGGCCGAACTACGCGGCCGGCAAGGACATGCTCGCGGGCCTGAAGAACACGTTCAAGGGTGAGATCAAGGGCGAGGAATACACGGTCTGGCCGAGCCAGCTCGATTTCTCTGCCGAGCTCTCCAAGGCCCGCGCCTCGGGCGCGGAGTCGATCTTCGTGTTCTATCCGGGCGCCGCCGGCGTGCAGTTCCTCAATCAATATGCGCAGGCCGGCCTGAAGAGCACGATGCCGCTCTACACCGCCTTCACGGTGGACGAGCTCTCGCTGCCGCTGCAGAAGGAGAACGCGCTCGGCGTGCCCGGCGCGCAGGAATGGGTCAACGACCTCCCCAACGAGCAGAACAAGCGCTTCGTCGCCGACTATCGCAAGAAGTACACCGGCCTGCGTCCGACCTATTACGGTGCGCAAGCCTATGACGCGGCCCAGCTCATCAACAGCGCGGTGGTCGCGGTGAAGGGCGACACCAGCAAGAAGGACGCGATGAAGGCCGAGATGGAGAAGGCCAACTTCAAGTCGCTGCGCGGCGCGTTCAAATACGGCAAGAACCACATCCCGGTGCAGAGCTTCTATCTCCAGGACGTCGTGAAGGACGCAGAAGGCCAGCTCTCGCTGAAGACGGTCGCGACCATCGTGGAGAACGACCAGGATCGTTTCCACGACAAGTGCAAGATGAAGTGAGCTCTCTCTTCTTCCTCTCCTCGCTTGCGGGGAGAGGGTCAGGTCGCTCCTCGCAATGACGGCAAGGCGAGCCTACACCCTTGGCATGCTCGCCGGCCGCACCTCGCGAGCCTGTGCTGCCAGCCGGATGCCGGCATTGGCAGCACCGAACCCCTGATAATCCCTCCGCTCGACGATTTCGAAGAAGAACCGCTCGTCGAAAATGTGGGTGTAGACCTGGAAGAACTCGCCGTCGCCCTCGCGGTCGTAGAGGATGTGATTGGCACGCAGCTGCGCCATCAGCTCGGGCGCAAGGTCGTATTTGGCTTCGATGTCGTCGTAGTAGTTGTCGGGGATATCCAGGAAATCCGCACCTCGCTTGCGCATGTCCGCGACCGTCGCGAAGATGTCTTTGCAGGAAAACGCGACGTGCTGCACCCCTGAGCCGAAGAACTCCGAGATAAAGCGCGCCGGCAGCGTGCGGTTGGCGGAGGAGCCGTTGAGCACGAAGCGCAGGCTCTGGTCGGCATTGACGACGGCCTGGCTTTGCACGAGCCCCCTGGGATCGGCGATCTCCATCTGCGGCAGCCGCTTCAGGTCGAGGATGCCGGTGTAGAACAGCAGCCAGGACAGCATCTCGTCATAGGGCATCGACTGTGCGATGTGGTCGACGGCGAGCAGCGCGTCGCCGTTTGCCTCGCTCGCAACAGGCTCGAAATCCGTGTCCCAGTTCTTGCCGGCCTGGTCGAGGAAATACAGCAGGCTGCCGCCGACGCCGTGGATCGCGGGGATCTCCAATTCGCCCGGCCCGACCGGCTGGTAGAAGGTGCGCGCCTTCAGCATCTCCGCGCGCTGCATGGCAAGGCCGGCATTGTCGACATCGAGCGCAATCGCGCAAACGCCGGGGCCGTGCGTGACGTAGTGCGAATGGGCAAAGCCGTCGGTCTCGCTGTTGATGACGAGCTCGACCTTGCCCTGCGACCAGCGCTCCACAGCCTTGCTGCGATGCGCGCCGGTCTTGCGGAAGCCGAGTTGCGCAAACAGGTGGCCGAGCTCGCCGGCCTTGGTCTCGTTGACGGCAAACTCGATGAACCCGGTGCCGCGGCTCTTCGCCTTCGGCGCCAGCGGCTCGGCGGCGAATTTCGGCCAATCCGGCGCAAGCTGGTCCTCCAACAGGATCAGCGAGCGCAGGCCGTCGAGCGCGGTCTGCGCGGCAGAGCCGGCGCGGAACTGGTCGTTGAAGATCTCCAGCGACAGTGGTCCGGCATAGCCGGTCGCCGCGACCGCCGCCATGAACTCACCGACCGGCAGATCGCCCTGTCCGGGGAAGGAGCGGAAGTGCCGGCTCCAGGAGAGGATGTCGAGCTCGAGCTTCGGCGCATCGGCAAGCTGCACCAGAAATATCTTGTCGCCGGGAATCGAGGCCATCGCGCGGGTCGGAAAGCCAGGTGCCAGCGCGTGAAAGCTGTCGAGGATGATTCCGATCGCGGGATGATCGGCGCGGCGCACGATCTCCCAGGCATCGCGATAGTCGTGGACATGGCGGCCCCAGGCCAGCGCCTCGTAGCCGACGCGCAAGCCCCGCTTGGCGGCACGCTCGCCAAGCTCGCGAAAATCGTCCGCAGCGCGGTCGATGCCGCCGAGCGAGGCGGGTGAGACGTTGGAGCAGATCAGCAGCAGGTCGGTGCCAAGTTCCTGCATCAAGTCGAACTTGCGTTCCGCACGGGCAAAATTGCGCGCACGCTGCGGCTCGGGCATGCCCTCGAAATCGCGGAACGGCTGGAACGCTGAGATCTTCAGGTTGAGATCGCCGCAGAGCTTTGCGATATCGCGCGGGCCGGCGCCGAACGACAGCAGATCGTTCTCGAAAATCTCGACCTCATCGAAGCCGGCGGCGGCGATGGCGCGGAGCTTCTCGTCCAGCGCGCCTGAGAGGGAGACCGTTGCGATCGAGCGCTTGTTCATGCTGCCTGCTCCATGATCCGCCCCGGTGAGACTTTTTGGCCCGTGCGCGCGGCCTCGCTAACGGCTTCGACGACGGCGAGCGTTCCCATCGCGTCCTCGGCCGGGATCAGCGGCGGCTCGCGGCCGCTGATGACCGCGCAAAAATGACGGAGCTGCTCGACCAGCGGATCGAAAGCGGTCGGCGCAACGGTCTCGCGCGACAGCGGCGCGTACCAGCCGGGCTCTCGCGCATAGGACCACAGCTCCATATTCGGCACGGAGAGCGATCCCTCCGTGCCGGAGAGGATGTAGCAGGGCTGATCCTGCTTGGGATAAGCGGTGTTCTCGCCGGAGGCGAGCTCCCAGCTCCACGGCGCCGGTGTCGCATCCGACACGGTCACCGTCCCCAGCGCACCATTCGCAAAGCGCAGCAGCAGCGCCGCGGTGTCCTCGACGGCGAAGCCGCGCGCCTTGTTCGAGGTCAGCGCCTGCACCTCATTGATCTCGCCACAGATGAAGCGGAGATTGTCGATGTCGTGAATGAGGTTGATCAGCAGCGGCCCGCCGCCTTGCTCGCGGCGCCAGGCCACTTCGAAATAATCGTCGGGCTTCTTCAGCAGCCAGAGCCCGACCACGGCGGTGAGCTGGCCGAGTTTGCCACTCGTCACCGTCTGACGCGCAGCCTTGATGGCCGGATTGTGCCGGCGGTGATGCCCGACCAGCATCGGCACGCCGGTTCGTTTGACGGCGTCGCACAGACGTTGTGCGGTGGCAACCGTCTCCGTCACCGGCTTCTCGATCAGCGCCGGCACGCCCGCTTCGGCGCAATCGAGCGCCATCGGCAGGTGCAGTGTGTTGGGCGAGGCGATGATCAAGCCGTCGGGCTTTTCCTGCGCCAGCAGCGCCCGATGGTCGGCATAGCAGGCTACGTTGTGGGCTTGCGCATAGTCCCGCGCCGCAGGCGAGGGGTCCGCGATGCCGGCGAGCTCGCAATCCGGTGAGGCCTCGATCAACTCGATATGGCGGCGGCCGATCAGGCCGGCGCCGGCGACGGCGATGCGCATTCGCACACTCATGCCGCGCTCTCCTCCATGGCTCCCCCGAGAAAGAGCTGGCCGATGCGGGGATCGTTCAGGATGCGCTTGGCGTCGTCGATCATGCGGGTCTGGCCGAGCTCGAGCACGATGCCGATGTCGGAGATCTCCAGCGCCGAGCGCGCGTTTTGCTCGATCATCAGGATGGTGACGCCGCGGTCGCGCAAGGATTTGAGAATGTCGAAGGTCTGCTGCACCATCAGCGGCGACAGGCCGATCGAGGGCTCGTCGATCAGCACGAGTTTCGGCTCGAGCAGCAGCGAGCGGGCGATCTCGAGCTGCTTCTGCTCGCCGCCGGACAGCGTGGACGCCTGTTGCGTCGACTTGCGCCGCAGCGCCGGGAACAGGTCAAGCGCGGCCTCGATTCGCGTCGGCAGGTCGAGGCCCTTGCCGGCGGCGACGCCGCCGAGCTCGATATTGTGGCGCACCGACAGCTCGGGAAAGATGTTGCGGCCCTGCGGCACGTAGCAGATGCTGGCATTGAGCAGCGCGCGCTGGCTCAAATTGGTGACGTCGCGGCCGGCAAAGCTGATCTTGCCATCGCGCAGCTTCAACAGGCCGAAGATCGCCTTGAACACGGTCGACTTGCCGGCGCCGTTCGGGCCGATGATCGTCGTGATCGTGGCCTCCGGCACGGCAAACGTCGTGCCGTTCAAGATCGTCATCTTGCCGTAGCCGCCGACGAGGTTGTGAACCGAGAGGATTGGCTCGCTCATGGTCGGCTCCTCAATGTCCGAGATAGGCTTCGATGACGGCAGGGTTCTTGCGGACCTCGTCGGGCCGCCCCATCGCCAGCACCTTGCCTTCCGCCATCACCATCACGCGCGAGCACAGCGACATCACGAACTCCATGTTGTGCTCGATCACGACGAAGGTGGCGTTCTTCTCGCGGTTGATCGCGACCAGGCGGTCCTTCAGATCGGCCAGCATCGACGGGTTGACGCCGCCGGCGGGCTCGTCGAGCAGCACCAGGCGCGGGCCGCCCATGAAGGCCATGGCGGCGTCGAGCAGCTTTTGCTGGCCATAGGACAATCCGCCGGCCGGCTCGTCGGCGAGATGATCGAGCTTGAAGAAGCCGATCATCTGGTTGGCGGGCTCCGTCAATCCGGCATCGGAGCGGCCGACCAGGCGCGAGGCCATGTTGCCCTGGTGCTCCTGGCCCGCGAGGATCAGGTTCTCGCGCACCGAGAGCTTTGGAAACACCTGCAGCAGCTGGAAGGTGCGGCTGACCCCGAGCTTGTTGAGCTCGGCGGGGCGCAGGCCCGTGACGAGTTTGCCGTCGAGCTTGACCTCGCCGCCTGACGGGGTGAGCTGGCCGAGGATGCAGTTGAACAGCGTGGACTTGCCACAGCCGTTCGGACCGATCAGGCCGAGGATCTCGCCCTCGCGGACGTCGAAGGAGACGCCGTCGACGGCGCTGATACCGCCAAAATTCTTCTTGATGTCGGTGACTTCGAGGACCGCACTCATTGCGCCGTCTCCAGGCGGGATTTTGCGACGGCGCGCAGCGCGGAGGCCGCCTTGGTGCGGCGCTCGGCGAGATAGCGGTCGAGGATTCCCAAAATGCCGGTCGGCGACCAGATCAGCAGCAGCATCACCGCCACCGCGTAGAGCATCAGGTAATAGCCTTCGGTGAAGCGCAGCCATTCCGGCAGCAGCACCGCGATCATCGCGCCAAGGAACGGTCCGAGATAGAAGCCCGCGCCGCCGACGATCACCATCATCAGAAGGTCGAGCGAGAGCGACAGGTTGAACGGCACGGGGTCGATATATTGCGTCAGCGGCGCATAGAGCGCGCCGGCGACGCCGCCGAGCGCCGAGCCGATCGCGAACGCCATCAGCGTGTAGCGCCTTGTGTCGATGCCGAGCGACTGCGCGCGCAGCGGGTTTTCGCGCAGCGCCATGAAGGCGCGGCCCCAGGGGGATCGGATCAGCCACCACACCGCCAGCGACACGATCGCGAGCGCGCCGAGGCAGACATAATAGAAAGGCAGCGGCTTGTTGGTCGCGAGACCGAAGATGTGCGGACGCGGGATGTTGGAGATGCCGTAGATGCCGCCGGTGAGCCAGCTCTCGTTGCGGAACACCAGGAAGGCGAGGGTGGAGAAGGCGAGGGTGACGAAGGCGAGGTAGTGGTGCTGCACGCGCAGCGCGGGGTAGCCGAGCACCCAGCCGACCGCGAAGCTCAACGCGATCGCGACCAGGATCGCCGCCGGCAAAGGCCAGCCATGCGTGGTCATGATCGCGGCGGCATAGGCGCCGATGCCGACGAACGCGCCCTGCGCCAGCGAGACCTGGCCGGCATAGCCGAGCGTGAGGTTGAGGCCCATCGCAGCGATGGTCATCACCGCCCATTGGCTCAGAATGAACAGGCCGTAGCGGTTGAAGTTCATGGGAACGATGATCAGGCCGGCGATGACGATCAGGCCGAGCGCGATCTTCAGGGGCTTGGCAAAGCTGCTCATACCGTGCGCTCCTCGGCGCGGCCGAGCAGTCCTTGCGGCCGGAACAGGATGACGACGATCAGGAAGATCAGCGGCACTGCAGCGCGGTATTGCGTCGAGACGTAGCTGGCCGCGAGATTGTCGAGCACGCCGATCAGCAGGCCGCCGGCGATCGCGCCGCGCACCTGGTTGAAGCCGCCGACGATCGCCGCGATGAAGGCCGCCTGGCCCAGCACCTCGCCGGAGGAGAATTTTGCGAGATAAATCGGCGTGATCAAAAGCGAGGCCAGCGCGACCAGGAAGGCGTTGATCAGGAACGTCAGCAGGATCATCCGCTCGACGGGCACGCCGATGATGCGGGCCACCGTCGGGTTCTGCGCCGCCGCCTGCATCTGGTGACCGAGCGAGGTGCGGTTGAGAAGCGCGGTCAAGCCGAACACGGCAACGATGGCGACGACGAGCACGCCGATGCTTTGCAGCGACACGGAATGGCCGAGGATGGAGATGTCACCGGTCGGCACGATCGACGGGAAGGGCGATGCCTCCGCACTGAAGAACTGCTTGACGGCTTCCTTGAGACCGATCGCCAACGCCATGGTGGCAATCGCGAGCGGCAGCACGCCGTGGCGCATCATCGGGTCGACCAGCAGCAGCTTGAAGCCGAGTCCGAGCAGGATCATCGAGAGCAGGATGCCGAGGATGATCGCGAGCCAGAACGGCGCGCCGGCATGCATCGCCGCCAGCATCAGGAACGCCGGCAGCATCACGAACTCGCCTTGCGCGAAATTGATGGTTTGCGAGGTCTGCCACAGCAGCGTGAAGCCGACCGCGACCAGCGCGTAGATCGCGCCGGTGGCGAGCCCTGCGACCAGTAGATCGAATAGGTTGGACATTTTCTCCCCTCGTGTCCCTCGCCCCGTTCTTACGGGGAGAGGCATAGGCGGCCTGTGGCCGCCGTTCTAAAGAAAGCCGATGCAGGGCATCGGCTATGGTGAGGGGCTCTTTCCGCAAGCTCATCTCTCACCGTCTTCGCAGAACCACCCCCGCACCCCACCCTTTCCCCGCGAAGAGCGGGGTGAGGGAGCGAGAGATCTCTCCCCGCATCCGCCTTCGCTAAAGCTTCGGCGGGACAAGTGCGGGGAGAGGCGAAGAAACCTTCACTTCACCTTGGGCAGCACCTGCTTCACGACCTGCTTGCCTTCGACCACTTCGACCAGAAAACTCTGGCGGTCGATGTCGCCGGTGTCGCTGAAGGTGACGTCCATCAGGATGCCCGGCTCGTCCGCGGCCTTGATGGTGAGGCCATGCAGCGTGTCGGCGAACTTCTTCGGGTCGACCTTGCCCATCTTCTCGGTGGTGGCCTTCACCATGTAGACGGCGAGATAGCCTTTCAGGCCGTTATGGTCGGGCACGTAATTGTACTTCTTGGAGAACTTCTCGCGGAACGCCTTGATCAAATCGACCGGCGCGTCGGTGGTGAGGCCGACATGGCCGCGCGCGCCGTTGGCGGCGTCGCCGGCGAGCTCGATCACCTTCTGGCCGATCAGCGTGGTCTCGCCCATCAGCGGCGCGGTGACGCCCTGGCGCTTCAGCTCCTTCAGGATGCGTGCGCTCTCTTCCTCGTTCAGGTAGACGAACACGGCATCCGGATTGGCGGCCTTGATCTTGCCGACGTCGGCGGCGAAATCGGCCTGGCCCGCCTCGGTCGAGAGATCGGCGACCACCTTGGAGCCGAGCCGGTCAAGCTCCTTCACCACGACGTCGCGACCGCCGCGGCCGAAGTCATTGTTGACCCAGACCACCGCGACCGTCTTCGCCTTCATGTCGTCGTGGATGTATTTTGCGACCTTCGGCATCGAGGATTGCTGGCCGAACGAGGTGCGGAACAGGAATTTGTTGCCAGCCTGCGTCAGCTCGGCGGCTTCGCCGCCCATGATCTGCGCGATGCCGGCTTCGGCCGCGAGCGGCGCTGTGACCTTCACCGAGCCGGAATAGCCGGGCCCGAGCAGCACGTAGGGCTCGGCGTCGAGCGCCTTCTGCACCTGGGCGCGGGCGACGCCGGGGTTGGATTGCGAGTCGGCATGGGTCACTTCCAGCTTGCGGCCGAGCACGCCGCCCTTGGCGTTGATCTCCTCGATGGCGAGGTCGATGCCGTTCTTCCAGTTGGTGCCGACGGTGGCGCCGCCGCCCGAGAGCTCGGCGACGTCGGCGAGCTTGATCGCCTGGGCGTGGACGCTGGTTGCAGTCGCGAAGGCAAGCAGAGCGCCTGCCAGGATGGTCGATTTCATGGTTTCTCCTCCCATTTCCTCTGATGTTATTCGCGGCCTTGTGTCGGCCGCTTCGGTTTACGCTGCGTGATAGGCCGAGCTTCGTGCCGCCATCACCTCGTCGAATGCCTCTCCCATGACCTCGGTCGATGGGGCAAGGCCCGTGAACAGTTCAAAAGCGTCGGCCGCCTGATAGATCGCGAGCTCCCGCCCGGTCATGATCCGCGCGCCCTTGGCTTGTGCCGCCGCCAGCAGCGGCGTGATCAACGGCGAGTAGACGGCATCCGCCACCCACAATTTCTCATGCAGCAGCGCGGCCGCAACCGGCATGCCGCGGTCCGGCAGCATGCCGACCGGCGTGCCGTTGACGAGACCGGTTGCGCCGCGCAGCGCATCCTCGACGCTCGCGGCGATCCTCGCGCCACCCCGCGGTGCAAGCAGGGAGACGAGCGTCGCTGCGCGCGCCGGCTCGCTGTCGAAAATGCGGATGTCGGAAACTTTCAGGCTCGCCAGCGCAAACGCGATCGCCTTGCCGACGCCGCCGGCGCCGATCACCGCAACGGCGTTCCCCGCGGGCGCCAGCAGCGGCGCCACCGCGCGCGCAAAGCCCGTGGTGTCGGTGTTGTGGCCGGTCAGGCGGCCGTCTTTGACGACGACGGTATTGACCGCGCCCATGCTGGCTGCACCCGGCGCCAGCTCGTCGAGCAGCGGAACCACAGCTTCCTTGTAGGGGTAGGTGACATTGACGCCGGCAAAGCCGAGCCGACGCACGCCCTCGAGCATCATGCGAAGCCCCGCCGCATCGGCGCCGGCGACCTCGATCAGCTGGTAGTGGCCGCGCAGTCCGAGCGCTTCGGCCGCGCGCTCATGCATGGCGGGGGACGCGGAATGCGCGATCGGCGCGCCGATCAGGCCGGTGAGGAGCTTCTTGCTGGCGGCGTATCCGCGCTTGGACATGGTTCGCTATCGTCTCAAAGGGAACGTTCGGTCCCGGCCATTAGCGGGGAAATCCCCGCAAGTCCAAGGGCAGTTCCTGATGCGACGATAGCCTTTCCCCCGGCTAACACAATTACCCTTTTATCCGGCAAACCTAACATGATGTTATTTCTTCCGTCCGCGCGCGCCGCCGGCCTTGCCGTTGCCGCGCGACGGCTCGACCGCGCGCATCTCGGTACGCAGCTGCTCGATGAAATACTCGGCATGGAGCGACAGCGGCGCGCCGCGCTTGACCGCGATGTAGGTATCGAACCGCGTCGGCTCGGTGATCTTCAGAAGCTCGATCCCGGGATAGCCGCCATGGGCCACCGTGAACTGGTCGATGATGGCGATGCCGAGGCCCGCCTTCACCAGCGCGCAGACCGTGGTGCCGAACCGCGCGCGGATGGTGATGTCGTAGGCGAGACGGTTGCGCGCAAAGATCTCGGCCATGATCCGCCCGTAGGGATCGTTGGGATCGATGCCGATCAGCGGATAGCGGGTGATCTCGGCGGCCGAGACCTGCTTGCGGCCGGCGAGCTCGTGCCCCGGCGGCACGATGCAGTACAGCTCGCCCGAGGCCAGCGGCATGAAGTCGAGCCCGGAATGCTCCAGCCGGTAGCTCATCGCCACGCACTCGCCGCGGCCGAGCAGGAGATAGTCGATGGCCTCCTCGAGCTTGAGGATGTTGATATCGATGCCGAGATCGGGATAGCGGCGCCGGACGCGCTCGATCGCGCGCGGCACCATCACCTGCGAGATGCTCGGCACCGAGCCGATCCGCAGCTCCGACAGGCCGCCGCGGCCGATCTTGGAGATGATCTCGGAGAGATCGTCGACCTTCTTGTAGACGCCGTTGATCTGCTCGAAGATGCTCTCGGCTTCCGGCGTCGGGAAGTAACGCCCGTTCTGGCGCTGGAAGAAGCGGATGCCGAGCGAGCGCTCGGTGTACTTGACGAGGCGGCTGATGCCCGGCGCCGAGACGTTGAGCAGCTTCGCCGCGCCGCCGATGGTCCCCGTCACCATCACGGCACGGATCACTTCAACCTGGCGCAGCGTCATCATGCTCTTGGCACCCGAAAGAGGATCGTGGCGGCGATCATCTCACGAGAGCCGTGATGGCATCCAGCGGCAAGTGGGTGACGATGTGGACGGAAGCGGCAAGCCGCTCTCGTGTCCCGGACGCGCTGCAACGCGTCTAGCGCTTCGGCGCAGAGCCGGGACCCAGGAAGCCGGAGGATTTGTTGCGGATGGATGGGCCCTGGCTCTGCGGCGCATCGTCGAAGAGAGGCTGCGCTGCGTCCGGGGCGCGAGAGCCGGCTTCATCAACCTTCTTCACGAGAAGGGAGCTGAACTTCGCTGTCAGACGGTTTCGACTAGAATCCGCGCGTTCGGATGAAAGGGCTGCATCGTTGCGCGACCTGTCTCGCCGGCGTCGTCCAGCGCAGCAGCGTTCTAGCTCGCCGGCCCTCCCGGCAATGCGCTCTCAGCCAGGTCCTCGCGCTCGCCTTGCAGCACCTCGCGCGCGAACTCGATGATCTTCTGCTTGTTTGCCGTTTCGCGGACGGCGAAAAACACGCGGTTCAATTCCAGGCCGAGCACGCTGTTGAGGGCGATGTCCTCGTCTTCCATCGTGGTTTTCCCGCTTCGGTCGCCTCAGGTGTATCGTGACGTCAATTCTGCCACAAGTAGTTTAAATCTTCAGGGCGGATGAGCACCGGGAAACTACGGCCGCAGCGAATTGAGGCAGTCGCCGAATACGTGCTATACGAGGGCCGTGTGGGTCAGGAAACGCACCGATGTCCGCCGTCGATTATGGCCGCGAAGCGCTCGACTTCATTGAGGGGCTTGGAGCCTATACCAAGGTTCCGGACGCCATGGACGCGCTTGCAACCGCGTTCGGCCGGTACGGCTTCGAGCATATCATCGTAACAGGATTGCCGAATCCCGATCAGCGCTTTTCCCAGATGGTGCTCGCCAAGAAGTGGCCGGCCGAGTGGTTCAGCCTCTACACCCAAAAGAGCTACGACCGTGTCGATCCCGTGATCCGCAAATGCCGGCAGACGGTGAATCCTTTCGAGTGGTCCGAGGCGCCGTATGATCCGGAGCTGGAGCCGGGCGCGGTGGAGGTGATGCGGCGCGCTGCCGATTTCCGCATGTCGCGCGGCTTCGTCGTGCCGATCCACGGCTTGACTGGCTACGAGGCCGGCGTCTCGCTCGGTGGCGTTCATCTCGATCTCAATGCGCGCAGTAAGCCGGCGCTGCACCTGATCGGGATGTACGGGTTTGACCACATTCGCCGTCTGCTCGATCCGGCGCCGCATCCATCGATGCGCCTTACCCCGCGCGAGCGCGAGGTGCTCGCCTGGGCCTCGCAGGGCAAGTCGGCCTGGGAAATCGGCGAGATCCTGCACATCACGCAGCGCACGGCCGAAGAGCATCTTGCAACCGCTGCGCGCAAGCTTGGTGCCGTCAACCGGACGCATGCGGTCGCGATCGCGATCCGCCACAGAATCATCATTCCCTGAAATCCGCGCCTACTGGGAAATTTCCCAATAGTCGGTTTCGCCGTTTTCCGTGAGGATTCCCCCATTATTTCGAACAATGGGGGAGTAAATGATTCATGTGATTTCTGCCGTTAACCGGCACCTCTACGAGGATGTTCTTGAGCAACATTTCAGGGTGCGCCACGAGATTTTCGTCGAGGAGCGCAAATGGGAGGCGCTGCGCAAGCCCGATGGCCGCGAGATCGACACTTACGACAATGAGGACGCGATCTACCTGCTGGCTCTCGAAAACCGCCGGGTGCTCGGCGGCTCCCGCCTGTATCCGACCACCAAGCCGACGATGATGAGTGAGATCTTCCCGCATCTCGCCGCGGTGCGCGGTTGCCCCTCGGACCCGCTGGTCTGGGAGTGGTCGCGCTTCTTCGTTTCGCGCGAGCGCCGCGACGGCGCGTTCAATCTGCAATTGATGGCGGCGGCGCAGGAGTTCTGTCTGGATCAGGGGATCGAGCGTCTCTGTCTCGTCATGGAGACTTGGTGGTTGCCCCGCTTCCATGACATCGGCTTCGTCGTGACACCGCTGGGATTGCCGGCATTGATCGAGAACTCCTGGACCATGGCGGCGTCCATCGAGGTCCGCCAGGAATCGCTCGATGTCGTGCGCGAACGTATCGGGATGAAGGATGTCGTGTGCCAGGACGGCCCGCGTCTGGACGCCGTCGCCCGTGCCAACCTCTGCGGCGCTGCTGCCGCACAACGAAAGAGTGCCTGAGATGTCGGACATGATGCGGGACAGCCAGATCATGGCGCAGACCAGGGACGAGAATCTCGGCTACATGTCGGACATGGCGCTCGAGCTGGCGCAGATGGCGGAAGACACCGGATTGGCGACGCTCGCCTATCTGTTCCGGATGGCGGCGCTGGAGGCCTCGACGGCCAACAGCGTGCTCGCCGAACCGGATGACCTTCCCCAGCAGATGACGTCGCACTAGACGCAATCCTTCCTTGCATTCCGACGAAGTCGCACCCTCTCGCCGGCCCACCGGCGAGAGGGTCATCGTTTGGGTGCGGCAGGTTGCCCCAGCCGGCGCGGCAGCCTTCTTGCAGGATCATTTTGACCGCATGCATCGGCATGCAACAAAGTGCATGTTTGGTGTCGAATCGCTCTTGCCTCGGAACGATACTGCCATTACCCATTTTTCCGCCTTGAACAGGCAGGGGGAGCTCTTTCACTGATGGCGACCGTGTTCGAACATCGGCGCGACACCGCGTGCGCCTGAAAGAGTCTTGATGCTGCTCGTCGTCGAACAGTTCCTGAATGGATTGCAGTTCGGCCTGCTGCTGTTCCTGCTCGCCGCCGGCCTGACGCTGGTGTTCGGGATCATGGATCTCGTCAACCTCGCGCACGGCTCGCTCTACATGATGGGCGCCTATTTCGCCGCGACCTTTGCGGCGTGGACCGGCAGCTTCCTGCTCGGGGCGCTGATGGCGCTGGGGGCCACGCTGGTGCTCGGCATCGTGCTGGAGATGAGCGCGCTGCGGCATCTTTACGGCCGCGACCATCTCGACCATGTGCTGGCGACCTTCGGCCTGATCCTGTTCTTCAACGAAGCGGTGCGGCTGATCTGGGGCCCGGCCGGCCTTGCGCTGCCGCTGCCGGCCTGGCTCACCGTGCCGGTGCCGATCCTGCCCGGCATTCACTATCCCGCCTATCGGCTCGCCATCATCGTGGTGGCGCTGCTGGTGGCGCTGCTGCTGTATCTCGGCGTGATGCGCACCCGTATCGGCATGCTGATCCGCGCCGGCGCCTCCAACCGCGAGATGATCGGGGCGCTCGGCATCAACATCAAGCTGCTCTACACGCTGGTGTTCGGCCTGGGTGCCGCGCTCGCGGGCCTGGCCGGCCTGATGCAGGCGCCGATCCTCACCGTGCAGATCGGCATGGGCGAGAACATCCTGATCCTCGCTTTCGTCATCATCGTGATCGGCGGCATCGGCTCGATCCGCGGCGCGTTCCTCGCCGCGATCTTCGTCGGCATGATCGACACGCTCGGCCGCGCCTTCCTGCCCAATCTGCTGCGGCAGGTGCTGAGCGGCGCCGCTGCCTCCACCGCCGCGCCCGCGCTGTCCTCCATGCTGATCTATCTCCTCATGGCGATCGTGCTGGTGGTTCGGCCGGAGGGGCTGTTTCCGGCCAACCGTCGATGAAGTCTTTCACTGTGAGCAAGGCCGTCACGGCCCTGATGCTGGCGGGCCTCGTGCTGCTGCCGCTCTATTCGCAGCTCTCCGGCAACATCTTCATCCTGACGCTGTTCACCCGCATCATCATCCTGGCGCTGGCGGCCGCCAGCCTCAACCTCATCATGGGTTTTGGCGGCATGATGAGCTTTGGCCACGCCGCCTATCTCGGCATCGGCGGCTATGCCGTCGGCATGCTGGCGCAGGAAGGCGTCGGCAGCGGCTTCATCCAGTTTCCGGTCGCGCTCGCGGCGTCCGCGCTCTATGCGCTCGTGATCGGCGCGCTCAGCTTGCGCACCCGCGGCGTCTATTTCATCATGATCACGCTCGCCTTCGCGCAGATGGCCTATTACGTCGCCTCGGGGCTGGCGCGCTACGGCGGCGATGACGGCCTCACCGTCTACAAGCGCAGCGACTTCTCCGGGCTGGTCAACCTGTCGAACCGCACGCAGTTCTATTATCTCTGCCTCGCCTGCCTCCTCGGCGTCATCTTCCTGATCTGGCGCATCGTCAATTCGCGCTTCGGCCTCGTCCTGCAGGGCCTGCGCTCCAACGAGCAGCGCATGCAGGCGATCGGCTTCCCGGCAAAGCGCTACAAGCTCGTCTGCTTCGTCATATCGGGCACCATGTGCGGCCTCGCCGGTGCGCTGCTCGCCAACAACACCGATTTCGTCAGTCCGGCCGTGATGTACTGGACCCGCTCAGGCGACCTCATGGTGATGGTGATTCTCGGCGGCATGGGCACGCTGTTCGGCCCGATCATGGGCGCGGTGGTGTTCCTGCTGCTGGAGGAATTTCTGTCGCAGATCACCGAATATTGGGCGCTGATCATGGGACCGCTGCTGCTGCTGATCGTGCTGTTCGGGCGCGGCGGCATCATGGGCATGCTGGGGAGGGCCGGCCGTGGCTGAACCCCTGCTTCGTGTCGAAAAGCTGGTGCGCCGCTTCGGCGGCATCGTTGCGACGGATAACGTCTCGCTCGACGTCGCTAGCGGCGAACTGCACGCCATCATCGGCCCGAACGGCGCCGGCAAGACCACGCTGATCAGCCAGCTCACCGGGCATCTCGAACCGCATTCCGGCAGCGTCTCGTTGGGCGGCCGCGACATCACCTATCTGCCCGCCTATCGCCGCTGCGCGCTGGGCCTCGCGCGTTCGTTCCAGATCACCTCGCTGCTGCTCGACTTCACCGCCGCCGACAATGTCGCGCTGGCGGCGCAGGCCCATGCCGGCACCTCGTTCCGCTTCTTCGCCGATGCCCGCAAGGAGAAGGGTCTGCGCGATACCGCCCACGCCGCGCTCGATCGCGTCGGCCTGTTGCATCGCGCCGATGTCCTGGTGTCGAAACTCAGCCATGGCGAGCGGCGCCAGATCGAGCTCGCGGTCGCGCTCGCCAGCAAGCCGAAGCTGCTGCTGCTCGACGAGCCCATGGCCGGTCTCGGCGTCACCGAATCCCAGGGCATGGTGAAGCTGCTCCAGGAACTGCGGAAGGAAGTCTCGATCGTGCTGGTCGAGCACGACATGCCGGCGGTGTTCGCGCTTGCCGACCGCATCACGGTGCTGGTCTATGGCCGCGTCATTGCCTCGGGCGATCCGGCCGCGATCCGTGCCAACGAGGACGTCAAGCGCGCCTATCTCGGTGACCAGCACGTGGTGACGCATCATGGCTGACACGCTGCTCGAGGTCGACGGCATCGAGACCTGCTACGGCCTCTCCCAGGTGCTGTTCGGCCTGTCGCTGTCGATCAAGCCGGGCGAGATGGTCTCGCTGATGGGCCGCAACGGCATGGGCAAGACCACGACCATCCGTTCCATCATGGGCCTGACGCCGGCGCGATCAGGCAGCATTCGTTTCGCGGGCGCCGAGGTCAGGCAGCTTCCCTCCTACAGGATCGCAAAGCTCGGTGTCGGCCTGGTCCCCGAGGGGCGCCAGATCTTCCCGAACCTCACCGTGCGCGAAAACCTGGTCGCGGCCGCCGCCGACCGCTTCAGCAGCCCCAATCCCTGGACGCTGGCCGCGATCTACGTGATGTTTCCGCGCCTTGCCGAGCGTGCCGCCAACATGGGCAACCAGCTCTCCGGCGGCGAGCAGCAGATGCTCGCGATCGGCCGTGCGCTGATGACCAATCCAAAGCTCCTGATCCTGGACGAAGCGACCGAAGGCCTCGCGCCGCTGATCCGCGAAGAAATCTGGAACTGCCTGTCGCTGCTCAAGAGCCGCGGGCAGTCGATCCTGGTCGTCGACAAGAACGTCGACCACCTCGCCCGTATCTGCGACCGCCACTTCATCATCGAGCGCGGCAAGACGATGTGGAGCGGTACTTCCGATCAGCTGTTGGCGGAACCGGATCTCCAGCACAAATATCTGGGCATCTGAAGCGCGTTCCTGCCGACCGCGCGCAATGCGCGGACTCTCTTCGAGCGAATCCAGTTTCGAATCCCTCCAAACCGCGCGCAGCGCTCTTGAGCGCGCCGCCGCCAGCGGTCAAAGAAGCCGCGGCGTAAGCGGATTCGATGCGGGACTTCTACGATCAAATTGTCGGACGGCCTCAGGACGATATCGGTTCCGCACAGCCCGGCGCTTCGACAGCGCAATGGCTGGATTTTCCGGGCTGCGTGTTTGTCAAAGGCGAGTTCCGAGCCGGCGCCGACGGCACCGCGATCGCAGCGCCGGGCCTGTTCATCTCGGTGGCCCTCGATGGTGGCGCAGGCCGCGGCATTCTGACGCGAGCAACTGGCGGCGAACGGCAGATGACGGCAATTGCCGTGCGCGAGAGCGGCGCGACGGAACGCGCCGCTCACTTCGGCGAGCGTCCCGCGATCGGCCTGGCGTTTCCCCAGACCTCGATCGATGGACTCGGACTCGGCGACGAGTTTCGGGCGCTGTTTGCGAACGACGTCGCGGGCGCAGCGATCGTCTCTCTGAGGGCGTCTGCGCGCATACAGGCTGTCGCGGCAGAAATGTTCTCGCCGCCGGTCGCCGGAAACGCGGCGCAGTTGTTGCTGTCGGCGCATGCCGCCGAGATCATGGTCCACGCCTTGTTCGGCGAACGCGGCCGGATTGCGGCCGATTCCGCCACCGATCTCCAATGGACCCGGTTGCAATCGGTCAAGCAGCGGATGGATGCCGATCTCGCCTATCCCTGGAGCATCGACGAGCTGGCGCGGAACGCTGGGCTGAGCCGCAGGTCCTTCAACCAGAAATTCCGGATGGCATATGGCCAGAGCGCGATCGACTATCTCAGGGCTCAGCGGCTCGATGCCGCACGGGCCTTCTTGATTCATCAGCGCTTGTCCGTCACCGAAGCGGCCTATCGGGTCGGCTATGCCCATCCGGCAAATTTCGCGACGGCTTTCCGCAGGCGTTTCGGCCATTCGCCGAACAGCTATCAGTAAACTCGAAAGCCTCCACGTGTGATCAAAGGCGATTTGCGCGCGCGCAAAGGCGGCGGCCGCTTTGATCTGGTTACACCCGGGTTGTTGAACACGGAACTCGGGGACGGCGATGCGGCGCAACGACGGGCAGACGCCCGGCTGGGAACGGATGGTGAGAACTGGTCTGGGCGCGGCCGGCTTGGGAGTGGTCCTGCACGCGACGCCCTCGGCGGCGCAGGTCTCCGGAACCAATTCGCCTTCGACGGCGGGCACATTGCCTCCGGTCACGGTGGAGGCACCGAGCCAGGCGCGTCCGCGTGCCCAATCTGCCCAGCGCGCCTCGCAATCGCAGCGCGGCCGCGTCGCGATCCCGCGCAATGCCGGGTCCGGACAAGCCAGAAACGCGGATACGCGCGAGGCAGGAAGCGGCCGCGCCAACGCGTCGAGCGAGAACAGCTATGTCGCAAGCAGCAGCTCGGCGGGCACCAGGACGAGCACGCCATTACTCGAGACGCCGCAGTCGATCTCGGTCGTGACACGCAAGGAGCTCAACGATCGCGCCGTGCAGACGCTGACGGAGGCGGTCGGCTATGAACCGGGCGTCCGCATCGATGCCTCCGGCTACGATCCGCGCTTCGACGCCATCTCGATCCGCGGCTTCGACATCACCTATAACGGTGTCTATCTCGACGGCCTGCGCCTCGTCGGGGCCGGTCTCAGCGTGTTCAAGACCGAGCCTTATGGCGCCGACAGCATCACCGTGGTGCGCGGGCCGAGCTCGGCCCTCTACGGCCTCGGTTCGCCCGGCGGATTGATAGACCTGCAGAGCAAGCTGCCGACCAGCCAGCCGTTCCACGAGGTGCAGACGCTGTTCGGCGACCGCGAGCGCGTGCAGGGCAATTTCGATCTCTCGGGGCCGGTCGATCCCAACGGTCAATTTTCCTATCGGCTGACCGGCGTCGTGCGCGACGCCGACGTGTTCGTGCCCGGCGGCAAGGACAATCGTGTCTATGTCGCTCCCGCCGTCACCTGGAGGCCGGACCAATCGACCACCCTCACCATTCTCGGCGCCTACCAGAAATCGAAGACGCCGGGGTCCATGTTCACCTATTCCTCGGGGACCGGCACCACCACGGACATCTCCACCGGCAGCCCGTCCTACAATTCGCTCGACCAGGAGCAGGGACGCGTCGGCTATCTGTTCGAGCACGCGTTCAACAACGCCGTGACCGTTCGCCAGAAATTCCGCTATGTCGACGTCGATGCGGTCACGCGCTATGTCGGCTTTCTCGGCGCTCCCGTCGGCAATGTCGTCTCGCGCTATACCGGCTACGTCCACGACACGCTGCAATCGGCCATCATGGACAACCAGGTCGAGGCGAAACTCTCGACCGGCCCGGTGCAGCACACGCTCCTGGTCGGCACCGACTACACGGCATCGAAATTCAACGACAAGCAGGGATTCGGCTTCGGGGTTTCCCCTCTCAATCTGGCCGCGCCGGTCTACGCGCCGGAATCCATTCCCGATCCGGCGATCTCGTCCTCGACGCAGCAGCGGCAGACTCAATCCGGCGTGTATATCCAGGACCAGGCCAAGCTCGACCACTGGATCCTGACGCTGAGCGGCCGCAGCGATTGGGTTCGCACCACGGGCGAGGATCAGTTCGCACTGACCCGGCAGCAGCAGTCCGATCAGGCCTATAGCGGGCGAGCCGGGCTGACCTATGTATTCGATTCCGGGGTTGCGCCTTACGTTGCCTATTCAACCTCGTTCTTTCCCAATCTCGGCGTCGATCCCACGGGCGCCTTCTTCAAGCCCACCACCGGCAAGCAGACCGAGATCGGCGTCAAGTATCAGCCGCCGGGGACGAGGAGCTTCATTACTGCTGCGGTGTTCGATCTGACCCAGAGCGGCGGCCTGGTCACGACCGGGACCGGCGTGACGGTCCAGCGCGGCGAGATTCAAAGCCGCGGCTTCGAATTGCAGGCGCTCGCGAGCCTCGGCGGCGGTTTCGACATCACCTCGTCCTATACCTATCTCGATATGGTCACCAGGCAGGCCGGCGACAGCGCGCAGATCGGCAAGTTTCCGTCGGGCAATCCTCCGCACACCGCGACGCTGTGGGGCAACTATGCCCTGCCGCTGTCAGGCCCGTTTGCAGGACTGAGCATCGGTGGCGGCGCGCGTTACATGTCCTGGAGCTATGGCGACGATCTGAACACGTTCAAGAACAGCTCGGTGACCCTGGTCGATGCTGCGCTGAAATATGATTTCGGCCAGGCGGCGAAGGAGCTGAAGGGCCTTCAGTTTCAGGTCAATGCCAAGAACCTGTTCAATCTGCACTACACGACGTGCCAGGTCGGATATTGCTACCGCGGCGCACCGCTGACCGTCATCGCAACGCTCGGCTACCGTTGGTGAGTATGGCGATGGCGAAGACCGGAGCTGGCTGCCGATCTTACCAATAGATCCCGTGGCGATGCAGCGCGCGGACGATTTGGGCGTCGGTGGACAGCTGACGCCGCTTCGGCTTGGTCGTTCCGGCCGAGCTTGCCGGCGGCGGTGATGGCGTGGCTGATGCCTTCGTGGCTGGTGCCGTCGTGGCCGCCGGTGCCGTTGCTGAGTTTGGTGCGGTGGTCTGGACGTTTGCCGGCTGCGACGGCGCCTGGGTGGTTTGCGGCGAGACCGTTGCCGCCGTGGCGGGCTGTTCGCTCGCCTGCTGGCTTGAATTGCTCGCTGCGAGACTGAGGCTCCGCGACCCACCCGCATAGGCCTGGCTTGTGAGCAGAGACACCGTTGCGATCAGGATCAGCTTGCGCATGGAAACGCTCCTAATCTGGTCAATCCGTCTTACCTATCGCGCATCCATTGAGTTTCAGCGCGCCAGATGGTGCCGACCGATGTTGATCAAGGTTGCCCGGCACGACAGGCGGTAGATCAGGCTGAATAATTGGTCCCACATGATCGAACTCCACTGTTGATCACATGCAGGAATCCTAGCGCAGGAGTCTTTCCGTGGGTTTTCGCGGGGATGGAAAATGGCTTCGTCCGGCAGCGGTGCGATGTCGTCGGAACCGGCGCGACGAAGCCGCTTCACACGGCCGTGAGCCGTTACTCTCTTGAGGAATCCCCAGGGCAGGGCGTCAAAACACCTCGAAATATTCGCGGTGCTCCCAGTCGGTCACTTCGGACAGGAAGCGGTCGATCTCGGCGTTCTTGATGTGGGTGTAGTAGTCGACGAACTCAGGCCCGAGCTTGTCGCGGAAGAAGGGATCGTCCTTCAAGGCGCTGACCGCATCGCGCAAGCTCTTCGGCAGCAGCGGCGCCTTGGTCTCGTAGGGCGTGTCGGCGGAGGGGCCGGGATCGAGCTTGCGGTCGACGCCGTCGAGGCCCGAGAGGATCTGCGAGGCCATGTAGAGATAGGGATTGGCGGCGGGCTCGCCGATGCGGTTCTCCAGGCGCGTTGCGGCATCATTGGCGCTGCCGAGCACGCGGATCATCACGCCGCGATTGTCGCGGCCCCAGATCGCGCGGTCGGGTGCCAGCGAATAGGAGCGGTAGCGCTTGTAGCCGTTGATGGTCGGCGTGGTGAACACGGTCGAGGCGCGGGCGTGGTCGAGCAGGCCGCCAAGGTAAGCCCGGCCAAACGCGCTGAGCGGCTCACTGCCGTCCTTGGCCATGAAGGTGTTTTCGCCGCTCGCGCGCGACACGATCGACTGGTGCAGGTGCCAGCCGCTCGCGAACACATTCGGCAGTTTCGGCCGGCACATGAAGGTGGCGTGATAGCCGTGGCGGCGCGCGATCTGCTTCACGGCGCTCCGAAACAGCACCATGTTGTCGGCGGGCTCCAGGCCCTTCTTCGGCGCGAAGGTGAACTCGCACTGACTCGGCCCGAACTCGACCTCGACCGAGCGCAAGGGCAAGCCGAGCGCGATGATGTCGCGGCGCAAGATCTCCAGCACCGGCTCCATCTGATCGAAGCGTTGCTCGGTGAGATATTGATAGCCGTGGCTGAGCAGGCTCACCGACGGCGGCGTGCCCGGCTGGCCGGCGTCCTCGGGGCGCATATGCGGGTCGTCGAGCTTGAAGATGTGGAATTCGACCTCGAGCCCGGCGACGAAATCGTGGCCGCGGCTCGCGAGCTGGTCGAGCACCTTGCGATACAGCGAGCGCGTCGCGAACGGCACCGGGCGGCCGTCGCCAAAATAGAGGTCGCACAGCACCCAGCCCGTGGCCGGCGCCCACGGCAAGACGCGAAACGTGGTGGTATCAGGCACCATCAGCACGTCGGCCGCGCCCTCCATCTCCTTCATGCCGAAGCCGCCGCCCGCGGTGAACACCGGAAACACCGTGCGGTGCGAGGTGTCCTTGGCCAGCATGGTGGTGGTGATGGAGCAGCCGCTCTCCAGCGAGGCGATCGCCTCGGAGGCGATGAGGGTCTTGCCGCGCAGGATGCCGTGCTGGTCGGGGAAGGCGAGGCGGATGACCTCGAGGTTCTTCTCCTCGACGATGCGCCGCATGCGCGACGCGGCGTCCCTCTGCTCATCCGACCACAGCGCATGATGCGCGACGAAAGTCACTTTGGTTGCTCCTTCTCGCTCGATGAGAGTATGGGGCACACTGTCATCGTCCGCGAAGGCGGACGATCCAGTATTCCAGAGACGGTCCACGAGAGGCCGCGGCGTACTGGATGCCCCGCCTGCGCGGGGCATGACAGTGGAGAACGTGGGGCCGCCGTCGCGACCCGCCGGCGGCGATTGGCATCCTCACTCCGCCGCCGTCAACCGGTGCACATTGTCCGCGATCTCCTTCGGCACAGGTGCGGTCCACGGCGCGCCGCGGCGGCGCTTGACGTCGACCTCCATCCAGTAGGTCTCCCAGCCCCGGGTCGGCCCGATGCCGTCCATGGTCGCCGGTCCCTGGATCGAACGTGCGTTGCTCTCGTCGAGGTGCAGCATCGGCTTCTCGCCGCCTGCGACCTTCTCGATCTCCTGCCGCAGCAGGCGGCGATACTGCACGATCGCCTTGTCGCTCGATCCGAGATGCTCCTGGGTGCGGTCCTGGATCGCGCCCATCGACTCCACCGCCCACTGGTCGTGGACGTTGATGTCGTTGCCCATGCCGGTATAAGTCGCGGTCTGCTGCTCGTGCGGATCGAAGCCGTAATCGTTAGCTCGGTTCTTGCGCGATTTGTAGTCCGGCAGCTCATAGAGCTCGAGCCGCTGGTCGCGCATCTTCTGCTTGTCGACCGGGTTCGAATAGCTGGTGAAGATCGCGTACCAGTAGCAGTTCTCGTCGTCGACCGGGACGTGCCACTGCGTGATCGTCATCTCCGTGCTCATGGGGATGACGAAGCCGTGGGGGAAGAGCTGATTGGTGACGCGCACATGGGTGCGCTCCTCGTCGATCTCGCGCAGCGCGATCAGCCGCAGGCCGTATTCGGTATGCTCGACATTGATGATCGGGCGGTCGTACTCGCGCAATATCTTCGTCATCGGCAGGTCGGAGCCGGCGGAGGCGCCGCGGAACTGCTTGCCGTAGGCGGTCGAGGTGTCCTCATCCTCGAAGAAGCGGTGCAGATAAGAGGCGTGCGCGGGATCGATGCCGACCTCCAGCGCCTGCAGCCAGTTGCAGGCCATGTGGCCCTTGAACGCAAAGGTGTGGGTGCCGGGCGCGACGAAGCAGTCGATCTCCGGGAATGCGGGCGGGGCGCCCTCGCCGAGATAGGCCCAGAGGATGCCGCTCTTCTCGACCACAGGATAAGAGCGCTGCCTGATGTTCTGGCAGAGTTTCGAGTCCTTCGGCTCGGCCGGCGTCTCGATGCACTGGCCGGTGGCGTCGAACAGCCAGCCGTGGAAGGCGCAGCGCAGGCCGCCGTGCTCGAGCCGTCCGAAGGCGAGGTCGGCGCCGCGATGGGCGCAGTGACGGTCGATCAGGCCGTAGCGGCCAGCTTCGTCGCGAAACAGCACCAGATTCTCGCCGAGCAGTTTGACGGGGCGGATGGGACGATCGCCTTCGAGTTCATCCACCAGGGCCGCCGGCTGCCAGTAGCTCCGCATCAGCTTTCCGCAGGGGTCCTTCGGACCGGTGCGGGTGATCAGGTCGTTCTGCTCCTGGCTCATCATGGCGAGGACATCCCTTTGTGGAGTGGCGTTTGTTCGCCTATTGAACGAATGGGCGAATTATGACATGCCTTGAACCAGCAGCAAGCACTATTTTGCAGGATTGTCCCGAGCATGCCCAAGCTGAAGCGAAGCGAGAGCGACGAGCGTGCGACGGATTTCGTCGAGAGCCTCGATCGTGGCCTGCGCCTGCTGCAATGCTTCGGCACCACGGCAGGCCCGATGACCTTGAGCGATCTCGCCCGCGCCGCCGAGCTGCCGCGCGCCACCGCACGGCGCATGCTGTTCACGCTCCAGCGCGGCGGTTTTGTCTCTGGCGATGGAAAACTATTTTCGCTGACGCCGCATGTGCTGACGCTCGCAGCGTCCTATCTGCGATCCAACCAGCTCGTCACGGTGCTGCAGCCGGTGCTCGATCGGGTCGCGACGGCGGCAAACGAAATATCGTCGCTCGCGGTGCTTGATGGTGACAACGTCGTGTTCGTCGCACGCAGCAGTCCGGCGCGCATGTTCTCGGGCGGATTGGAGATCGGTTACCGTCTGCCTTCCTTCTGCACCTCGGTCGGCCGCGCCATGCTCGGTCAGTTCGACGATGCCGATCTTGTTGCCCGCCTGAAGGCGATGCAACGCGAGGCGCTGACGCCGCAGACGGTGACCGATCCCAAGGCGCTGCTTGCGCGTATTGCGGCTGATCGCGCGCAAGGCTATTCGCTGGTCGACCGCGAGGCCGAGCCGCATTTCCGCTCGATCTCGGTCCCCGTGTGCCGCTACGACGATGTCATCGTCGCCGCCATCAACATGGGCGCCCATGTCGATCGGGTGCCGGCGCAGGAATTGATCGGCCGTTTCCTGCCGCTGTTGCGGGAAGGCGCGGAGTCCGTGCGTTCGCAGCTGCTGTAAGCGTAGGGTGGGTTAGCCTTGGCGGCTGCGCGAAGCGCAGTCGCTTGGCGTAACCCACCACTTCTCGCGCCCCGAGACCTAAAGAGGTGGGTTACGCTGACGCTAACCCACCCTACAGTCCGCCGTCTGTGCTATAATGCGCTCCACACAACACCAGGGAGCACGCCATGCAACACACCATGGTTCCCAGTGATCGCGTCGAGCACGTCGCCGTCTATGGTGGCGACGGCACGAAGCTCGGCACGATCGAGCGATTGATGCTCGACAAGGTCAGTGGAACGGTCGCTTACGCCGTGATCAAGACCGGCAGGCCGCTCGGGACACATCACCATTACCCCGTGCAATGGAGCGCGCTCAAATATGATCCGGGACGTCAGGCCTTCCAGGTCGAACTGACGCCGGAGCAATTGAGCAGCGGTCCTTGCGAAGTCGATGGTGAGGAGTTCGATTGGGGCGACCGCTCGCGGCCCTACCAGCATCCGAACTACTGGTCGATCTAGCCGCGTCGGAAGTATGGGCTACGCTCCGGTAAGCAGCGTCACGGCCGGTTACGCATCCAGTCGGCGAGGCCTGATATCGCCTTGTCGAGGTCCTGACCCGCAGCGAGGTCGGCGATCGTCTCCTCCATCGCGCCGCGTATGCACAGCATCCACGCATTGCGCTCGGCATCGCCGATGGCAAAGCCGATGTGCCGCTGGCGCAGCCGCGGATGGCCCTTCTCGACGGAGTAAAGCCGCGGGCCGCCGGTCCACTCGGTGAGATAGCGCTTCAGCACGTCCCTGATCAGGCCGAGGTCGTCCGCATGCATGGCGCGGATCACTTGCGCCTCCGGCAGCGTGTCCATGCGGTCGTAGAAGCGGTCGACAAGGGCGTCGATCGTGGCACTGCCGCCGATCCGCTCGAACATGGTGGTGACGTCGGTGGAGGTCATGATCTGTCCAAAAAACTCGCTGTGACGCTTTGATATAGTGTTGCCGGAGGTCGTGCAAAATCCCCGCTGTCGTCCCGGACAAGCGCGCCTCAAGCGCGCGCAGATCCGGGACCCATAACCACAGGGAGGAGTTTGGCGAAGGCTCGCTGTTCGGTACTTCTACCGATCGCAACTGATAGATCACGCGGTATGGGTCCCGGATCTTCGCTTCGCTCGTCCGGGACGACGGCCGAGGCTGGTCAATTACCTACAGCGCCACGCTGCGCAAGCCAAAACTGCGGGCTTCGTTCTGCAGCACGGGCCGCACCGCATCGATCAGCCGCGCGGCCGCTGCGTCGACGCTGAGACCTGCCGTGTCCACCACCGCCGTCGCGCGCGAATACAGGGGCTCGCGGCTGAGCAGGATGTTGCGCAGCTCCGCCATCGCGGAGCGGTCGTCCGCCATTGGACGCAAATCGCCCTGACGGCGGACGCGGGCCATGTGCTCTTCGGGCTCGGCCTTCAGCCAGATCGTGTAGAACGAGGTCAGGATCTGGTCGAAGGTCAAAGGCTCGGAGACGATGCCGCCGCCGGTCGCCAGCACCATCAGCTCGTTGCGCGCGAGCAGCTGTTGCAGTGCCGCCTGCTCCATGCGGCGAAAGCCTTCCTGGCCGTACAGCGCGATGATCTCGGCGACCGAGAGCCCGTTCTGCTGCTCGACCTCCTTGTTGAGCTCGACAAAACTCCAGCCGACCTTCTTCGCCAGCATCCGGCCGAGCGTCGACTTGCCGGCGCCGCGCAGGCCGATCAGCGCGATGCCGCAGAACGGCGCGCGCCGCGGTGCGGTTGCACTGCCGCCGGCGAGCAGATCTTTTGCCTGCGCGATCTGGGCAGGCGTGGCCTTGCGCAGCAGGTCGCGAAACATCTGCCAATCCGGCGTCGGATCGGCGCTGGGAAGCAGATCTTCGAGATGCGCGCCCATCGCGTCGGAGACGCGACGCAAGAGCACGATGGAGACGTTGCCCTTGCCGCTTTCGAGCTGCGCGATGTAGCGCTCCGAGATTCCTGATACCTTGGCGAGCACTTTGCGCGACATGCCGCGTAGCGCGCGCATGGTGCGCACGCGCTGGCCGAGCTGTTCGAGAAATCGGGATTCTGCGTCGGGACTGTCGGTCATGAGCCTTCTTTAAGGGATGTCTCTTTGAAGGGTGTCCTGCGGCGCATTTTAATGAAACATAATGCCTGCTAGCATTGACAGCAAGCCAATGCGGTGTCTTTCTATGAATTATAATTCTAAATTCGGGGGAGAAGTCCGTGAGCGAGGGATCCTATAACGCGGTGACCTGGCTGCTCGACCGTAACGTCGAGCAGGGCCGCGGCAACAAGCTCGCCTTCGACGACACCGTCTCGCGGCTCACCTATGGCGAGCTTCAGCGCGAGAGCCGGCGCGCCGCCAACATGCTGCGCCGGCTCGGCGTCCGCCGCGAGGAGCGCGTGGCGATGATCATGCTGGACACCGTCGATTTCCCGCTTCTGTTCCTGGGCGCGATCCGCGCCGGCATCGTGCCGGTGCCGCTCAACACGCTGCTGACCGCGGACCAGTACGCCTACATCCTCGCCGACTGCCGCGCGCGCGTGCTGTTCGTCTCCGAGGCACTCTATCCCGTCATCAAGGACGTGGTCGGCCGCATGCCCGATCTCGAGCATGTCGTGGTCTCCGGCGCCAAGCAGAACGGGCACAAGCAGCTTGCCGAGGAGCTCAACGGCGAAAGCGATCAGTTCGCCACCGCCGCGACGCATCCTGACGAGCCGGCGTTCTGGCTCTATTCGTCCGGCTCGACCGGCATGCCCAAGGGCGTGCGCCATATCCATTCCAATTTGCAGGCAACCGCCGACACCTACGCCAAACAGGTGCTCGGCATCCGCGAGAGCGATGTGTGTCTCTCCGCCGCCAAGCTGTTCTTCGCCTATGGGCTCGGCAACGCGCTGACCTTCCCGATGTCGGTCGGCGCCAGCGTGATCCTGAACAGCGAACGGCCGACGCCGGCGCGGATGTTCGACTTGATGAACCGCTACAAGCCGTCGATCTTCTACGGCGTGCCGACCTTGTTCGCGGCGATGCTCAACGACGAGACGATGAAGGCGGAACGTGGCGGCGGTGCCTTGCGCATCTGCACCTCGGCCGGCGAGGCGCTGCCGGAATCCGTCGGCACCAGCTGGAAATCGCGCTTCGGCGTCGACATTCTCGACGGCGTCGGCTCGACCGAGCTGTTGCACATCTTCCTGTCGAATGCGCCCGGCGACATCAAATACGGCTCATCCGGCAAGCCGGTGCCGGGCTATGCGGTGCGGCTGGTCAACGAGGCCGGCCAGGACGTCGCCGACGGCGAGGTCGGTGAGCTCCTGGTCGATGCGCCCTCGGCCGGCGAGGGCTATTGGAATCAGCGCCACAAGAGCCGCCGCACTTTTGAGGGCCCCTGGACCCGCACCGGCGACAAATATGTCCGCGACGCTGACGGCCGCTACACCTTCTGCGGCCGCGCCGACGACATGTTCAAGGTCTCCGGCATCTGGGTCTCGCCGTTCGAGGTCGAGAGCGCGCTGATCACCCATCCCGCCGTGCTGGAAGCCGCCGTGGTGCCCGAGGCCGATCCCGAAGGCCTGTTGAAGCCAAAGGCCTTCGTCGTGCTGCGGCCGGGCGCAACGACGACGGGGCTGCAGGAGATGCTCAAGGAGCACGTCAAGCAGAAGATCGGCCCCTGGAAATATCCGCGCTGGATCGACGTGGTGGAGTCCTTGCCGAAGACGGCGACGGGAAAGATCCAGCGGTTCAAGCTGCGGGAAGGCGCGAATTGAGCATGCGCGCATGTTGATGGTGACTGACACCGTCGCGGCAAACTCCACTGCGCTCCCTCCCCCCTTGCGGGGGAGGGCGGGGGAGAGGGGTAGCCCAGCAAAAGGTGTTCGTCGTCGCGCACCAGACGTTCTTCGTCGCATCGGGAGTCCCCGTGTGGCACCCCTCTCCCTAGCCCTCCCCCGCAAGGGGGGAGGGAACGACTGAGCAAGTGGCGCGTGACGGCGTCCCACGTTGAATGCGACGGACGAAGAGTGACAGCATGACCAACCTCACCCCCACCGGCTTCCTCAGCATCGGCGGCGCCAGCCTCGAATATAAATGGCTCGCGCCGCCATCCGCCGACGCCCCCACCATCGTCATGCTGCACGAAGGCCTCGGCTCGGTCGGGCTCTGGGGCGATTTCCCTGAGAAGCTGCAACAAGCGACCAGTGCCGGCATCTTCCTCTACTCGCGCGCCGGCTACGGCCAGTCGAGCCCGGTGACATTGCCGCGTCCGCTGGACTACATGCAGCGCGAGGCGCTGGACGTGCTGCCGAAGCTGCTCGATGCGATCGGCTTCAAGCGCGGCCTGCTGCTCGGCCATTCCGACGGCGCCTCGATCGCGACGATCTATGCCGGCGCGCATCAGGATCACCGTGTCAGCGGCCTCGTGCTGATCGCGCCGCATTTCATCGTCGAGGACATCTCGGTGAAATCGATCGCCGCGATCAAGGCGAGCTTTGAGACCACGGACCTGAAGGCCAAGCTCGCGCGCTGGCACAAGGACGTCGACAACGCCTTCTACGGCTGGAACGGCGCCTGGCTCGATCCGAAATTCCGCGACTGGGACATCTCGGAATATCTGGCCTATATCCGCGTTCCCATCATGGTCCTGCAAGGTGCGGGCGACCAATATGGGACACTGCGTCAGGTCGAAATTGCGCAGGAAGAGTGTTACTGTCCGATAGATTTTAAAGTCATTTCAGACGCGGGCCATTCCCCGCATCGTGAAGCGCCGGGGGCGACGCTTGACGCGATTGAGCAATTTGCAAAAGCGGCCCTGCGCGACGATCAGGGACTCGGGGGACGCGCCGCATGACCATGCGGAGGCACATCCATGAATGTGCCTTCACATGCGGCCGGCCCATTGCCATGGCCGCAATGGGCCTATGTGCCGGGCGAGACCGGCGGCATCGAGGCCGATAACGAAACGCTTGGCTTGGCCAAGGCGCTGGTGCCCTCGGCCTTTCGCGGCTTCGTGCCGGCGCGCCATCCGGCGCTGCGCTACGGGCTCGCGCTCAACGACCGCGGCTATTTCTGGGAAGCGCAGGAGGTGCTGGAGACGGTGTGGGCCGCAGCCCCGCAGAGCGGCCGCGAACGCATCCTGCTGCGCGCCTGCATCCATATCGCCAACGCCAATCTGCGCTTGCGCATGCAGAAGGCGCATTCGGCCGCGCGCCTGTTCGGCGACGCGCTGGCGGAGCTGCGAGCGTTGAGCGCGCGCAAGGGAGCCAGCGGCGGCGACGGTTTTGTCGAGAGCTTTCCGGTCGCGGCCCTGGTGGCGCTGCTCCAGGCCAAGATCGGCCGCCCGCAGCTGTCGAAGGCCGACTGGATCGCGCTTGGCGCGATTGTGCGGTTCTGACCGACTGCATGAAACAAAGTGCATGCATGAGCGGTTAAGGGCTAGACGCATTCAAAAAGATGCACTATTGTGCATCTAACGGTAAACCAAAACGAGCTCAAGGGTGGCCCATGGCCGGGGAAGATCGGCGCCTCGCAGGCGGCGCGACATTCATCGATTTCCAGACCGAACCGTCGCGCTACAAGCACTGGAAGCTCGCGGTCGAGGGTGACGTCGCGACGCTGACCATGGACGTCGACGAGAACGGCGGCCTGTTCGAGGGCTATCTGCTCAAGCTCAATTCCTACGATCTCGGCGTCGACATCGAGCTGGCGGACGCGGTCCAGCGCCTGCGCTTCGAGCATCCGGACGTGAAGGTCGTGGTGATGCGCTCGGCCAAGAACCGCGTGTTCTGCGCCGGCGCCAACATCCGCATGCTCGCGGGCTCCACCCATGCCCACAAGGTGAACTTCTGCAAGTTCACCAACGAGACCCGCAACGGCATGGAGGATTCGTCGGAGAATTCCGGCCAGCGCTTCATCACCGTGGTGAACGGCTCGGCCGCCGGCGGCGGCTATGAGCTGGCGCTCGCGACCGACTACATCATCCTCGCCGACGATGGCGCTTCCTCGGTGGCGCTGCCCGAAGTGCCGCTGCTCGCGGTGCTGCCGGGCACCGGCGGGCTGACGCGCGTGGTCGACAAGCGCAAGGTGCGCCGCGACCATGCCGATTTCTTCTGCACCATCGAGGAGGGCGTGAAGGGCAAGCGCGCCGTGCAGTGGCGCCTCGTCGACGAGATCGCGCCGAACTCGAAGCTCGAAGGCAAGATCGCCGAGCGTGCCAAGGAATTTGCGGCCGCCTCGAAGCGCAAGGGCAGCGGCAAGGGCATCGCGCTGACACAGCTCAAGCGCGCGATCGACGCGACCAGCATCCGTTACGGCTTCGTCACCGTCGACATCGACCGTGCCGCCCGCATCGCCACGATTGCGATCAAGGCGCCGGAGGCCGCGCCGCCCGCCGACATCGACGGCATGATGGCGCAGGGCGCTTCGTTCTGGCCGCTCCAGGTCGCGCGCGAGCTCGACGACGCCATCCTTCATCTGCGCATCAACGAGCTCGAGATCGCCATGCTGGTGTTCAAGAGCCATGGCGACCGCGCCCATGTGCTCGCGCACGACGCGTTCCTCGAAGCCAACAAGGCGCACTGGCTGGTCAACGAGATCCGCCACTATTGGAAGCGCGTGCTCAAGCGCATCGACGTCACCTCGCGCACGCTGGTGACGTTGGTCGAGCCCGGCTCCTGCTTCGCCGGCACCTTGGCCGAACTCGTCTTCGCCGCCGACCGCTCCTACATGCTGATCGGCACGCGCCAGGGCGACAACCGTCCGCCGCCGTCGATCGAGCTCTCCGCCATGAATTTCGGCCCGTATCCGATGAGCCACGGCCTGACCCGGCTGGAGTCGCGCTTCCAGGCCGATCCCTCCGATGTGGAACGCGCCGAGGCCACGATGGGCACCGCGCTCGATGCCGAACAGGCCGAAGAGCTCGGCCTCGTCACCTTCGCGCTCGACGACATCGACTGGGACGACGAGGTCCGCGTGTTCCTGGAGGAGCGCGCCAGCTTCTCGCCCGACAGCCTCACCGGCATGGAAGCCAGCCTGCGCTTCGTCGGCCCGGAGACGATGGAATCGAAAATCTTCTCGCGCCTGACCGCGTGGCAGAACTGGATCTTCCAGCGCCCCAACGCGGTCGGCGAGGAAGGCGCGCTGCGCCGCTATGGCAGCGGGCAGAAGCCGAAATTCGATATGACGCGGGTTTAGCGACTTTCGTGTCCCGGGCGCGACGCAACGCGAAGCGGTGCGACGCAGAACCGGGACCCAGACGGACCAGACACAGGTCACGGCTCAGCAGTGCAGCACTGCGTCCGGGACACGACAGGGAGCAAGGAGCACGGCCATGAACATGAACATCATGAACGTCGACTACTCGACCAAGATTCCCAACAACGTCAATCTCGCCGAAGACCGCCAGGTGCTCAAAGCGCTGGAAGGCTGGCATCCCGGCTACATGGACTGGTGGAGCGACATGGGGCCGGAAGGCTTCCAGGAATCGCTGGTCTATTTGCGCACCGCCTATTCGGTCGATCCGCGCGGCTGGGCGAAGTTCGACTATGTCCGCATGCCCGACTATCGCTGGGGCATCCTGCTTGCGCCGCAGGAAGAGAACCGCGTCGTGCCGTTCGGCGAGCATTACGGCGAGCCGGCCTGGCAGGAAGTCCCGGGCGAGCATCGCGCCATGCTGCGCCGCCTGATCGTGATTCAGGGCGACACCGAGCCTGCCTCGGTCGAGCAGCAGCGCCATCTCGGCAAGACCGCGCCCTCGCTCTACGACATGCGCAACCTGTTCCAGGTCAATGTCGAGGAAGGCCGCCATCTCTGGGCGATGGTCTACCTGCTGCAGAAATATTTCGGCCGCGACGGCCGCGAGGAAGCCGATGATTTGCTGCGCCGCCGCTCCGGCGATGCCGACGCACCGCGCATGCTCGGCGCCTTCAACGAGGCAACGCCGGACTGGCTGTCGTTCTTCATGTTCACCTATTTCACCGACCGCGACGGCAAGATGCAGCTGCACAGCCTCGCGCAGTCCGGCTTCGATCCGCTGTCGCGCACCTGCCGCTTCATGCTGACCGAGGAAGCGCACCACATGTTCGTCGGCGAGACCGGCATCACCCGCGTCGTGCAGCGCACCTGCGATGCGATGCGCGAGGCCGGCATCACCGACCCCACCGACATCGCGAAAGTCCGCGCGCTCGGGGTGATCGACCTGCCGACCATCCAGAAGAAGCTGAACCTGCATTACACGCTGTCGCTTGATCTGTTTGGCTCGGAGGTCTCGACCAACGCGGCGAACGCCTTCAACGCCGGCATCAAGGGCCGCTATCACGAGACCCAGATCGAGGATGATCACCAGCTCAAGAACGCCACCTATCCGGTGCTGAAGTTCATCAACGGCGAGATCAAGCTGGTCGACGAGCCGGCGCTGACCGCGCTCAACATGCGCCTGCGCGACGATTACAGCCAGGATTGCGTCAAGGGCATGCTGCGCTGGAACAAGGTGATCTCGACCGCCGGATATGACTTCCAGCTCAAGCTGCCGAACGTCGCCTTCCACCGCCATATCGGCGAGTTCAAGGACGTGCACGCGACGCCCGACGGCCTCCTGATCGACGATGCCACCTGGGCCAAGCGCAAGGACGAATGGCTGCCCTCGACCGCCGACGGCGACTTCATCACCTCCCTGATGCAGCCCGTCACGGAGAGCGGCAAGTTCGCCTCCTGGATTTCGCCGCCGAAGGTCGGCATCGACAACAAGCCCGGCGATTTCGAGTATGTGAAGATCGAGTCGTAGGGGCGCCTGCGAGACGCGACGACCGCGCCACGCACTCACTCTCATCGCCCGGCTTGACCGGGCGATCCAGTATTCCAGAGACGGTTGTGATAGAGCCGAGAAGCCGCGGCGTACTGGATGCCCCGGTCAAGCCGGGGCATGACAGCGAGTATGAGGCGCGCTCTATGCTAGCTCGCGCCACCTACCCCGCGATCTCCAGCCCGGCATTCGCATACACCACGCCGCCATCGACGGCGATGGTGTTGCCGACCACGTAATCACCCGCACGCGAGGCGAGATAGATCGCCAGCCCTGCCATGTCCTCGTCGGTCCCGATCCGACGCGCCGGAATGCGCTTTGCGACTTCGTCCGAATGGTCGCGCGCGGCCCGGTTCATGTCGGATTTGAACGCGCCCGGCGCGATCGCGGTGACGTTGATGTTGTCCTTGATCAATTTCGTCGCCATGCGCCGCGTCAGGTGGATCACGGCGGCCTTGCTGGCGGCGTAGGAATAGGTCTCGCCCGGATTGACGAAGATGCCGTCGACCGAGGCGATGTTGATCACCTTCGCCGGCCGCTCGTGCGACGCCGCCGCGCGTAGCGGCTTGGCCAGCGCCTTGGTCAGGAAGAACAGCGACTTGACGTTGAGATCCATCACCTTGTCCCAGCCGCTTTCGGGGAACTCGTCGAACTCCGCGCCCCAGGCAGCTCCGGCATTGTTGACGAGGATGTCGAGCTTCGGCTCCAGCTTGATGATTTCGCCGGCGAGCCTGTCGCAACCTTCGACGGTCGAGATGTCGATCGGGAGCGCGATGCACTCGCCGTCATATTGCGCAGTGAGCTCCTTGGCGGTGGCCTCGCACGGCCCCGCCTTGCGCGCGGTGATGTAGACCTTCGCAGCGCCGGCGCTGAGAAATCCCGCCGCGATCATCTTGCCGATGCCGCGCGAGCCGCCGGTCACCAGCGCGACGCGGCCTTTGAGCGAGAACAGATCGTTGAACATATGGTGCCTCCCTGGGTTGGCGATGTTTTGAGCGGGGAGGGGTGGGGAGTCAAGGAAGGCCGCGCGTGGAATGCATGAGCCGTTCAACCAGCTCAGTGTCGTCCCTGCGAACGCAGGGACCCATAACCACAGGGAGAAGTTTGGCGAAGGCTAGTCGTTCGGTCCGCCCACCGATCACAAACCGATAGATCACGCGGTATGGGTTCCTGCGTTCGCAGGGACGACGGCGGTGATCGGAGCGCCTACGCCGCCGCGATCCGGCGAAAACCGTTCCACATCGCGGTTGCGGCGCCCGAGGTCAGCACCGGCAGGATTCGCGCGTCCTGGTAGTTGCCGTTGAGCGAAACGCGCGGCAGCGCCGTCATGTGGGCGGCATTGTCGGCGAACAGCATGCCGGGCCGCGTCGTCACCGCGGTCTTGAAGCCCGCCGTTGCAGCAAGGCCGAATTCGCGCATCCCCGCGGCCTCGCGGTCGCCATAGGGATAGGCGAGATGCAGCACGGGGCGGTCCAGCGCCTGCTCGATCCGCGCGCGGCTCGTGGCGATCTCCTGCGCGGCGATGTCTTCCGCCAGCTTGGCGAGGTTGCAATGGCTGACGCTGTGCGCGCCGATCGTGACCAGCGGATCGGCGGCAAAGGTCTTCAGCTCGGCCCAGGACAGGCAGAGGCTGCGGCACAGCGCTGCCATGTCGACATCGTATGTCGCGCAGAGCGCCTCGATCTCCCGTTTGAGATCGTGCTCGCCCGGCAGTGCGCGCAGCCAATCGTGCAGCCGGTCGAACGTTGCCTGCTTGGCGGCTGGCGTCGTCGCATCGAGCCGCAGCACGGAATGGCCTACTCTGACGTCGATCTGCTCGACCTTGGCGATCACGGCCTCCAGCGCCGCCCACCACAGCCGTCCAGTGCCCTCGGCAAAATCGCTCGCGACATAGACCGCCAGAGGCGCGTCAAATTCGCGCAGCACGGGCAGCGCGTAGTCCAGATTGTCGCGATAGCCGTCGTCGAAGGTGAAGGCGGCGAAGCGGCGGTCGAACCGGCCCTGCACCAGCCGCTCATGCAGCTCGTCCATGCTGATGATGTCGATGTCGCGCGAGCGCAGATGGCACAGCGTCGCACGCAGGAATTCGGGGGTGACTTCGAGATGCCGGTTCGGCTGGAACGCGGCCTCACGGGCCGGCCGCACGTGGTGCAGCATGAAAATGGCGCCGACGCCCGACAAAAGCGGGCGCAGCAGGTGGTGCGCCCCGCTGAAATAGAGTGCTCCCAGCCCGGCGCGGATGACGTTGTTACGCAGTTGTTTCATGACCCGCTGGCGGACTCTGGCATTCCACTTTCAACTTACGGAAGAACCCTTGAAGAAAAAGTTATTCCGATTGTCCAGGCGGGGCCTTCGCAAGGGCACCATTTCCGGTTTGACAGCCTGCCAAGGGTTTGTTTTGTCTCCGGTTCCAGAGTTCGGGTCGTCGAATGCAGAAGCTTTTCAAGTGGGCCAGCAAATGGTGGCCGGGGCTGATCCCCTTGGCCGTCATGTGGGGATTTGCGGCCTGGAATAACACCTTACCGGTCGAAGCCGACCTGTCGGCCCGCAGCTCGGCGGCGCTGAAGGACACCGTTCTGGACAAGACCCGGATCGCGGTCGACGGCCGCGACGTCAGCCTGGCCGCGGACGCCTTCTCCGAGGAGGGGCGCCGCGATGCCGTGGTGGCGGTCGAGACCGTCCCGGGCGTGCGCCTGGTCGACGACCGGACCCGCCTTGTTCCCGAGGCCAAACCCTTCGTCTGGAACGCCGAGCGCGACGTGGTGCGGGTGACGCTGTCCGGCTCCGCGCCCTTGCCGTCGATGAAGGGCCGGCTGACCGAGGCGGCCCGCAAGGAGGTCGGCGGCGTCGAGGTGGCCGACCAGATGGGGCTGGCGCGCGGTGCGCCGCCGCGGTTCGAGGCCGCCGCGATGCTGCTGCTGGACCAGATCGGCAAGCTGAAGGACGGCAAGATCACGATCACGGACACCAAGGTCAATCTGTCGGGCATGGCGCGCGATCTCGGCGGCCGCGAGGCGATCGTGGCTGCGTTGAAGAACCTGCCCGAGGGCTTCTCGGTCGCCGCCAACGACGTCAAGGCGCCGCCCTATATCTTCCAGGCCTACAAGGATCCGGTCGCCGCGACCGTGACGCTGACCGGCTACGTTCCCGACAACACCATCCACGCCGCGATCGCCACCAGCGCCGCGCGAAAATTCTTCACCGAGAAGGTCGTCGACAATCTCAAGGCCAGCGTCGGCGCGCCCGGCTCCTTCAACACCGCCGTGGTCGCAGCGCTCGGCGCGCTGTCGCGGCTGTCGACCGGCACGCTCGTCGTCTCCGACCGCGAGGTGAAGCTGTCGGGCGACGCGCTCTACGAGGCGGCCGCCAACGACATCCGCGCCGGCCTCGGCAAGGACTTCCCGAAGAATTGGCAGTACAAGCCGGAGATCACCGTGAAGCCCGCGGCGGGCCCGGTCGACGGCACCGTGTGCCAGCAATTGTTCACGGACCTTCTCGCCAAGGGCAAGATTCGCTTCGCGGCCAAGCGCGCCGACATCGATCCGGATTCCGCCGCCATCCTCGATCATCTGATCGAGACGGCGCTGCGCTGCCCCACCACCAATGTCGAGGTTGCCGGGCATACCGACGCCGACGGCGAGGACGGCTTCAACCGGGCTCTCTCGGAGAAGCGCGCACAGGCGGTGATCGACTATCTGGTCAAGGCCGGCCTGCCCGCCAGCCGCTTCACCGCGGTCGGCCATGGCAGCACGCAGCCGCTCGCCGGCAACGACACCGACGAAGGCAAGGCGCAGAACCGCCGCATCGAATTTCTGGTGAGGTGACGATGCCCTATCTCGTCTCGTTCCATCTGGGCTGGCTGATCGGCTCGCTGCTGCTGGGCTTTTGCATGGGCTGGATCTCGGTGGTCCAGCGCGGCAACGGCACCTCGAAGGTGACGGCGCGCTGGCTCGCCGCGCTTGCTGCCGCCCTGGTCGCGGCCTCGTTCGCACACGTCGTTCCCGGCCGCTTCGGCTACTGGCTCGATCTCGGCCTGATCATGTTCGCCTGCTACCTCGTCGGCTGCACCATCGGCGCCTGGCTGCGCGACCGGGTGGTTGCGCGCACCGCACCGCCCGCCGCTCTGTGACGTTGCTACGCACCCGACCCCTTCGGTCGGAGTGAGGCGCTGGAGCGGGGCCGCCGCGGCCTTACGGCGCGCCGGAAATCCGTGAACGGCAGCGTCGACCGCCCTCTTTCAACAGGCGGGCGCGGTCCATAGATTGACGTCGGCTTAAGGCGTGAAGGAACATTATGCGGCCGAAATCATCAAAACTTCATGGCGCCTGCGCAGGATCGCCATGGAGATTCGCCTCAGGTCCTGCCGCCGAAGGCGCCAAACCGTGCATCAGGAGCCCGCAACCCTGCCTAAAATATTGAATGCACGTGTTTTTGTTCGAATTGGCGAATTCCACTCCGCCCCAAAACGCGCTAGTGGAGGGGCGGGGGGCATGCGCGATGCCGGAGCCGGCGGCAAGGGATCGTCGAGTGCCGTTCGTTGAGTGCCTGTGCGTCGTCCGCCTGTTCGCCGGCCACCCTGGCCGCTGAAGCGTTGTTCGAGGTCTAGATGCTGGAAGCCATACGCAGGGCGGTGTCGTTTCTGCGCCAGAAGCAAATCCTGCATAAGCTTGGCGTTGTGATCAGCGTCGCGGTTATCGGCATCGCTTGCTATGTGCTCTACCACATGCTGCGAGGCATCGATTTCAACGAAGTCCTCGAGGCGATCAAGAGCACCGAGCCGACCCAGATTGCGATGGCGGCGCTGTTCGTCACCGCGGGCTATTTCACCCTGACCTTCTACGATTTGTTCGCCGTGCGCGCGATCGGCCATGCCCATGTGCCCTATCGCATCAACGCGCTGGCGGCCTTCACCAGCTATTCGATCGGCCACAATGTCGGCGCCAGCGTCTTCACCGGCGGTGCGGTGCGCTATCGCATCTATTCGGCCTACGGGCTGAACGCGATCGACGTCGCAAAGATCTGCTTCCTTGCCGGCCTGACCTTCTGGCTCGGCAATGCCGCCGTGCTCGGCCTCGGCATCTCCTATCATCCGGAGGCCGCCGCCTCGATCGACCTGCTTCCGCCCTGGCTGAACCGGGTGATGGCGCTGATGATCATCGTCGGGCTGGTCGGCTACGTGGTCTGGGTCTGGACCCAGCCGCGCGTGGTCGGCCGCGGGCCCTGGACCGTGGTGTTGCCCGGCGGCCCGCTGACGCTGCTCCAGATCGCGATCGGCATCGTCGATCTCGGCTTCTGCGCGCTCGCGATGTACGTGCTGGTCCCGGACGAGCCCAATCTCGGCTTTGTCGTGGTCGCGGTGATCTTCGTCTCGGCCACCCTGCTCGGCTTCGCCAGCCACTCGCCCGGCGGGCTCGGGGTGTTCGACGCCGCCATGCTGGTCGGTCTCTGGCAGATGGATCGCGAGGAACTTCTGGGCGGCATGCTGCTGTTCCGCGTCCTCTATTATCTGTCCCCTTTCGTCATATCTGTAATCTTGCTGACGTTTCGCGAAGTTATCATCGGCGCACGATCGAAGCGCTTGCAGCAGGCGGCGCTCAAGCTCGACCCCGGCCCGGCGCGTGAAGCCGCTTACGTGAGAGAGCGCAGCGACGGCGCCAAGCCTTAGGAGTAAGGCCTTAGGAGTCAGGCCTTAGGAGTGAAGTCTTAAGGACAAACCACCAGGAGAAGTCCGCCCCGATGGCGATCGACGCCCCATCTTCTTCTCCCTCCGCCCAGCCCTGGTCCGACCGGCTGCGGCATTCGACCGTGATCCTGATCGCCGCGGCGCTGGCGCTGTCCGTCGTGGTCTCGCTCGGCGAATTGTCGGCGCTGCACGCCGCGATCGTATTCCTCTGTATCGCGGCGGCGGCGCTGATCCCGTGGCGCCTGCATGATCCCGCCGCCTCGCGCGACGACGTCAGGCGGATCACCCCGGTCGAGAGCGCGGCGGTGGCCGCGGTCGTCGCCGGCATGCCGGATCCGGCGGTGCTGCTCGACCGCGCCGGCCGCGTCATCCACCTCAACGCCGCCGCCGCCCAGCTCGCGCCGGCGCTGCGCCGGAACGAGCTCGCCCAGTTCGCGCTGCGCTCGCCGGAGATCATCACGGCGCTGCGCGAGGCGATCGCGACCACCGAGCCGCGGCGCGCGACCTATCTCGACCACGTCCCGGTCGACCGCTGGATGGAGCTCATGATCACGCCGGTGCCGGTGCCGACCAGCTTCGGCGGCGCCGACAAATGCATGCTGATGACCTTCCACGACCAGACGCCGCTGCGCCGGGTCGAGGAGATGCGCGCCGACTTCGTCGCCAATGCCAGCCACGAGCTGCGCACGCCGCTGGCCGCACTGTCGGGCTTCATCGACACGCTGCAGGGCCAGGCCAAGGACGATCCCAAGGCGCGCGAGCGCTTCCTCGGCATCATGCACAACCAGGCCACCCGCATGGCGCGCCTGATCGACGATCTCTTGTCGCTGTCGCGGGTCGAGCTGTCGGCCCATGTCCGGCCCGACACGCTGGTCGACCTGCTGCCGATCATCCGCCAGGTCGCCGACGGGCTCGAGCCGCTGGCGCGCGAGCGCCAGGTCGAGGTCGAGATCGATCTGCCCGATGGCCCGGTGATGATCGCGGGCGACCGCGAGGAGCTGCTCCGACTGTTCGAGAATTTGATCGAGAACGCGCTCAAATACGGCGCCTCCGGCGGACGCGTCATCGTGACGCTGACATCTGGCGCGGCCATTGATGGAACTCAGGAAATCCGGATCATGGTCCGCGATTTCGGCCCCGGCATCTCGCCCGAGCACCTGCCGCGGCTGACCGAGCGGTTCTACCGGGTCGACGTCGGCGACAGTCGCTCGCAGGGCGGCACCGGGCTCGGATTATCGCTGGTGAAACATATTCTTAACCGTCATCGCGGCCGGCTTTTGATCGAGAGCGTGCCCAAGCAGGGCGCCACTTTCACCGCCTGTTTTCCCCAGGGCAAGCCTGCTGCTCTGAGCTGAATTTATAACGATTTCAGTCGCTTAAGATAGTCATTCAGCTGTCACGAAACCTTCGTAAAAGCACAGCCGACCGCTCCTAAAGGGGCGGCACGGGGAGCGCGATCGGGCGCTGATGGCGCTTCGCTCCCCTGTATGGAGACCAGCATGAATTTCCTCAAGACGATCGTCGCTGCCGGCTTGGTCGCCGCATCGGCGACAGCGGCCTTTGCTGCCGACATCACCGGCGCCGGCGCCACGTTCCCGTTCCCGATCTATTCCAAATGGGCTGACGCCTACAAGAAGGAGACCGGCAACGGTCTGAACTACCAGTCGATCGGTTCCGGCGGCGGCATCAAGCAGATCCAGGCCAAGACCGTGACCTTCGGCGCCAGCGACGCGCCGCTCAAGGCCGAGCAGCTCGAGAAGGACGGCCTCGTGCAGTGGCCGATGGTGATGGGTGCCATCGTCCCCGTCGTCAACCTCGAGGGCGTGAAGCCCGGCGAGATGGTGTTCGACGGCGAGACGCTCGCCAGCATCTATCTCGGCAAGATCACCAAGTGGGACGACGCCGCGATCAAGAAGCTCAATCCGAACGTGAAGCTGCCCTCGGAAGCCATCACCGTGGTCCGCCGCTCGGACGGTTCGGGCACCACCTTCAACTTCACCAACTATCTCGCCAAGGCCAGCGCGGACTGGAAGAGCAAGGTCGGTGAGGGCACCGCGGTCGAGTGGCCGGTCGGCGTCGGCGCCAAGGGCAACGAAGGCGTGTCGGGCAACATCAGCCAGACCAAGAACTCGATCGGTTACGTCGAGTACGCCTATGCCAAGCAGAACAAGCTGACCTACACCGGTCTCGTCAACAAGGCCGGCAAGCCGGTGCAGCCGACCGTCGAAGCCTTCCAGGCGGCCGCCTCCAACGCCGACTGGGCCAAGGCGCCCGGCTACTACGTCATCCTGACCGACCAGCCCGGCGAGAAGTCCTGGCCGATCACGGCGGCGACCTTCATCCTCATGCACAAGGACGCCACCGACAAGGCGGCCTCGCAGGAAGCCATCAAGTTCTTCCGCTGGGCCTTCAAGAGCGGCGGCAAGGCGGCTGAAGAGCTCGACTACATCCCGATGCCCGAGGGCGTCGTGACCCTGATCGAGAAGACCTGGGCTGCCGAGATCAAGAGCTAAGGTGCTCCTGTCCCGGACGCCGCGCTGGGACCCGCAAGACTTCCGCTCCGGATCGGCGTGCGCCGCGTCCGGAGCGCGAGACCGACAAAAAGACTGACAACAAGCGTATATAACGGGCACAGGGGATCGGCGTGGCAGAGATGGCCGTTCAGAGCGATGTAATCGACGACGCCGGACCGTATGACCGCGCCAAGGCCTTGAGCGCGTTCAAGCTCGGCGACGTCACCTTCTACTGGATCACGCGGCTGTCCGCGATCTCGGTGCTGCTCATCCTCGGCGGCATCATCGTCTCGCTGATCGTCGGCGCGTTCCCGGCGATGAAGGAATACGGCTTCTCCTTCCTGTGGACACAGCGCTGGGCGCCGTCGGCCGATCCGCCCGTGCTCGGCGCGCTCGGACCGATGTACGGCACGCTCGTCACCTCCTTCATCGCGATGCTGATCGCCATTCCCGTCGGTCTCGGCATTGCGATCTTCCTCACCGAGCTCTGCCCGCAATGGCTGCGCCGCCCGATCGGCATGGCGATCGAGCTGCTCGCCGGCATTCCCTCGATCATCTACGGCATGTGGGGCTTCTTCGTGCTGGGCCCGTTCCTGGCCAACACCTTCCAGCCCTTCATGATCAGGATCTTCGACGGCGTCCCGGTGCTGGGCGCGATCTTCGCCGGTCCGCCGTCCTATCTCAGCACGTTCAACGCCGCGCTGATCCTCGCCATCATGGTGCTGCCCTTCATCACCTCGATCTCGGTCGACGTGTTCAAGACGGTGCCGCCGGTTCTGAAGGAGGCCGCCTACGGCGTCGGCTGCACCACCTGGGAAGTCGTCCGCAGCGTGGTGATCCCCTACACCCGCGTCGGCATCATCGGCGGCGTCATGCTGGCGCTGGGCCGCGCGCTCGGCGAGACCATGGCGGTGACCTTCATCATCGGCAACTCGTTCCGCATCTCCTCATCGATCTTCGCGCCGGGCACCACGATCTCGGCGGCGATCGCATCCGAGTTCGCCGAGAGCGACGGTCTGCACCAGTCCGGCCTGATCCTGCTCGGCCTCTTGCTGTTCGTGCTGACGTTCTTTGTGCTGGCCGCCGCGCGGCTGATGCTGATGCGGCTGGACAAGAAGGCGGGGAAGTAACGTCATGGCGCTCAATCCGATCTATTCGCGTCGCCGCCGCAAGGACATCGTGATCCGCGGACTCTGCTTCGCCGCGGCCGCCTTCGGCGTCACCTGGCTCGCGCTGATCCTGATCACGCTGCTCTTCAACGGCCTGGCCGGCCTCAATCTTGAGCTCTTCGTCGCGGATACGCCGCCTCCGGGCTCGACCGAAGGCGGTCTGCGCAACGCGATCGTCGGTTCGATCATCATGACGGTGATCGGCGTCGGCATCGGCGCGCCGCTCGGCCTGTTCGCCGGCACCTATCTTGCCGAATACGGCCGCAACGACAAGCTGACCTCGGTGATCCGCTTCATCAACGACATCCTGCTCTCGGCGCCCTCGATCATCATCGGCCTGTTCATCTATGGCGCGGTGGTGGTGCCGATGCGTGGCTTCTCCGCGATCGCAGGCGCGCTCGCGCTCGCCGTCATCGTGATCCCGGTCGTGCTGCGCACCACCGAGGACATGCTGCTGCTGGTGCCGAATCCCCTGCGCGAGGCGGCCTCGGCGCTGGGCCTGCCGCGCTCGCTGGTGATCAAGCGGATCGCCTATCGCGCCGCGCGCTCGGGCCTCATCACCGGCGTGCTGCTCGCCACCGCCCGCGTCGCCGGCGAGACCGCGCCGCTGCTGTTCACCGCGCTGTCGAACCAGTTCTTCAGCCTCGGCCTGAACAAGACGATGGCCAATCTGCCGGTCACCATCAACAACTTCGTCCAGAGCCCCTACGCCTATTGGAAGCAGCTCGCCTGGAGCGGCGCGCTGCTGATCACGCTCACCGTGCTTGCCCTGAACATTGGCGCGCGCATCCTCGGCGCCGAGAGGACTGCAAAATGACCGACCTGTCCGTATCCATGAGTTCCAGCGCCCATCTGGCCTCGCAGCCGCTGCCGGAAGCCCCGGCCAAGGTGACGGTGCGCAATCTCAATTTCTATTACGGCGAGCACCACGCGCTGAAGAACATCAACCTGACGCTCGGCGCCAACCGCGTCACGGCGTTCATCGGCCCGTCGGGCTGCGGCAAGTCGACCCTGCTGCGCATCTTCAACCGGATGTATGACCTCTATCCGGGCCAGCGCGCCACCGGCCAGCTCATGCTGGACCAGACCAACATCCTCGACCCCAGGCTCGACCTCAACCTGCTGCGCGCCCGGGTCGGCATGGTGTTCCAGAAGCCGACGCCGTTCCCGATGACGATCTACGAGAACATCGCCTTCGGCATCCGCCTCTACGAGAAGATCTCGAAGTCCGAGATGGATGACCGCGTCGAGAAGGCGCTGCGCGGCGGCGCGCTGTGGAACGAGGTCAAGGACAAGCTCAACGCCTCCGGCCTGTCGCTCTCCGGCGGCCAGCAGCAGCGCCTGTGCATCGCCCGCACCGTCGCGGTGCGCCCTGAAGTGATCCTGTTCGACGAGCCCTGCTCGGCGCTCGATCCGATCTCGACCGCCAAGGTCGAGGAGCTGATCCAGGAACTGTCCGAGAACTACACGATCGCGATCGTCACGCACAACATGCAGCAGGCGGCGCGCGTCTCCGACAAGACCGCCTTCATGTATCTCGGCGAACTGATCGAGTTCGACGACACCAGCAAGATCTTCACGTCGCCGACCGACCGGCGCACGCAGGATTACATCACCGGCCGGTTCGGCTGAGGAGACGCAATATGGGTACCGAACATACCGCAAAGGCTTTCGACACCGACCTCCAGGAGCTCACCCGCCTGGTCGCCGAGATGGGCGGCATCGCCGAGCGCATGATCGTCGATTCCGTCGACGCGCTGATCCGCCGCGACGTCGCGCTCGGCCAGCGCGTCGTCACCATCGACGCCGAGCTCGACGCGTTGCAGAAGCGCATCGAGGAACGCGCCGTGCTCACCATCGCTCGCCGCCAGCCGATGGCGGTGGACCTGCGCGAGATCGTCGGCGCGATGCGCGTCGCGACCGACCTCGAGCGCATCGGCGACCTCGCCAAGAACATGGGCAAGCGCGTCGCCGCGCTGGAGACCGACTTCCATCCGCTGAAGCTGTTCCGCGGCCTGGAGCACATGACCGACCTCGTGCAGCAGCAGGTCAAGTCGGTGCTGGACGCCTATGCCGCACATGATCTGCCGGCGGCGATGGCGGTGTGGAAGGGCGACGAGGAAGTCGACGCGATCTGCACCTCGCTGTTCCGCGAGCTCCTCACCTACATGATGGAGGATCCGCGCAACATCTCGTTCTGCATCCATCTGATGTTCTGCGCCAAGAACATCGAGCGGATCGGCGACCACGCCACCAACATCGCCGAGACCGTGTTCTACATGATCGAGGGCCAGGCGATGACCGACAAGCGGCCGAAGGGCGACATGACCACCTTCGCCACCACGATCCCGAATACCTGAAGTCTTAAGGAGCGACGACACCATGGGCGCACGCATTATGGTGGTTGAGGACGAGGAAGCTCTCACCGAGCTTCTCCGCTACAACCTCGAAGGCGACGGCTATGACGTCGAGACGGTGATGCGCGGCGACGACGCCGACACCCGCCTCAAGGAACACATCCCGGACCTGATCGTGCTCGACTGGATGCTGCCGGGCCTGTCGGGCATCGAGCTGTGCCGCCGGCTGCGGACCCGGCCCGACACCAAGCAGCTCCCGATCATCATGCTCACCGCGCGCGGCGAGGAGAGCGAGCGGGTGCGGGGACTTGCGACCGGCGCCGACGACTACATCGTCAAGCCGTTCTCGGTGCCGGAGCTGCTCGCCCGCGTGAAGGGCCTGCTGCGCCGCGCCAGTCCTGAGCGGCTCGCGACAGTGCTGGCCTATGGCGACATCGAGCTCGATCGCGACAAGCGCCGCGTGGCGCGCTCGGGCCGGCCGATCGATCTCGGTCCGACCGAATATCGCCTGCTGGAGTTCTTCCTGGAGCATCCCGGCCGCGTGTTCTCGCGCGAGCAGCTGCTCGACAGCGTCTGGGGCCGCGACATCTACATCGACGAGCGCACCGTCGACGTCCATATCGGCCGCCTGCGCAAGCTGCTCAATCTCGGCCGCGAGCAGGACCCGATCCGCACCGTCCGCGGTGCCGGCTACGCGCTGGACGACCGCTTCGCGAAGGCGGAGCAGGCGTAGGGTTTGCAAGCGCTGGAGTTGGTGGGCTGTCGCCTCACACTCAGCGTCGTCCCGGACAAGCGTCAGCGCAGATCCGGGACCCATAACCACAGGCAGTGATTTGGCGAAGACTCGGAGTGACCATCTCGCGCGACAACTGCGCCCTGTGGTTATGGATCCCCGCGTTCGCGGGGATGACACCGAGTTGGTTGAGGCGCCGTCGTGTGACGGCTGCCGTCTTTGCGATCAGCTAAATCCGCTCACCGCGGGCCCGGCTTTGCCGGGGCACGCCGGCGATCCGCCGCCGGCTGATAGGCCACGCGCGAGTGCTGGGCGCAGTAGGGCAGGCCGGACAGCGCCCGGCCGCCGCAGAAGAAGAAATCCGGGCTGGAGGGATCGCCGACCGGCCAATGGCAGGTCGCCTCGTTCAGCTCGAGCAGCGACAGCCGCTGGCTCATCGGCACCACGTTGTCGTAGGTGACGGGTTCAGCCTCCACCTCGACCTCGAAGGCCTGCGCCAGCGCGGTGTTGCCGCGCGCAATGGGGCGGGTCACCCGCATCATGTGCTGCGCGGGACGCGCCTTGCGCGGCCGGGGCGCTGCCGATGAAGGGCTCTTGGCACGGCCGGACAGACCGAGCCTGTGCACTTTGCCGATCACGGCATTGCGGGTCACATTGCCGAGCTCAGCTGCGATCTGGCTGGCCGAAAGTCCGGCCTCCCAGAGCTTTTTCAGCTGCTCGACGCGATCGTCGGACCAGGTCAAAACCGTCATTGCACCCTTTCCCTCGCTACGCGCCAGCCATCCTGGGGCCTCGCAGCGATTGCCTAAGCCTTCAAAAACCCGTGCCGTCAGAATCCCTTAAGGCTCGCCGGGCGCGTGACTGACGCCCGAACGTTTACGCCGGTACATGAGGACTCTTGGGATCAGAACCGCTGCACGAGATGTCGTATCTGACAATCCAAACGCTACAATATGGCGTGACTCCCGCGCAAGAGTCCGCCGACTCGCTTCCACATGTTCCGTGGTGAAAACCCGCAAAATCGGCACCGCAAGACTACGGATTCAGCGTTTCGCGAGGCTTTCCGGGCGGCATTGACACCCGTCTTGCCAGGCATAAGATAGTCGCGCGTGCCGCCCTTAAAAGGCGGCACGTTTCGTTTTCCGGGCCGGTCGATGGTGCGTTGCGCAATGCACGCGTCACACCGTCCGCAACATTCAAGTGACATCATGACTAACAGCGCAGCGCCGCATTTGCTCCCCGTTTTCGCCAGAGCCGACCTCGGCTTCGAGCGCGGCGAAGGCTGCTGGCTGATCGCGACCAATGGCGATCGCTATCTCGATTTCACCTCGGGCGTGGCTGTGAATGCGCTCGGCCATTGCCACCCGCATCTGATCAAGGCGTTGCAGGAGCAGGCGACGAAGCTCTGGCACATGTCGAACCTGTTCCAGAGCCCGGATGGCGAGAAGCTCGCCAACCGGCTTTGCAACGAGAGCTTTGCCGACTTCGTGTTCTTCTGCAATTCGGGGGCCGAAGCGCTGGAGGGTGTGATCAAGCTGGTCCGCCATCATCACTTCTCCAAGGGGCATCCGGAACGTTATCGCATCATCACCTTCGAAGGCGCCTTTCACGGCCGTACGCTGGCAACGCTCGCCGCGACCGGATCTGCAAAATATCTCGAAGGCTTTGGCCCGCCCATGGATGGCTTCGACCAGCTGCCGCACGGCGACATCGAGGCCGTCAAGAAGGCGATCGGTCCGGAGACCGCCGGCATCCTGATCGAGCCGATCCAGGGCGAGGGCGGCGTGCGTTCGGCAACGCCGACCTTCCTCAAGGCGTTGCGCCAGCTTTGCGATGAGAAGGGCCTGCTGCTCGCCTTCGACGAGGTGCAGACCGGCATGGGCCGCAGTGGTGATCTGTTCGCCTATCGGCGCACCGGCGTCACGCCGGACGTGATGTCGCTGGCGAAGGCGCTCGGCGGCGGCTTCCCGATCGGCGCGGTGCTGGCGACCGCGGATGCGGCGGCCGGCATGGGGCCCGGCTCGCACGGCTCGACCTTCGGCGGCAATCCGCTGGCGGTCGCCGCGGCCAATGCCGTGCTCGACGTCATGCTCAAGCCCGGCTTCTTCGACCACGTGCAGAGAATGTCGCTGCTGCTGAAGCAGAAGCTCGCCTCCGTGATCGACCGCCATCCCGATGTCGTCAGCGAAGTGCGCGGCGAAGGCCTTCTGATCGGCATCAAGGCCGTGGTGCCCTCCGGCGATCTGGTCGCGGCGCTGCGTCACGAAAAGCTGCTCACCGTCGGGGCCGGCGACAATGTCGTGCGTTTCCTGCCGCCGCTGATCGTGACCGAAGCCGAGATCGAGGACAGCGTCGGGCGGCTCGAGCGCGCCTGCGCCGCAATCTCGTCCAGCCAGACCAAGCGGGCGGCAAGCTGATGAGCAAGTCCCCCAATAAAACTCCAAAGCACTTCCTCGATATCAACGAGCTGCCGCTGTCCGAGCTCAAGAACATGCTCGCGGCGTCCTCCGCCATGAAGGCGAAGCAGAAGGCGCAGCAGCCGGTCAGGCCGCTCGAAGGCAAGACGCTGGCGATGATCTTCGAGCGCCCGTCGACCCGGACACGCGTGTCGTTCGACGTCGCGATGCGCCAGCTCGGCGGCGAGCCCATCATGCTCACCGGTGCGGAGATGCAGCTCGGCCGCGGCGAAACCATCGCCGACACCGCGCGCGTGCTGTCGCGCTATGTCGACGCCATCATGATCCGCATCCTCAACCACGACGCGTTGCTGGAGCTCGCGGCCAACGCCACCGTGCCGGTCATCAACGGCCTGACGCGGCGCTCGCACCCCTGCCAGGTGATGGCCGACCTCATGACCTATGAGGAGCATCGCGGCCCGATCGAGGGCAAGACGGTGGCCTGGACCGGCGACGACAACAACGTGCTGGCGTCCTGGGCTCACGCCGCCGAGCGCTTCAAGTTCCAGCTCAATGTCGCAACCCCGCCGGAGCTCGCGCCGAAAAAAGCGATGCGCGACTTCATCAAGGCGACCGGCGCGCCGATCATGCTCGGCACCGATCCGGAGGCCGCCGTGCGCGGCGCCGACTGCGTCGTCACCGACACCTGGGTGTCGATGGGCGACAAGGAAGGCGAGCACCGTCACAACGTGCTCAAGCCCTATCAGGTCAACGGCAAGCTGATGTCGCTGGCCAAGCCCGACGCGCTGTTCATGCACTGCCTGCCCGCCCATCGCGGCGAGGAGGTCACGGATGAAGTGATCGACGGTCCGCAATCGGTCGTGTTCGACGAGGCCGAAAACCGCCTGCATGCGCAGAAGGGCATTCTGGCCTGGTGTTTTGACGCGGTGAAGTAGCTTCGCTGGAGGCCCGGCGATCACCTCACATACGGTGTCGTCCCGGACAAGCGCAGCTTCTGGCAACGCGTAGCGTTGTCCAGAACGGAGCGCCGATCCGGGACCCATAGCCACAGGACTGAGTTTGGCGAGGACTCGGAGTTGTCAGCTCGCGCCATCACGTCATCCTGTGGTTATGGATCCCGGGCTCGCGCTTCGCGCGCCCCGGGACGACACCGAGTTTGAGGTTGCTTCGTTCAGTTCGACTTGTATCCGGAACACACCGCCCGCACCCCCTTCCATTTCCGCCCTCCGACCCCAGATAACGCCCCATGGTTTCCCAATCCCCTGAGATGAAAGCCGGCCCCGAAGGCCCGGTTCGCGCGCCATCAGCGGTTCCGATCGATGACGCCGTGTTGCCCTACGAGGTTGACGCGCTCGACGTGCGCGGGCGCCTGGTGCGGCTTGGCCCGGCGCTCGACGAGATCCTGACCAAGCACGATTATCCGGCGCCGGTCGGCAAGCTGCTCGGCGAGGCCATCGTGCTGACGACGCTGCTCGGCACCGCGCTGAAATTCGAGGGTCGCTTCATCCTGCAGGCCCAGACCGACGGCCCGGTGTCGTTCCTGGTCGTCGACTACATGGCGCCGGATCGCCTGCGCGCCTATGCGCGTTTTGATGCCGCGCGTCTCGGCGATACCAAGGATTCCGGCACGCTGCTCGGCCGCGGTCATCTTGCCATGACCATCGACCAGGGACCCGACATGAGCCGCTACCAGGGCCTGGTCGCGCTCGATGGCGGCAGTCTGGAAGACGCCGCTCACGAATATTTCCTGCGCTCCGAGCAGATCCCGACGCGCGTGCGCCTCGCGGTCGGCGAGGAGTGGCGTTCGAACGACGGCGGCAAGCATCGCTGGCGCGCCGGCGGCATGCTGATGCAGTTTCTGCCGAAGGCGCCGGAGCGCGCGCGGCAGGCTGATCTGCATCCCGGCGATGCCCCCGATGGCGTCGAGGTGCACAGCGTTGCCGAAGACGATGCGTGGGTCGAGGCGCGTTCGCTGATCGAGACCGTCGAGGACGTCGAGCTGATCGATCCCGAGCTCTCCGGCGAGCGGCTGTTGTTCCGCCTGTTCCACGAGCGCGGCGTGCGCGTGTTCAATCCGATGGTGCTCAAGGCGCAGTGCTCCTGCTCGCGCGACGCGGTCGCCTCCATGCTCAAGAGCTTCTCGCCCGACGACCGCGCCGCCATGGTCAAGGACGACAAGGTCGTCGTCACCTGCGAGTTCTGCTCCTCGGTGTACGATTTCACGCCGGACGAGGCGGGCGTGGAGGACGCGTGAGCGAGCTCTCGTAGGGTGGGCAAAGGCGCACCTGCGCCGTGCCCACGAGCTCTCGACGGCGGCGAAAGACGTGGGCACGCTTCGCTTTGCCCACCCTACGACAGCTTGGCGGGGAGCCGCTGTGTCGCCCGCTGTCAATCCACCAGCACAAAAATATTCCACTTTACCGAAATTCGGTTTCGGCGTATGTGTCGTCCATCCCGGCTCACCAAGAGGGGCGATCTTGTGTCGTCACGCATCGCGAGCCGGGCTTGCGGTGGACGCGGCAGCGTCGGCACGAGAGGCGCGGGCAGGGCGGGTAGTCCCTGTGAGCCCGAGGCTTCGTGCGGATGAGCGGCGCTGTTCAGTTCGTCTCGCGACATTCTTTCGGCAACGTCGACAAGGCCGGGAGATAATGTGGTGACCAGCGAACGCGCGTACGGCAAAACCGTGTGGTCCTGGCCGTCGTTGCTACGGTCAAGCCTTTCGAAGGTGCGCGCGAGCCCAACCGGGCAGACGGCATCGTCAATTCGAACGGCGAGGGAGGCCAGAGGGAACTCGGCTCCCGGGAGAGCACGGCATAAGCCGTCCAACCATCGCGCAGGGAAGGCCGAGTGATCGGCACCACCTGTATGCTGCTGTGCGGTTCTTTTTGCGCGTGCTTTCGCGCAGCGGACCGCGGGTGCGAGCCGGCACCCGGTCTTCCCTGCGCCCTCTTGGCTTTAGAGGGCGAAAGATGAAGCAAAGCTCGGGCGAATTGAGCCGCGAGGCTGCGATGGCGTGTCTGCAGCCATACACTCGGTGTCATCGCCCGACTTTGACCGGGGCGATCCAGTACTCCGAGACGGCGGTGATTGAACCGATAAGCCACGGCGTACTGGATTCCCCGTCTTCGCGGGGAATGACAGCGCGTCCGGACACGAGAGCGAGGCCTTAATTCAACACCCGCTTGTTGTCCGGGCTATCCAGCGAAAACGCGGGAACGTCGATCTCGAAGCGCTCACCGCTTTCGGTGACCATCTGGTAGCGGCCGGTCATGAAGCCGGAGGCGGTGGAGAGCGGAACGCCCGAGGTGTATTCGAAGCGCTCGCCGGGGGCCAGGATCGGCTGCTCGCCGACCACGCCCTCGCCCTTGACCTCCTGCTGGCGGCCGGAGGCATCGGTGATGATCCAGTGCCGCGTCTTGAGCTGCACGGTCTCCTCGCCCGAATTGACGATGACGATGGTGTAGGACCAGAAGTAGCGGGAACGGTCGGCCGACGACTGCTCCGGAACAAAGTTCGGCTCGACGGTCACTTCGATCTGGCGGGTCACGGCGCGGTACATGGTTGCTATCATACCGAAATCCGGCGCTGGAACCAAACGCCGGAGGCGGCTTTGGCGACATCGTCCCGCCAGAATTCGAGGGGAATGACACCCGGACGTGATCCGGCCGCTTTGCGAGACGACGACCGGACCGGTACACTCCTCAACGTCGCGATTTGCCGAAGGGTTTTTAGGCCCCGATGACCATTGCCGACCAAGTGACGGGATCGACGATCGCGGGAACCGCCAACCCTGCTGACGTCAAGCCCGCTGATGTCAGGCCTGCAGACAGCATGGCTGTGGACAGCAGGCCCGCGGGGGCGACGCCGCGCGCGAGGGCGCCGGCCATCACGCTGCCTGCCATCGGCGAGCGCGAGCTCCGGCTCGACCTGTTCCGCGGGCTGGCGCTGTGGCTGATCTTCATCGACCATCTGCCGCCGAGTCTGCTGACCTGGTTCACGATCCGCAATTACGGCTTCAGCGACGCCACCGAGATCTTCATCTTCATCTCCGGCTACACCGCCGCCTTCGTCTATGGAAGGGCAATGCTGGAGAGCGGCGTCGTCATCGCCACCGCGCGCATCCTGCGCCGGGTCTGGCAGATCTACGTCGCCCACGTCTTCCTGTTCACGATCTTCCTCGCCGAAATCTCCTACGTCGCAACCCGGTTCGAGAACCCGCTCTACACCGAAGAGATGGGGATCATGGATTTCCTCAAGCAGCCCGACGTCACCATCGTGCAGGCGCTGCTGCTGCGTTTCCGCCCCGTCAACATGGACGTGCTGCCGCTCTACATCGTGCTGATGCTGGCGCTGCCGCTGATCCTGTGGTCGATGAAATGGCGACCCGACGTCACGCTCGGCCTCTCGGTCGTGCTCTACGCGGTCACCTGGGAATACGATCTCTACTTCTCCGCCTATCCGAACGGCTTCTGGGCGTTCAATCCGCTGGCCTGGCAATTGCTGTTCGTCTTCGGGGCATGGTGCGCGCTCGGCGGTGCGCGGCGCATGTCGCGTATCCTGGCTTCGCCGGTGACGATGTGGATCTCGATCGCCTATCTCGCCGCGGCGTTCTACGTGACGCTGACCTGGTACGTGCCGCAGCTCTCCCAATTCATGCCGAAGCGGGTCGAGCAGTGGATGTATCCGATCGACAAGACCGACCTCGACGTGCTGCGCTTCACGCATTTCCTGGCGCTGGCCGCGCTCACCGTGCGCTTCCTCCCCCGGGATTGGCCGGGCTTGAAATCGCGCTGGTTGCGACCATTGATTCTATGTGGCCAGCATTCTCTCGAGATCTTCTGCCTCGGCGTCTTCCTGGCCTTCGCCGGGCATTTCATTCTCGCCGAAGTCTCCGGCGGGGCAGCCATGCATGCGCTGATTAGTCTCTCCGGGGTCCTGATCATGTGGGGCGTGGCCTGGGTGATTTCGTGGTACAAGCGCGTGGCTGACAAGAGCGGTGCGAAAACCAAAAACGCCGTCGGCAACGCCGATCTGGCGGGAGGGGGCTGATGAAGGCGAAGGTTCTCCTGAGCCTGGTCCTGCTATGCGGTAGCCTCGCCGCGCCTTTGGCGCGCGCGGGCGATGCTGCGCCTGCCACCGCGCCCGCGGCGTGCGAATTGCCGTCTTATCTGCTTACCAGCGAAAGCCAGCTTCCCAAGGTCGCCGAGGCCGTCAAGGCCGGCAAGCCGCTCGAAATCCTGGTCATCGGCAGCCGCTCGACCACGATTCCGTCCTCGGAGGGCAGCTCCTATCCGGCGCGCATGGAAGCGATTCTGAAGGAAAAGCTGCCGCCGTCAGAGCTGCTGCACGTCTCCGTAGAAATACAGAGCAAGCGAACGGCGGAGGAGGCCGCCTCGACCTTCGTTAAGCTGATGGAAGCAAAAACGCCTACTTTGGTCGTCTGGCAGACCGGGACCGTGGATGCCATCAGATCCATCGATCCCGACGAATTCCGCAGCGCCGTCACCGAAGGTGTTATTGCGTTGCAAAAGGCAGGGGCCGACGTCGTCTTGATGAATTTGCAGTACAGCCCGCGTACCGAAACGATGATCTCGGCCCAACCATTTCTCGATAATATGCGCGTCGTGGCGCAGGAGCACGATATTCCGCTGTTCGATCGTTTCGCGATCATGCGGCAGTGGAATGATCAGGGTCAGTTCGACCTGTTCAGCCCGTCCCGCGGGCCCGAGCTGGCGAAGCAGGTTCATGATTGCCTTGGCCGGGCGTTGGCACAGTTCGTGATCGACGCAGCCCATCTGGAGCCGGTCCAGCAGCAAAATTGAGGTCTAGCGTTAATGAGTTCTCTCCGCCCTTTTTGCCTGACGGCATGGCTGGCCGCGCCTGCAGCAGCAGTGCTGTTGTCGCTGGCGCCGGCCGTGCAGTCCCATGCGCAGACGCAAGCCGCACAGGCGACGCCCGCACCCGCGCAGTCAGTTGATCCGGCGCCCGCCTCGCCCGCACAGACCAATGTCGCCGCAACCTCTCCCGAGCAGCGCGGCATCACCGCGCGCGCCATCGACAAGGTGAAGCAGGTCGCCAAATCCGCCGGTGACGTCTTCAATCGCGTGCCCTGCCTGCCGCCGAAGGGCGGTGCGAAGGCGATGGGCTCGCTGCCGCATGTCGCGGGCAAGCTCGTCGCCGGCAAGCCCGTCCTCATCGTCGCGTTCGGCTCGTCGTCGACCGCAGGATTCGGCGCCAGCTCGCCGGAATTCAATTATCCCAATCGCCTCGCCGCGCAGCTGCACCGGCACTATCCGACCGCCGACATCACCGTCGTCAATGCCGGCGTCGGCGGCGAGGATGCGCCCGAGATGATGAAGCGCCTCCAGACCGAGGTGATCGACGTGCATCCGGATCTCGTGATCTGGCAGGTCGGCACCAACGCGGTGCTGCGCAACCTCGATCCCGGCGACACCGCAAAGCTGGTCGAGGACGGCATCAGCCGTATCCAGGCCGCCGGCGGCGCCGACATCGTGCTGGTCGATCCGCAATATTCGCCGGCCGTCAACCAGCGCGCCGAGAGCGCCGGCAAGATGGTGAAGCTGCTCGGCAAGGTCGCCGAGCTCCGTCACGTCGGCATCTTCCCGCGCTTCGAGGTGATGCGCGACTGGCACGAGAAGCAGGCTATCCCGGTCGAGAGCTTCGTCATCGCCGACGGCCTGCACATGAACGATTGGGGCTACGCCTGCTTCGCCCAGCTGCTCGGCGACGACATCATCCGCTCCGTCGGCCAGATCAAGCTAGGCGTGAACGTGCCGGGGGATGTGCGGACGTATCGGCCGATGTAGGCGCGGTGCCGTAGGGTGGGTTAGGCGAAGCCGTAACCCACCATGCTTCAGCGAATGCCGAACGAAGTTGGTGGATTACGCCTTCGGCTAATCCACCCTACAAAGCCTCACGCCTTCTCCAGCGCCGCGGTCAGATCCTCGATCAGATCATCGGCATGCTCGAGCCCTGCCGAGAAGCGAATAAAACCCTCGCTGATGCCGAGCGCGGCGCGGTCTTCCGGCTTCAGACGCTGATGCGTCGTGGTGGCCGGATGCGTGACGAGGCTCTTGGCGTCGCCGAGATTGTTGGAGATCTTCGCCAGCTTCAGTTCGTTGAGCACGCGGAACGCCGCCTGCTTGCCGCCCTTGACCTCGAAGCCGACCAGCGTCGAGCCGCCGCGCATCTGCTTCTTCACGAGCGCCGCCTGCGGATGATCGGCGCGGCCCGGGAAAACCAGTCGCGAAATCTTCGGGTGGCTCGCCAGCACGTCGGCGATACGCGCGGCGGTCTCGGTCTGCGCGCGCACGCGTACGCCCAGCGTCTCCAGGCCCTTGAGCAGAACCCAGGCGTTGAACGGCGAGATCGACGGGCCGGTCTGGCGCATGAAATTGTGGATGTGCTCGGCGATAAAGGCTTCCGAGGACAGGATGATGCCGCCGAGGCAGCGGCCCTGGCCGTCGATATGCTTGGTCGCGGAATAGACCACGACGTCGGCCCCGAGCGCGAGCGGGCTCTGCCAGATCGGCGTTGCGAACACGTTGTCGACGACGAGCCGCGCGCCGCCCTTGTGCGCGATCTCGGCGATGCCGGGAATGTCGAGCACGTCGAGCGTCGGGTTGGTCGGGCTCTCCAGGAAGAACGTCTTGGTGTTCGGCCTCACGGCGCGCTGCCATTGGTCGAGATCGAGCCCGTCGACCAGCGTGGTCTCGATGCCGTAGCGCGGCAAGAGGTCCTGCACGACGTAGAGGCAAGAGCCGAACAGGGCGCGGGAGGCCACGACGTGGTCGCCGGCCTTGAGCGGCGCCAGGATCGCGGTCGTCACCGCGGCCATGCCGGTCGCCGCCGAGCGCGCGGCCTCGGCGCCTTCGAGCTCGATCATGCGGCGCTCGAACATCGCGATGGTGGGATTGGAGTAGCGCGAATAGATGAAGCCCGGATCCTCGCCCTTGAACCGCGCCTCGCACTGCTCCGCGGTGTCGTAGACGTAGCCTTGCGTCAAAAACAGCGCCTCCGACGTCTCGCCATATTGCGAGCGCAGGGTGCCGGAATGGACCAGGCGGGTTTCGGGACGGTAGTTGGTGGTCGACTTCGACATAGGTACCTCCGACATGACCGTCTTGTCGAAAACGGTCACAAAAAAACCGGCCTGGATATCTCCACGGGCCGGGATCACAGAGGTCCCCGGCCTGTTTAGCGACTTATTTAACGTGGCTGCAAGCCGGCCGGCTCAAATCACCACGGGATAAGTGATGCTCATATTCCGCAATGCCCTTTCCGTCAAGCCGTCCATCGGATAGCCGTAAAAGACTTGTATTTCCGGCATGTCCGGATGCATTTGACCCCTGATGAGGACCCCCGGTTGACGTTCACGGTCGCGCCCGACGCCAATGGTATCCTGCCCGACCGCATGATCGCGGCGATGGCGAAGGCCGGGCTCATCCTGCCCGCCTATGATTTCGTCGAGAGCCAGATCCAGCCGGCGAGCCTCGATCTGCGTCTCGGCGACATCGCCTATCGCGTCCGTGCCAGCTTCCTGCCCGGTCCCGGCGCCACCGTCGCCGAGCGCATCGACGAATTGAAGCTGCACGAGTTCAGCCTCGCCGACGGCGCTGTGCTGGAGACCAACTGCGTCTACATCGTGCCGCTGCTGGAGAGCCTCGCGCTGCCTCCGGAGATCGTCGCGGCCGCGAACCCGAAGAGCTCCACCGGCCGGCTCGACGTCTTCACCCGCGTGATCGCCGACGGCACCCGCCGCTTCGACATGATCGGCGCCGGCTATCACGGCCCGCTCTATGCCGAGATCAGCCCGAAGACGTTTCCGGTGCTGGTCAGCGAGGGCTCGCGTCTGTCGCAGGTGCGCTTCCGCACCGGCGATGCCATCCTCAACGCCGACGAGCTCGATGCGCTTCATGCCGCCGAGCGCCTCGTCGATATCGACGATGCCGATCTCTCCGGCGGCGTCGCCGTCTCCGTCGATCTCTCCGGCGAGAAAGCGAACGGCTTCGTCGGCTACCGCGCCAAGCGCCACACCGGTGTGGTCGACGTCGATCGTCGCTCCGGCTATTCCGTCGAGGACTTCTGGGAGCCGATCTCGGCCCGCCCGGACGGCAGCCTGATCCTCGATCCCGGCGAGTTCTACATCCTGGCGTCGAAGGAAGCCGTGCAGGTGCCGCCCGACTACGCCGCGGAGATGGTGCCGTTCGATCCGCTGGTCGGCGAATTCCGCGTGCACTATGCCGGATTCTTCGATCCCGGCTTCGGCTATGCCGGCGCGGGCGGGCTAGGATCGCGTGCCGTGCTCGAAGTGCGTTCGCGTGAAGTGCCGTTCATCCTCGAGCACGGCCAGATCGTCGGCCGCCTCGTCTACGAGAAGATGCTGGCCCGTCCCGACGCGATGTACGGCCAACGCATCGGCTCGAACTATCAGGCCCAGGGCCTCAAACTATCGAAGCATTTTCGGGTGTAGCCCGATCCTGTAGCCCGGATGGAGCGCAAGCGTAATCCGGGGCAGTCTCACTCGTGGCACGATCCCGGATTACGCTCCGCTCCATCCGGGCTACATGCGAGGTGACGACATGAGCAACCCATCCGAACTCGACGCAAAGATCGCCGAAGACGTCGCGGATGCGCTGATCTATTCGGACCGCTCCGGCACGATCATGCGGTGGAACCGTGCAGCGACGGCCCTGTTCGGCTTCTCCGCGGCGGAGGCGCTGGGCCAGAATCTCGATCTGATCATTCCCGAGCATCTGCGTGCCGCGCACTGGAAGGGTTTCGAGGCCGCACTCGCGAGCGGCAGCATGAAGCTTGCAGGCAGGCCGACGCTGACCCGCGCGCTGCACAAGAGCGGGCGCAAGCTCTACATCGAGATGACCTTTGCGCTGGTGCGGGATTCCGGCGACAACGTTCTGGGATCGGTCGCGATGGCGCGCGATGTCACCGAACGGGTCGAGCGAGAGCGCGCGGCCAAGGCGCCGCCGCAAACTTCGTGATGCGGAATTGGTCGGCGATCGCGCAGGGCGCCCTGCACGGGCGTCATATTGCTTGCCGAAAGCTGCGGTGACACACTCGATCGCAACAACGATCGGGAGCGAAACGCATGACCGCCGCAGCGGATGCCGCGCAGCAAGCCCAATGGAAGCGCTGGCGTGCGGTCGCCGACCTCTATCACGCCTATTTCACCGGCCTCATCCTCACCGTCGTCACGCGGCGCGGACCTGCGGATGCCGCCGAGTTCGTCTTCCGCGTATTCCGCCGCCAGCAGCAGGAGCGCTTCCTGCCCGGGCTCAGGAAGCTCGGGATCGATCATCTGCCGCCGGCGGTGGCGGCCGCGCAATATCACTATCTCTCCAACTGGATCGGCGGCGTGCACGTCGAATACATGTATGAGAGCGATGCCAAGGCCTGGATCCGCTATCCGCCGCCACGCTGGATCTGGAAGGGCACCGCGATCTGCGGCGTGCCGGGCGAGGTCTCGCGCGCCATGCTGCGGGGATGGCACGCCAATAACGGTGTCGCGCTCGGCGATCTCAGGCTCGGCTTCGTCTGCACCAAGCAGAGCGTCGACGGGCAGGACGGGCTGGAAGGCTACTATCACCAGTACGACCATCCGCTCGAGCTCGACCAGCGCCTCGTGTTCGCGCGCCACCTCGAAGCGCCATTGTTCGACGCCAACACCGCACCGGCTCTGCCGGTCGCAAGCTGGCCGAAGCCGCGCCTGGAAAAAGCCTATCGCAACTACGCGATGGAATATGTGCGCACCGCCGCACCCGTGATGGTGCAGCTGTTCGGTCCGGAAGACGCCGGCTATCTGCTGCATCTCACCGGCAAGCTGATCGGGATGCAATATTTCGATGACGTCGCGGCCGCGCTGGAGATGAGCCGCGGCGGGGCAAGCGAATTCGCGTCGTTCCTGAACGCGCTGTTCGCGGCGCAGGATGACACGGCCGAGACCTCGCAATCCGAAGGCACGTTCGAAATCCGCCAGCAGAGCTGGAAGCTGATGGACGACGTCGCCGACTATCACCCCGCCTGCGCCAGGGTGCTGGAGGGGTTGTTCGAAGGCCTGGCTGCGGGATGCGGGCGGCACATCGGCGTGCACATGCGCGCCGCCGCAGGCGGCCGTCCGCCGTTGGTCTGGACGATCGAATAGCCTTCATCCGTTGAAATGCGCTGCCGCAGGGCACGCCTGCAGCTAGCGCAGGAGGAATCGCTGCGGGCCGTGCTAACAAGCCTCTCGCCGCGCCTTCTGCGCGAAGAAAATAATGGCACACCTACGCATTGCCGCGCCGCAAATGGCGCTCGCGCCCCGGAGAGGACATGTCCGACATCGCCGAAATCCCGGTCGATGAGCAAGAGCGTCCGCTGCCGCCGCCCCCGCGGCCGCTGCGAAGCGCGCTGACGGACGGGCCGATCCTGCGCACGCTGCTCTCCCTCGCCTGGCCCAACGTGATCGCGCTCTCGGCCGGCACCTGTACGGTGATCGCGGAGACCTCCTATATCGGCCGGCTCGGCGTCGAGGCGCTGGCGGCGATGGCGCTGGTGTTTCCGACCGTCATCCTGACCATGACGATGTCGGGCGGCGCCATGGGCGGGGCGGTGGCGTCCGCCATTGCCCGTGCGCTGGGCGCCGGCGATCGCGAGCGCGCCGCCACGCTCGCTGTGCATGCGATCCTGATCGGCATCAGCTTCGGCCTCGTCTTCATGCTGGGCATGCTGATCTTCGGGCCAAAGGTACTGGAAATGCTCGGCGGCCGCGGCGACGTGCTGACCCATGCGGTCGCCTACACGCAGGTGTTTTTCGGCGGCGCCGTGCTGCCCTGGCTGCTCAACACCATGGCCGGCGTGCTGCGCGGCACCGGCAACATGAAGCTGCCGTCGTTCCTGATCCTAAACTCCGCGGCCTGGCAGATCGTGCTCGGCGGCACGCTCGGCCTCGGGCTCGGGCCGGTGCCGCAGCTCGGCATGCGCGGCGTCGCGGCCGGCGCGCTGATCGCCTATTCCATGAACATTGGCATCATGGGCTGGTACCTGTTCTCCGGTCGCGCCCGGGTTACACCGAAGCTGCGCGGCCTGCGGATCCAATGGGCGATGTTTTTCGACATCCTGAAGGTCGGCGCCATCGCCTGCTTCTCGCCGCTGCAATCGGTGCTGACGATCTCGATCTTCACCCACATGCTGGCGAAGTTCGGCACCGCGATCCTCGCCGGCTACGGCATCGGCGCGCGGCTCGAATTCCTGCTGACCTCGATCGCATTTTCGTTCGGCATCGCCTGTGTGCCAATGGTGGGGATGGCGATCGGCGCAGGCAACATTGCGCGCGCCCGGCGCGTCGCCTGGATCGCCGGTGCATCCGCATTCGTGGCCGTCGGCGCGCCGGCATGCGTCGTTGCGATGTTCCCCGATCTCTGGATCAACATCTTCACGGACAGCGCAGCCGTGCGCGCGGCGAGCCATCAATATCTCTCGACGGTCGGACCGTTCTACGCGTTTTTCGGCATTGCCACGACGATGTATTTCTCCTCGCAAGGCGCGGCCAAGGTGATCGGGCCGGTGCTGGCGCAGACGGCGCGGCTGATCTACATCTCGGCGGCCGGCTGGTGGCTGTCGACCCACGGGGCGACCGCGCAGAGCTTCTTCTGGCTGGCCGCGAGCTCGATGGTCGTGCTCGGCCTGCTCTCCTTCTCCAGCGTGGTGCTGACGCGCTGGGGACCGCGCACGAACAAGGCTGCGATCAGGCCGGTGCTATCGGGCGCTGCCGACTAAAGCGCGATGAGATTGGGTCGAATCGTCATCGCGCTTCAGGTTGTCGTTTGAGCATGATCTCTTCGGAAAACCGCTGCGCACTTTTCCGGATCATGCTCTAGCGATGCCTGTGGCGGCGATGACTGCTACCGCCGCCGACATTGGCGAGCCGCATCAATTGCGGGATCATCGCCATCATGTCGCCGCCACTGGCGCCGCCGAGCATGCCCATGATGTCGCCGCCACCAACGCCGCCATAACCGGCCGGCATGGTGCCGCCCCCTGTCGGGGTGTAGCCGCCGTAATTGGGTGCGCCAAAGCCGCCGCCGAGATGGCCACCGAGGCCACCGCCCATCATGCCACCAAGCCCTCCGCCGCCATTCTCCATCATGCGGCTCATCATCGGGCCCATGGTCTGCATCATCATGGCGAAGCGGCGCTTGCCCATCTTCGCCTTCATCATCTCCAGCATCGGGGCCATCTGGGTCATCATGTCCTCGCCACCGGCACCTCCGCCGCCGAGGAACTGCGCCTTCGCCGGCGAGCTCGCGACGGAAAACAGCAGCAGCACGGCGGCCGCCTGGCAGATCACCTTGTCCGCACCTCTCATGGCATGCTCCTCGCGTGCGTGGCACCGCCGGGAGCGCGGAGCCGACCGGACGCACGCCGCGATGGTTACGGCTGGCGAGGGCGGAGCTCTGTGAGAAAACTCACGGAACGGCAAAGCGTGGACCGCGGCTCACGCCGCATCGGGCGGGAACGCCTTATGTATCGCAACGACGGCCTCCTTGGTCTGCCCCTCGACATAGGCAGCAAGCTCGTTCGGCAGCATATCGATGATCCACACCAGACGGCTTCTCCGCTCGCCATCGGCGAGCACCTGCACCGAGGCGCTGTAATGCTTCAGCCGCTCGTTGCTGATGGCATAGACGAGGCGCTGCCGCACGTCGTCGCAATCGACCAGCACCTCGCGTGCCACCGAGCCGTTGGCAAAGGTGACGATACGCGCATCGCCGTCGAGCGTGCAGGCAGTGACGAAGCCGGGCGCCAGCCGCTCATGCAGCGCGCCGAAGTCGCGCACGGCGTCCCAGACGTCGCGCGCCGGGGCATTGAGGGGGATGTCGTTGTGGATGGAGGCCATGGAGTTTCCTCAAAAACAGTTTTGTAGGGTGGACAAAGGCGCGTAGCGCCGTGCCCACCATTTGGATTGACGCGAGCAGTCGGTGGGCACGCTTCCGCCTTCGCTCTTCGAGCTACGTCGGACAAGTCGCTTTGCCCACCCTACGAGATCTCGCTGGCGGCTAAAGCTCACGCACAGACCGCCTCGACATTGTTGCCATCAGGATCGATCAGGAACGCCGCGTAATAGGTCGGGCTGTAATCCTTGCGCGGCCCGGCGCCGCCATTGTCGCGGCCGCCGCTCTTGAGGCCCTCGTTGTGGAACGTCTTGACCGCGTCATGATTTCCGGCGCGGAACGCAATGTGCACGCCGTCGGCCTTGCGTCCCTTGTTCAGGTGCAGCCACAGCGCCGGCTCGCCCTTCGGCCCGAAGCCGGCATAGCCGTCGCCGCTGGAGCACAGGACGTAACCGAGCGGCGCCAGCACCGCCGTGTAGAAGCGCGTGGCGGCGTCGAGATCGGCAACGCGAAGCCCGATGTGGTCGTACATGGTGGTCTCCATTTCCAAAGCGCGCCGCAAATGGCGCGCGCCGGAGACGACCCTAGTCGGGACGAGGCGGGCGGCTCTTGGAGAATCTTGCGCTTGGCACCCGGCTAGTTCGCCGGCGCCTCCGACTGCCACCGGATCACCCGTTTCAGGTGATAGACGTGAACCCACATGTTCGTTCCGATCACGCTGACCGTGGCGACGATCAGGGCCGTGAGCTTCTGCGGGTCGTGAAGGGCGAGAATGAGCAGGAACGCGGACAGGGCCGCCGTGACGGCGAAGCTGAACCAGAGCCCGATGAGACGTGGGGCAAACCAGGCCGGCTGGCCGTCGGTGCCCCACTGCATCGGAATCCTGTGCGAGGTGATCCGGCGGCCATAATAGACGGCGCAGCCGGCGATGAAAGCGAGGCCGACGGCAAGCGCAACCAATGTGGCCGCAATCACGTCATTCGGGGCACTGTTCATCTGCCGGGTCGCCGCACTGAAAGAGCGTTGATTCGCTCTTTGGTTGTAATATCGCGCGGCGTGCCGTAAGCCCAGCGCGTCGCGCCCGTCTGGTCAACAGACTATTACCCGCCCCCGCAGCCGACCTGTCTCAGTTGAGGACGAGGCGTTCGGCGAAGATGCTGCGCTCTCCCTTCGAGGCCTGGCGGAATTTGGTCGGCGATACGCCGGCGGCACGGTGGAAGGTGCGGACGAAATTGGAGAGGTCGCCGAAGCCGACGTCATAGGCGACATCGGTGACTGCGATGTCGTCATCGGTGAGCAGCCGCGCTGCGTGCCGGAGCCGCGAGCGCACCAGATATTGATGCGGGGTGACGCCGAGCACGCTCGAGAACAGCCGCAGGAAATGGAACGGGCTGAGGCCCGCCTGCTTTGCCGCCTGTTCGAGATCGAGCTCGGCATGCGAATTGTCGTCGATCCACAGCGCGGCCTCGACGGCGCGGCGGCGGTCGCGCGCGGTGGGTGTCGCCGGCTTGCGCGCCCTGCCGGACACAACATCAATGAAGCGGCCGGCCAGGATCTGGCCGACCTCGTCGAGGCCGATGTCGCTGTTGCCATCTGCCGCCGTCTGGGCGAGCTCGCCCAGCACCATCAATTCGGGCAGCGGCGGCGTGGCGCCGACCTGCCAGACCTCGCGTCGTCCCCCGAGGGCGTCGACCATGTCCTCGCCGAAGAAGAAGCCCAGGCAGACGTCGCCGCTGACATGCTCATGCGTGCAGGTGTATTCCTCGCCCGGCGCGCCGACCAGCATCGAGCCCGCCACCAGCTCGAAGAAACCGGCGCGGCAATGGCAGCCAAAACTGCCCGAGCGCACATAGGCGATGGAATGCCCGGTGCGGCATTCGGCAAATGGCGTATCGCCCGGTCCCGCGTCGCAGCGGAACTCGGAGACGGTCATCGATTGTGACGTCAGCAGCGTGGTCGCGTCCATGCCGCCTTATCTAGGTGGACGGCCTTGGTGGGGCAACGGGCAGCAGCACCTCGAACAGCGTCTTGCTGGCGACGGGATGGGCGCCTTCGAGCGCCAGCAGCCGCCGCTTGGAGATCACCCCGCCGTAAGGCGAGAGCCGGTCGGTGTAATTGCCGGCCTCCAACATCCGGTGGCAGGGCACGATCAGCATGTAGGGATTCTTGGCGATCGCCTGTGCCACCGAATGCGCCGCGCCTGAAGCGCCCAGCGCCTTGGCGACCTCGTGATAGGTCCGCGTCTCCCCGCGCGGAATCGAGCAGGCGAACTCATAGACGCGGCGGTTGAAGCCGGGCACCCCGCCGGCATCCAGGCTGACCTCGGAAAAATCGGGATCGTTGCCCTGCAGCAGGCTCACGATGCCCTCTATCGCAAGCTCGGCATTGTCGGAGGGGCGCTGCTCGCGCGCCTCGGGATGGACTGCAAAAATGCGGCGGCGGGTGTCGATCTCCCGCGCCCCCGGCAATTGCACGGCCACCACGCCGGTGTCGCTCCAGATGATGCCGCAGCGCCCGATCGCCGTGTCGAATATCGAATAGCCACGCCCCACCATGCACACGCCCCACTCAGTGCACGTCTCTCCCCAGACACGAGATCATAACACCGCCACAATCCGGCGCACCCAAAATCTTGCCGAAAAGTTAAGGAGCGTGAGGCTGGCGGCGCCAAAGCGCTTGGCGCGCGGCGCCGTCTCAGCTACGCAAGAAGCAAAAGCTCACCTGCGGCGGATGGATCGCAATTCCGATCGATGGTGCGCTACGGCGCTGGAGCGAGATTTAGCTCTGACTGGTCTTCATCCTGAATGTGGAACTGATCGAACAGAACCCTTTCCCAAATGAGCGAAATATCGCCAGGGGCTAGTCCTAACGAAACAAGCGCCTTTAGATCAGTAGGAGACATAAATATTCTTATTTTCCGAGCCCACAGATTGAGTGCGCTGTCCAAACTACTTGCTATCGGAGACAGCCGCGTAAGCTCCACGAACTCCTTTTTGCTCGAAGGGGCTCCTCCCCCGAAAATCTTTGCTAGCTTTTGCGGGATTTCTTGATGAGGTCGAAAGCGTTTGGTGCGCGTGTCAACCTGAATTGCCGAGATTTGATCTTTGCCAGGTTCCGGAATATCCAACAAGATCGTATCGATATGAAAATCGGTGCGCGTTAGGCTACGTACCGTCTCTTGGAATTTCTGCTCAAGCTCTTTTCTAAACGTAGCCAGATTCATCTGATGACGCCGCGCCTTCGTGAGGTCAGTAAAGCCGCTCTGCTGCTTCCGGTCGCCATGAACTCTATGGCTGATCTCCTCGTTCAGGCGTTTTCGCGGGAAACCGACCTGTCGATTCTCGGTCGCTATTGGCGTCATATAGCTCAGCTCAAAGGCGAGTTTGAAATATTCTCTTCGGTCGCCCCGCAAAGCGCTGACAAGCGACTGGACTGTCTTACCCGGAGAGGTCGAATGTGCCCTCTTCTCTGAGAGCACTCTTGTCGACATGTGACTCAGTTTGCGATCCAGCCACTCTAATGCTTGGTCGTCACTTTGCTCACGGAATATAAAGAGAAGCTCTTTGAGAAATTCCATCCATTCGTTATCAGTCTGTGCAAGAAATGCCTCGCAGAGCAAACGTTGAAGCATCGCAGTAATGGATCGCGTAATTCTATGCCAGTACACAACTGCGAAGAGTTGATACCTCGCGGTGATGATAGATTCTATAGAGGCGATGCCCTTTTCTGATACGCCAATTGCGCATGACGCTTCGATTTGCTTCTCGTCAGTGTGTATGCAAACTCTGAGACTCTCAAAGAATCTCTCAAGGTCAATCCCATTAGCAAAGTGCACTCCCGCATGCAGCGCGTCGCGTCGCAGATAGTCGAGTTTGTCTGCGTCGAGCGGCCCATCGATGATCGACCGCATGATAGATTTCACTGCTTGGCGTGTTCCCCTACGAGAGATATATGTTGGCAGATCGGATGAGAAAGTTTGTTGCTTGAATACGTCGCGGACCTTCCGGAGCAAAATGGATGCTTGTCGAGCGTCTCCATTGTCTCTCTCATTAGGTCTCAGCCAATAGTTTTCGACGACGCTTATGAGCTCTGTGGCTAAATCCTCGGTCACGTCAAAGAGCTTTGTCGCTACGGAGTTTGTGATGGGGTCTCCGAGAGACGATAGGCACTTGTCCAGCACCGCCAGAGTATAGTCGGTATGGTTAAGTCCCGAGAAGAAGTCCGACATCTCTTCCAGAAAGTGTCCGAAGGCGATGTGTCCGACGTCGTGTAGGATCGCTGCGATCAGCGTGGCGTCGATGTCATCCGCGGTGACAGATGTACGCCAGAAGGCGTTCATTTCATTGAGATAGAGCGACCGTATGAAGTAGGTTGCTGTGGTCACCGTTCCTAGCAAGTGTTCGAACCGAGTGTGGGTCGCGCCTGGAAATACTCGTCTAACCTGCGCTAGCTGAATGTGTTTGTCTGCCGGGCTTACAAGGCTTGTCTCGATCAGGGCCTGAATTCTGGGCGTGAAAACACTGTTCCCTGTGACCGGCAACCTAACTATATCATCTAACGAAACCTGAAGTTCGGGTACGCTGGAGCCATCACCGAAGGGCAGAATTACGCGTGTTAGTTCTTCGACGACCTCGGTGGCTCCGGAATAGGAGTCTTGGCTTCCGAAATAAAGTTCGTCTGGCCTAAACTTGGCTCCATTAGAAAACCTCGTGCGATAACGATCCTTAAACGGAAACAGTATTCTGTCGAAGATGAGTCTCAGGCAGTCGAAGCGGTCGATATCTTTTGAGTTCCGAGCATTCGATAGGATGTCGTTGAGTTTGGTCCGATCTGCTTGAGCTAATTGCCCTCTTCCTTCGTTCCGCTCGTCGCCCTCGAGGAAATGCGGGGATATCGCTAGGCATCGATTCCATTCTTGAGCGAGCATCCATAAGTCTATGAATGGGTCGTTCCAACTAAGATGGGGTAATCTTATCTGAAATCGACGGCTCTCGCTTTGCCCAGTGTCAACTTTGTCGAACTGCGAGAGTGCGGGATATTTCCCCTCCGTAGTCGTGACTAGCAGGTCCAGACTGTTGTCCAATACGTCTAACGTCTTGGCATTTCCAAAATCGATTAGTTTAATTGCGTGCTTATCAGACACCAAGAGATTGTCGCTCTTGATGTCCCAATGAAGAACCTTTCTCTCTTGGAGGTGGCTCAAAGCCTGAAAGCTCTGAATGATAAGCGAAATTACGCGATCAAATGACAATTTCTCTGGAGGAGTGTCAGTCAGAAAAGAGTGAAGATACTTGTGCAGAGGTCGGGCGCCGTCAATCCATTCAGAGACGCTGAATGGCAGATGGGCTGTAAGTGCGTTGTTGGCTGTAAAAGCGCATGACTTGTCTCCTCCATAGAGGTGCTGCGCAATGTGTTCATGAGATAATCGGCGGAAGATGAGCCGTTCGTTCTCGAAAGCCCTGACTTCGTTTTCAAATCGAGTTTGAAAATTGTTCTGGTCCAGTTCTTCGAATAGCGGGAACTTATAGGCTAAGACGCTTACACGCGGGACTTTGAGCGCGAAGAAGCGCTTGATGCGAGGGTCATGTAGCTGGATCGTTACTCCGGATCCGCCTAAAATGATGGCTCCCCCAGGGGCCAGTCTGAGTTTGTCCTTTCCAATGTTGAGCGAATAGTTGTCCGTTTGGGGGACGTCTGTGCTTAGCTTGCAGCTAGAGTCGCCGATCGATCCCTTTTGAATGCAGCTACTCAGAATGCGGCTGAGTTCGCCTTCAATCGCGAGCTTATTTGGGAAGATGTTTGGAAGGCTTGAACTGGGGGTGACGACCGCTAGTGCGCAAGCAATGTCGAACTTCACACGGTCAGTAGTCATTGTTTGATCCTGTTGTTCAAATCTCAGGATGGGGTCACACAGCAGTGGATAACTGCCACCCAAGTTTGGTCGTCGGTCGGCAAGGTTTTGGGGGCTATTGCAAACGCATTTGCCGGGGCGGCTAGCGCGGCTTTCGGAACGCTCAATTGAATAAGTCTGATACTATGCACAATTATAGCGTGTATTAAAGCCCCAGTACCTAAAAACTTGGTTTAGCCATCGCAAGGGGTGTTCTGCGGATTTCAAGGAATGCCTTGATCGCCGGCAGTGGGACCCTGTATTAGTGATAGGCGCATCGAGCATCCGCGGGCGTAGTTCAATGGTAGAACGGCAGCTTCCCAAGCTGCATACGAGGGTTCGATTCCCTTCGCCCGCTCCAAGTTTTCGGCCGGCCAGTCTGCGGAATGTGAATGTGGTAGGCTGAAGCCATGGTCAGGACGCTCGAACAAGCCCTTGCGCAAATTTCCCGGTTGCCGGCCGCCGATCAGGAAGAGATCGGCCGGAAATTGCTTTCGCATGTCGAGAAGCTCAACGCCCTGCGGTCGGAAATAGACCGCGGCATCCATTCGCTCGATGCAGGCAAGGGCGACACCCTGAATATGGAAGAGTCTCTGCGCGAAAAGAATTCACTGCGTGGTGGCGCGTAAGCTTCCGGTCATTGGTCGCTGGAAGTGCTCGCCGATATTGATCAGCTTCGGGACTACTCCGCTGCTGCGGCTTGTCCATCGAGCCCGAGTATTCCCAGCGAGTGGCCGCCGGCGAAGATTCTAATATGTTAGCCTCTCGCTCTCGGCATGCATGCCCCGCCCGCTCTAAGCTCCCTCCCGCCCCGTGGATGCGGTCCCTACACCGGGCAACGTTCGGATGAAAGCCATGGACCAGCAGAAACTCGACCGCGCGATCGGACGCCGCCTGAAGACGCTGCGGACACAGGCGGGCATGACGTTGAACGAGCTGGCCGCGCGCTCCGGCGTCAGCCGCGCCATGATCGGGCGGGTGGAGCGGGCGCAGAGCAGTGCGACGGCGGCGCTGCTCGGCAGGCTTTGCGCGGCGCTGGACGTGTCGCTGAGCGATGTCGTCGCGCTCGCCGAGAAGCCGCCGGAGCGGCTGGTGCGGCTCGCCGACCAGCCGCATTGGCGCGATCCCGACAGCGGCTATCGCCGCCGGCACGCCTCGCCGACGGATGCGGCGAGCGGGATCGAGATCATCGTCGTCGATCTGCCGGCCGGTGCGCGGGTGCCGTACAGCCCCTGGGGCCGCAACGCCTTCACCCAGCAGCTCCTGATGCTGGAGGGTGCGATCGCCGTGCACATCGACGCCAAGGCGGTGCGCCTGCGCGAAGGCGACTGCCTGGATTTCGACGTGATGCGCGCGGTGATCTTCGAGAACGAAACCAGGCAGGACGCGCGCTACGTCATCATCACGCGGCGCGGCGCCTCCTACGGGAAGCTGTGAGATCGGAGCAGACCTGTCATGGCCTGTCGACAGGTCCGGTCGACGCTCAGGCCAGCTGCGGGAGCGGTTGGACCCGTTCGCCGGCCCAGGAGTTGAGCATCTGATGATAGAGCGTCGCGGACTGCCACAACACGCGCTGATACAGCTTGCCTTTGTCCGAATCCCTGGCGACATCGCCGCAAATATCCAGCCCCATCGACAGATGGTGCGCATCGACGTCGGTGTGGGTCCTCCAGTAGCGTCCGCTCAGAATCCTGAGCCGGTCCAGCACCGGTATCACGGCTGAATAGAAGTCCAGCGCAACGCCCTCGCTGAGCAGGTTCAGGGCGACGACCTGCACATCGTGCGGATCGCGCATCGCGCTGCGCCAGCAATATGAGATCGCGCTCATCGTTTCGATCGTCGGCGGCACGTCGCCGGGCTCAGTGTCTTGCAGAAATCCGTGCTCGGTCATCCAGGCCACGAGCTGATCGGGATGGTCGGCTTCCTCCATGGCGTGTTCGGCGAAGACGGGCTGATAACGCCTGTCCTGACACAGCGCGGACCGCAGACAAAGCGCCTGGGTGAATTCGCGCGACTGGTGGATGAGCTGGTGAACCCATTGCAAATCGCTTGGCAGCGTCGCGCCGGCAACTTGTCTGAAGAAGGGACCTTCCCGGAGCTGTGACCGGTACTGCTCGGAAATATCAAGCAACCAATTCATAAGGCTCTCTCTCATGATCTTGCCGCGAACGCCCGTTGTGGCGCCGTCGGTGAACGGCAACCATAGGCAAGGCGGCCGGACCGCGCGTCCTGCGTTCGAGCGAGACGCCGATGGCGAGCTGATGGCTGTATCTGCAATCGGAAATTGAGTTGCGGCTGCGATGGTCCTCAAAATGAGTTGCGTACCTCAAAACACCTCTGCTAACCTTCAGCGATGGCCGATACCCTCGCCGCGACCGCGCTGACGCTGAAGGACATCGCCCGCGAGGCGGGCGTCAGCCTGGCGACGGTCGATCGCGTGCTGCACAACCGCCCGGGGGTGCGGCCGGACACGGTGCGGCGCGTCAAGGCGGCGATCGAGCGCAACGCGTTCCAGCCGCACGTTGCCGCCGCCGAGCTCGCCCGCGGCCGCGCCCGCCGCTTTGCCTTCGTGATGCCGTCGGGGCCGAACCCGTTCATGCAGCAGATCGAGGCCTATCTCGGCGAGATGTCGGCCTGGCTCTCGGTCCGCCGCCTCAATGTCGAGATGGTCGCGACCGACGTGTTCGATCCCTCCGTGCTTGCGGCCTCACTGGAGGCGCTGTCGGGCGATTACGACGGCGTCGCCGTGGTGGCGCTGGATCATCCGGGCGTCCGCGCCGCGATCAACGATCTCGTCGATGCCGGCACCAAGGTGGTGACGCTGGTGTCGGACGTGCCGTCGTCGCGCCGCCACCATTATGTCGGCATCGACAACATTGCCGCCGGGCGCACCGCCGGCGCGCTGGTCGGGCGGCTGGCCGGCCAAAGGTCCGGCAAGGTCGCGATCGTCGCGGGCTCGCAGGGCCTGCGCGACCATGCCGAGCGCATCTTCGGCTTCAACCAGGTGATGGCGTCGGAATTCCCCGGGCTCAACGTGCTGCCGGTGCTGGAAGGGCGCGACCAGGACGATCGTTCGGAGCAGGTGCTGGCGCGGCTATTGGGCAAGCATGCCGACATTGTCGGCCTTTATAACGTCGGTGCCGGCACGCAAGGCGTCGCCAAAGCGTTGAGCGATGCCGGCCGCGACGAGGTGGTGTTCGTCGGTCATGACGTCACCATGCTGACGCGCCGGCTGCTGCTGCAGGGCGTGATGGATGCCGCGATCTCGCAGAACCCCGGACATGAAGCGCGCGCCGCCGTGCGCGTGCTGCTCGCGCTCGCCCGCGGCGAGCCGATCCTGCGCGAACAGGAGAAGATCAGGATCGACATCGTGATGCGGGACAATCTGCCTTAGCGGCAGATGAATATGGAACGGCCTGGCGGGAAGGCGACGCAAGCTCGCGCACCGCAATGGGCAATGGGAGGACGATTTGTATCTCGGACTGGACATCGGCACCTCCGGTGTGAAAGCGGTGCTCGTGAGCGAAGCCGGCGCGATCCTCGCGACGGCGGCGCGCGAGCTTGCGCTGTCGCACCCGGCGCCGCTGTGGTCCGAGCAGGACCCCGATTCCTGGGTCGATGCAGTCATCGGCGCGGTGGACGATCTCGCCGCCCGCCATCCGCGCGAGGTGGTGCGGGTCCGCGGCATCGGCCTGTCGGGCCAGATGCATGGCGCGACGCTGCTCGACGAGAACGGACGGCCGCTGCGTCCGGCGATCCTCTGGAACGACGGGCGCTCCCAGGCCGAATGCGCCGTGCTGGAGCAGCGTTGCCCCTCGCTGCACGCGATGGCCGGCAATCTGGCGATGCCCGGTTTCACCGCCCCGAAGCTGTTGTGGGTCGCGCGGCATGAGCCAAAAATCTTCGCGCGCGTCGCAAAGGTGCTGCTGCCGAAGGCCTATGTGCGCTATCGCCTGACCGGCGAGTTGATTGAGGACATGTCCGATGCGGCCGGCACGCTGTGGCTCGATGTCGGTCTGCGCCGCTGGTCGCCCCTGTTGCTGCATGCCACCGGGCTCGATCTGCACCACATGCCGCGCCTCGTCGAGGGCAGCGCGGTGAGCGCAGTGCTCGCGCCGGAATTCACCCAGCGCTGGGGCATGGCGAAGGATGTCGTTGTCGCGGGGGGCGCCGGCGACAATGCCGCGAGCGCGATCGGGCTCGGCGCGATCGCGCCGGGCGATGCGTTCCTGTCGCTGGGAACGTCAGGCGTGGTGTTCCGTGTCACCGACCGGTTCGCGCCGGCGCCTGAAACGGCGGTGCATGCGTTCTGCCACGCGCTGCCCGGCCTCTGGCACCAGATGGGCGTGATGCTCTCGGCAGCGGCCTCGCTGGCCTGGCTCGCCGGCGTAATGGAGACGCCGGCCGCAGCGCTGCTGGCGCCGCTCGGCGAGCGCGTCGACGGGCCGAGCCCGATCAAATTCCTGCCCTATCTCGACGGCGAGCGCACGCCGCACAACGATGCCGCCGCGAGCGGCGCCTTCGTCGGCCTGCGCGGTGCGACCGGGCGGACGCAGATCGTGCAGGCCGTGCTCGAAGGCGTGGCCTTTGCCGCGCGCGACAATCTGGCGGCGCTGAGTGCGGCGAGCGGGCCTGTTGCCGAGCTCGATCTCGTCGGCGGCGGCTCGCGCTCGCCGCTGTGGGCGCAGATCTGCGCCGATGTGCTCGGCATTCCCGTTCACCGCGTCGAGGAAGGCGAGGTGGGGGCGGCCCTCGGCGCCGCGCGGCTCGGCCGGCTCGCTGCCACCGGCGAAGATCCCGCGGACGTCTGCACCCGCCCGCGGCGGCTCGCGAGCTTCACGCCCCGCGCATCCGTCACTGAGGCCTATGACGAGGCCTATCGGCGATGGCGCGCGCTTTATCCCGCATTGAAGGAGACCCCTTAAGTGAACGCGTCAGCCAAATTCTTCGATGCAACTGCACCCGTCGCCTTCGCCGGCAAGGAGGCGGGACAGGCGCCCGCGTTCCGCTGGTACGACAAGGACCGCCTCGTGCATGGCCGCAGGCTGGAGGATCATCTGCGCTTTGCGGTCTGCTATTGGCATTCGTTCTGCTGGCCGGGCGGCGATCCCTTCGGCGGCGAGACGTTCCTGAGGCCGTGGCACCAGGGCGGTGACGCGATGGCGCAGGCACGGGCCAAGGCCGATGTCGCCTTCGAGCTGTTCCGCCTGCTGGACGTGCCGTTCTTCACCTTCCACGACGTCGATGCGGCGCCGGAAGGCAGCTCGCTCGCCGAATCCGTCGCCAATCTCAACGCGATCGCCGATCTGTTCGAAGCGAAGATGGCATCAGCTAAGGTCCGCCTGCTCTGGGGCACCGCCAATCTGTTCACGCATCGCCGCTACATGGCGGGTGCGGCGACCAATCCGGACCCGGAGATCTTCACCTATGCGGCAGGCCAGGTCCGCGCCGCGCTGGAGGTGACGCACCGGCTCGGCGGCCAGAACTACGTGCTGTGGGGCGGGCGCGAGGGCTATGAGACGCTGCTCAACACCGATCTCAAGCGCGAGCTCGACCAGCTCGGCCGCTTCATCTCGCTGGTCGTCGAGCACAAGCACAGAATAGGCTTCAAGGGTCCGATCCTGATCGAGCCGAAGCCCAAGGAGCCGACCAAGCATCAATATGATTTCGACGTCGCCACCTGCTACGGCTTCCTTGCGCGCTACGACCTCCTGAAAGACGTCAAGCTCAACATCGAGCAGAACCACGCCATCCTCGCCGGCCACTCCTTCCATCACGAGGTGGCGCTGGCCGAGGCGCTCGGCGTGTTCGGCTCGCTCGACGTCAACCGCGGCGACGATCTGCTCGGCTGGGATACCGACCAGTTCGCGATGAACGTCCCGGAGCTCGCCCTGGTGTTTCACGAGATCCTGAACCGCGGCGGCTTCACCTCGGGCGGGCTCAATTTCGACGCCAAGATCCGGCGGCAGTCGATCGATCCGGACGATCTGATCCACGCCCATGTCGGCTCGATGGACGCCTGCGCGCGCGCGTTCCTCGCCGCCGCCGACATGGTCGATGCCGGCGCCCTCACGGCGCCGCTCACCGAGCGTTACCAGGGATGGGCCGGCCCCGAGGGCCGCGCCATTCTCGGCGGCCAGCGCTCGCTCGCCGATCTCGCCGACCATGCGCTTCGTCCCGGCTTCGACCCGCAGCCGCGCTCGGGCCGGCAGGAATATCTGGAATCCCTGGTCAACCGCTACGTCTGAGGAAGGCCGCTGATGACAAAGGCTGACGCGACACCGGTCCTCGAGCTGACCGGCATCGGCAAGGAGTTCGGCGCGATCCGCGCGCTGCACGGCGTCGACATGCAGGTCATGCCGGGCGAGGTCGTCGGCCTGATGGGCGACAACGGCGCCGGCAAGTCGACGCTGGTCAAGATCATCGCCGGCAATTTCCGCCCCAGCCATGGCGAGATCCGCTTTGCCGGCAACGCGGTTCATTTCAGCCGACCGGTCGACGCCCGCGCGGTCGGCATCGAGGTCGTCTACCAGGACCTCGCGCTGTCGGACAATCTCACGGCGGCGGCCAACGTGTTCCTCGGACGCGAGCTGAAGCGCAAATTCGGACCCATCGCATTGCTCGACCACAAGGCGATGGCGGCGCGCGCGCTGGAATTGTTCGGCGAGCTGCGCTCGGAGACGCGCCCCGACGATCTCGTCAAGCAGATGTCGGGCGGCCAGCGCCAGGCGGTCGCGATCGCGCGGACCCGGCTCTCCAATGCCCGGCTGGTGATGATGGACGAGCCCACCGCCGCGATCTCGGTGCGCCAGGTCGAGCAGGTGCTCGGCCTGATCCACCGGCTCAAGGAGCAGGGTGTCGCGGTGATGCTGATCTCGCACCGCATGCCCGACGTGTTCGCGGTGTGCGACCGCGTCATCGTCATGCGCCGCGGCGAGAAGCGGGCCGACAAGCCGATCCACCAGACCTCGCCAGAGGAAGTCACCGCCCTCATCACCGGCGCGAAGGAGGCGGCGTGATGGCCGTGCCCATGGAATCTCCGATCAGCTTCACCAATGTCGGCAAGATCAGGTGGTGGCAGCGCGGCATCTTCGCCTCGCAGACCGGCTACGTGCTGCTCGCGCTCGCCGTGCTGCTGGTGATCATGCATTTCGCCAGCCCGTATTTCTTCACCGAAGGCAACATGCAGAACGTGGCGAAGAACTTTTCGTTCATCGCCATCGCCACCCTCGGCGTCACCTTCGTCATCATCACCGGCGGTATCGATCTGTCGGTGGGATCGATGATGTGCTTCTCCGCCATGATCACCTCGATGGTGATGACCGAGCTGTCGGCGCCCGGCTCACCCGCGGGGGCCTTGTTCGTGCACATGGCGGCTGACGGCAAGACCGTAATTGCCAACGTGCCCGGCCTGATCCTGCTGATCTCGATCCTCGCCGGCCTCGGCGTCGCGCTGATCGCCGGGCTCGTCAACGGCTTCTGCATCGCGGTGCTCGGCCTGTCGCCCTTCGTGACCACGCTCGGCATGCTCTCGATTGTGCGCGGGCTCGGCTATGTCGTCTCCAACGGCCGCGGCAGCTTTCCGGGCGGGCCCGACGCCGATCGTTTCTACGCGCTCACGTCGGGCGACGTGCTCGGCGTGCCCGTGCCTTTCATCTATCTCGTGGTCCTCGCGCTGACGATGGCCGTCGTGCTGCATCACAGCGCGTTCGGTCGCCATGTCTTCGCGCTCGGCGGCAACGAGAAGGCGGCCGAATTGACCGGCATTCCGGTGGTGCGGGTGAAGATCGAGGTCTATGTGATCTGCGCGCTCGCAGCAGGCCTGCAGGGCATCATCATCTCCGGCTGGCTCGGATCGGCGCCCGCCAACATGGCGACGTCCTACGAGCTCAACGTGATCGCGGCGGCCGTGATCGGCGGCGCCAACCTCGCCGGCGGCATCGGCGGCCCGCTCGGGGCCATCGTCGGCTGCGTGCTGCTGGAGGTGATCCGCAACGGCCTCGTGCTGGCGCAGGTCTCCTCCTACTGGCAGCAGACGCTGGTGGGCGTGATCATCATCCTGGCCGTGCTGGTCGATCGCATCCGCTCGCGGATGAGCTGACGTGACGTCGCTTCGGGAAGACAAATAAAATGTTGCCTGTCCGCTTCCCGGGCGCTTTCGAGAGGATAGGCACCAAACAAGGGTGGAGGAGACAATGAGGAAATTTATTCTTGCCGGCATCGCCGTCGCCATGATGGCAACGCCGGCATTGGCCGCGAACTACCGCTTCGTCATCGTGCCCAAGGCGATGAACAATCCGTTCTTCGACTTCGCGCGCGACGGCTGCCTGAAGCGCGCCAAGGAGCTCGGCAACATCGAGTGCATCTACAAGGGGCCGGTCGAGCATGAGCCGGCGACGCAGGCCCAGATCATCCAGGACTTCGTCACCCAGAAGGTCGACGGTCTCGCCATCTCGGTCGCCGACGTCGCGGCCATGACCAAGTCGATCGAGGCGGCGACGGCCGCCGGCATCCCCGTCATCACCTTCGATGCCGATGCGCCCGGCTCCAAGCGCATCGCCTATATCGGCACCAACAATAAGGAGTTCGGCGTCGCGCTCGGCAAGCAGCTGGTGAAGATGCGCCCCGACGGCGGCAAATACGCCATGGTCTCGGGCGGCCCAGGCGCCAAGAACCTCGCCGAGCGTGTCGACGGCGTGCGCGAGGCGCTGAAGGGCTCGAAATGGACCGAGGTCGCGGGCTCCCCGACCTTCTGCAACGACGATCCCGCACTCGCTGTCCAGCAGATGACGGACATGCGTACCGCAACGCCTGATCTCGCCGCCATCGTTCCCATCGGCGGCTGGCCGATGTTCGCGCCCGAAGGCTTCAAGGCTTTCGCCAGCAGGAACAAGAAGGACATCGATTCCGGCAAGTTCACGCTTGTCGTCGCCGATACGCTGAAGATGCAGCTCGAGCTGCTGCGCGACGGCTATGCCAATGCGCTGGTCGGCCAGCGTCCGCTCGAGATGGGCGAGAAGGCGATGGACACGCTGCTCGCCATCAAGAAAGGCGAGAAGGTGCCGGAGATCGTCTATACCGGTCTCGATCTCGTGACCAAGGACAACGTCGCGCAGATGTTGAAGTAGGAGCGCCGCCAGCCCCGCGCTCCTGCGTGCCTCTCCCGCTTGCATTTTCCGCGAGCGGGAGAGGTGTTTTGTTGGAAGGATATGGCATGAAACGGTCGCGGCTCGGCTCGCTCGACGTCACCTCAATCGGTCTCGGTTCCGCCCCCCTCGGCGGATTGTTCACCCCCGTAAGCGATGCCGACGCGGAGGCGACGATCGCGCGCGCCTGGTCGCTCGGGGTGCGATTCTTCGATACCGCGCCGCTCTACGGCTTCGGCCTTGCAGAACGGCGGCTTGGCGCATTCCTGCGGCAACAGAATCGCGACTCCTACGTCATCTCGACCAAGGTCGGCCGCCTGCTGCGCGCACCGAATGGCGGCGCCGCCGAGGACGAGCACTACAAGGGCACGCCACGCGAGCGGCCGGTGTTCGATTTCAGCCATGACGGCGTGCTGCGCTCGGTGGAGGAGAGTCTCGCGCGCCTCGGGCTCGATCGCGTCGACGTCCTGCTCGTGCACGACCCTGATGATCATTATGACGACGCCGTCGCCGGTGCTTTCCGCGCGCTCCAGCGCCTGCGCAGCGAGGGCACGGTGAAGGCGATCGGCGCCGGCATGAACCAGTCGGAGATGCCGGTTCGTTTCGCCGAGGCCGTGCCGGTCGATTGCTTCCTGCTGGCCGGGCGCTACACGCTGCTCGATCAAGGCGCGCTGGATGCGCTGTTTCCGCTCTGCACGGCGCAGAACATCGGCATCCTGCTCGGCGGCATCTACAACAGCGGCATTCTCGCCAATCCGCATGCGGGCGCGAAGTTCAACTATCAGGACGCCGATGCTGCGCTGGTCGCGCGGGCGCTGGAGCTGGAGGCGCTCTGCCGCAAGCATGGCACCGAGCTGAAGGCCGCCGCGCTCCAGTTCTGCATGGCGCATCCGGCCGTCACGGTCGCCGTGATGGGCGCGCGCAACGCCGCGGAGGTTGCCGACAACATCGCGATGTCGGAGACGGCGGTGTCGGCGGCCTTCTGGCAGGAGCTGCGGGCTCGAAACCTCGTCGATGCGCGCGCGCCGCTGCCGGGTGGGGCGTAGACATGATCATCGACGCCCATCAGCATTTCTGGGACCCGGCGCGCGCGGACTATCCCTGGATGGCAGCGGACGAGCTGACGCCGATCCGCCGCGCCTTCGGTCCCGCCGACCTCGCGCCGCTTCTGAAAGCGAACGGCATCGATGCCAGCATCATGGTGCAATGCCGCTCCTCTCTCGAGGAGACCGAGGAGTTCCTGCGGATAGCGCACGAAAATCCCTTCGTCGTCGGCGTGGTCGGCTGGGCTGATCTGACGGATGGTACGCTCGGCGAAGCGCTCGATCGGCTTCGCGCTTCACCCGGCGGCGGCAAGCTGGTCGGAATTCGCCACCAGGTCCACGATGAAGCCGATCCCGATTGGCTGCTGCGCGAGGACGTCCAGCGCGGCCTCACCGCTGTTTTCGCCCGAGATCTCGCCTACGATTTCCTCGTCCGCACCCGCGAGCTGCCCGCCGCCATCGCAACCGCGCAGGCCTTTCCGCACGCGCGGTTCGTGCTCGACCACGCGGCCAAGCCGCCGATCGCCGACGGCGGAAGCGAGGTGTGGGCCGATCGCATCAAGGCGCTCGGGGCTTGCGGCAATGTCTGGTGCAAGATCTCCGGGCTCGCGACCGAAGCGGTCTGGAACGACTGGGATGCGGAGCGGCTGTTTCCGTTCGTCGCGCACGCCGCGAGCTGTTTCGGCGAGGACAGGCTGATCTTCGGCTCGGACTGGCCGGTGTGCCTGCTCGCGGGAAGCTACGGCGAGATCAAGAGCGCGCTGGAGGCCTGCCTGGCAAAGCTCGGCCCGCAGCCGCGGGACAAGGCGTTTGGTGTGAATGCGACGCGGGCGTATCGGTTGGCTGTCGCAAGTTAGCGCCTGAGCGCGCTCCTGCTTCCTGCCTCTCCTGGCAAAGCAGGAGAGGGGAAGCCAGCGGCGGCGTGCGCCCCTGACTACTCCGACATCGGCTTGTCGGAGATGTCCCAGTCCTTGCCGGTGAAGGTGGAGATGAAGAGCGTCTTCATCGGCGTATAGTCCTCGGGCGTGTAGCTGTAGGTGACGCCGTCGAGGAAGTAGGGCGAGTGGAAGCCTTTGAGATTCGAGGCCTGCTTCAGCACGTTGGCGCGGGTGAGGTCGTCGCCGCAGCGGCGCAAAATCTCACCCATGGTCACGGCCTGGCCGTAGCCGGCGAAGGCAATGGTGTTGTCGGGGTCGATGGCCGGGGTGTACTTCTTGCGCAATTCCTCGAACGCCATCACGTCGGGGTCCTTCTCCCATTTAGGCAGGCCGACCTCCTTGTTGTAGCGGATGGCGACGATGCCGGTGGCGTTCTCGAGGCCCGCGGCACTGAGGATCGAGCGGCCGGTCGAGCCGGCGGACAGAAGCTGCAGCGGCTTCCAGCCGAGCTCGGCGACTTTGCGGATCGACTGCGACGAGGCCTTGCCGGTCGAGATGTTGTAGAAGACGTCGGCGCCCGACTTCGAGAGGTTGATGAGCTGGGAATCGACGGTCGGCTCGGTGAGATCGTAGGTCTGCTCCATGATCACCTTTGCGGTGCCGCCGGCGTCTTCCAAAACCTTCTTGAAGGGACCGAGGAAGTCGCGACCAAAGTCGTCGTTCTGGTAGAGGATGCCGATCTTGGCGTTCGGCTTCACGCTGACGACGTGGCGCGCAAGGATGCGCGCCTCGGTCGGATAAAGCGGCAGGCCCGCCATCGTCCATTTGAACTCTTTCGGATTGTTCCACTTCGATGCGCCGGTGTTGAGCAGCAGCTGCGGCACGCCCTTGGAGTTCAGATATTTGTGCACGGCGGTCTGCGGCGCGGTGCCGAGCGAGCCGTACAGCGCGAGCACCTCCTCCTGCTCGACCAGGCGCCGCGTCGCCTCGACGCATTTCGGCGCGCTATAGGCATCGTCCATGGTGAGAAACTTGACTTTGCGTCCGTTGATGCCGCCCTTCTCGTTCAGCATCTGGAAATAGGCTTCGCCGATGCGGCCCAATACGCCATAGAGCGAGCCGGGGCCGGAATGCGGCACGGTCTGCCCGATCTTGATCTCGGTGTCGCTGGCGCCCGCATCGTATTTCTTCTCCGCGGCCCAGACGTAAGGGGCGGGCAAGGTGGAGGCGGCGATGGTGGCGAGCGCGGCGGCGCTGAAATCGCGCCGCGATGGATTCTTCGTCATTATTTGTTTCTCCCTGGCATGCGCATTGTGCTGGGAACGCAGCACGGCTCGCAAGTGGGAAGTCACGGCTTTGCGACGCAATGACGCTCAAATCACGGGGCGCTAGCGCCTAGACTCAAGTTTTCTCGGCCACGATCACGAGACCGCGCACCGGCTCGTTATTCTCAATGCGCGGCGAGGCCGGCTCCAGCGTCAGCAGCTTGAGCCCGGCCTTGGCGATGGCACCGCGCACATATTCCGCCGAATGGGCATAACGCAGGCCTTCGCCGAGCACGATGCCGTTGCCATCGTGCGTCTCCAGCGTGAAGGCGAGCACGCCGCCGGATACGAGCACGCGTCTGGCTTCGCTGAGGACCGGTGCGAGATCGGAGAGGTAGACGAACGCATCCGCGGCGACGACGAGGTTCGCGCATCCATCGGCCTTGCTCCGCAGCCCTTCGATCATGTCGGCGACTTCGAGCTCGGCGTAGAGGTTGGTGGCGCGCGCCTCCTTGATCATGCCGGCCGACAGATCGATGCCGATGAAATGGTCGACCTGTTTGGCGAAGGCGGCGGCCGCAAGCCCGGTGCCGCAGCCGAGATCGATGGCGCGCTTGAACAGCGCGGGCTTCCTGGCGGCGACGCGCGCGGCCAGCACCGCCTTGAAGATCAGCGATGGGGCGCGATAGCCGAGGTCGTTGATCAGCGTGTGCTCGAAGCGGGGCGCATATTGATCGAACAGGGCCTGCACATAAGCCTTGGGCATTTCGGCGAGTTGCGCGTCGCCAAGCCGCATCAGGTGCAGGGCGGCGCCGTGCTGGTCATCGGGGTCAGCCCGCCTCGCTTCGCGAAACGCAGCAATCGCCTTGTCGCGCTCGCCAAGCTGGGCACGGATTTCGCCGAGCGTGAACCAGGCGGAGGTGAAGTTCGGCGCGAGCTCGATCGCCTGCTCGATGAGGTCGGCGGCGGCGGGCAGGTCGCCCTTGAGCTGGAGATCGCGCGCGAACTCGAAGCGGCGGTCGGCCATGAGATCGCCGGAGGTCAGGAACAGGCGGAGGGGCATCGGGAACCAGGGAACGAAGCGGTGATGAGTAGAAGATGCGATGACGCAACCTATATAGCAGGCATGCGTCCGCAAGACATCCTGCTGCCAGTTGCTGCCGGCCTGTGCTGCAAGCCCGGCGGCTTCCATATCGACCCCGTCCGCCCTGTCGAGCGGGCCGTGATCACCCACGGCCATTCCGACCATGCCCGCGCCGGCCATGGCGCGGTGCTGGCGACGCAGGAAACGCTGGACATGATGCGGCTGCGTTACGGCGAGAATTTTGCCGGATCGACGCAAGCCATCAGCTATGGCGAGGAGATCCGGCTCGGCGATGTCAGCGTGAAATTCCACCCGGCCGGCCATGTGCTGGGATCGGCGCAGATCGCGGTGACGTGCAAGGACACCTGCATCGTCGCCTCCGGCGACTACAAGGACGCGCCCGACCCGACCTGCACGCCGTTCGAGCTGGTGCCCTGCGACGTCTTCATCACCGAGGCGACGTTCGGGCTGCCGGTATTCCGGCATGGCGATGCGAGCGACGAGGTCAAGAAGCTGCTCGCCTCCGTCGCGCTGTTTCCCGAGCGCGCGCATCTGGTCGGCGCCTATTCGCTCGGCAAGGCCCAGCGCGTGATCAAGCTGCTGCGGCAGGCCGGCTATGACGCACCGATCTATCTGCATGGCGCGATGGAGAAGATCACGGAGTACTATCAGAGCCGCGGAATCGATCTCGGCGAGCTCAGGCCGGTGAAGGGCGTGAAGAAGGCGGCGCTTGCCGGCACCATCACGCTGGCCCCGCCGTCGGCCACGTCAGATCTCTGGACGCGGCGCTTTCCTGATCCCGTCACCGCGTTCGCGTCGGGCTGGATGCGCGTGCGCGCCCGGGCGCGGCAGCGTGGCATCGAGCTGCCGCTGGTGATCTCCGACCATGCCGATTGGGACGGTCTCACCGCCACCATCGCCGCGACCGGTGCCGGCGAGATCTGGGTCACGCACGGCCAGGAAGATGCGCTGGTGCATTGGTGCCGGAGCAAAGGCCTCAAAGCGCAGCCGCTCGATCTCGTCGGCTATGGCGACGAGGAGGAGAGCGAGGCGCCGGCCACCGACGAGGCCGAGGCATGAACCGCTTCGCCGAATTGCTGGACCGTCTCGCCTACGAGCCCGGCCGCAACAACAAGCTGCGGCTGCTCACCGGCTATTTCCGCGAGGTCGGTGACCCCGACCGCGGCTACGCGCTGGCCGCGCTCACCGGCGCGCTCAGCTTCAAGCATGCCAAGCCCGCCCTGATCCGCGATCTCATTGCGGCGCGTACCGATCCGGTGCTGTTCGGGTTGAGTTACGATTACGTCGGCGATCTCTCGGAGACGGTGGCGCTGATGTGGCCGAAGACGCAAGACAATGCGCAGTCTTTTCCGGGCCACCCCTCTCCCCAACCCTCCCCCGCAAGGGAGGAGGGAGCGCAGCGGAGTGGGGCGCTGTCAGCGAGCACAATATCTCTTGGCGATTCCCAAGGTGAGGGACGCACGAGCCTCACCGTTCCCTCCCCCCTTGCGGGGGAGGGGCAGGGAGGGGGGTACCCCGGGCGAGATGCTGATGAGTCCCCTCACGCCCGCAACCACAACAACCCACCGCCCCCAACTCTCACCGAAGTCGTCACCACGCTTCGCACCCTCGGCAAGACCGAGCTGCCGAAACAGCTCGAGCGCTGGCTCGACGAGCTCGACGAGACCGGCCGCTGGGCGCTCCTGAAGCTCGTCACCGGGGCGCTGCGCATCGGCATCTCTGCGCGCCTCGCCAAGACCGCGGCCGCCGCGCTCGGCGACAAGGACCCGCATGAGGTCGAGCTGATCTGGCCGGGGCTCAGCCCGCCCTATCTCGACCTGTTCGCCTGGCTGGAGGGCCGCGGCGAAAAGCCGGTCAACCGCGATCCCGCGCCGTTCCGCCCAGTGATGCTGGCACATGCGATCGAGGACAGCGATTTCGCGGCGCTCGATCCCGCCGACTACATCGCCGAGTGGAAATGGGACGGCATCCGCGTGCAGGCGGTGGCAGGGCGCGACGAGCGCGGCCACGTCACCGCGCGGCTCTATTCGCGCACTGGCGAGGACATCACGGGGAGCTTTCCCGATCTCGTGCCGTCGCTGCGCCTGCCCGGCGCGATCGACGGCGAACTTCTGATCCTGCGTGAGGGCCGTGTGCAGAGTTTCAACGTCCTGCAGCAGCGGCTCAACCGCAAGGTCGTCTCGCCCAAGCTGATCAAGGAGTTTCCGATCCACCTTCGCGCCTACGATCTGCTCGGCGACGACGAGAATGATTTGCGCGAGCTGCCATTCGCGGAGCGGCGCGAGCGGCTGGAGGCGTTCATCGGGAAGCTCGACGATCCCCGCATCGATCTGTCGCCCACGGTTTCCTTCACAAGCTGGGACGCGCTCACCGCCGCACGCGCCGATCCCGCGAGTGCCGGTGCCGGCGAAGACGCGGACGCCGTCGAAGGCGTGATGCTGAAGCGGCGCGATGCGCCTTATCTGCCGGGCCGGCCGAAGGGCCAGTGGTGGAAGTGGAAACGCGATCCGCACATCATCGACGCCGTGCTGATGTATGCCCAGCGCGGTCACGGCAAGCGCTCGTCCTTTTATTCCGACTACACGTTCGGCGTCTGGACCGCGGGCGAGGGCGGCGACGAACTGGTGCCGGTCGGCAAGGCCTATTTCGGCTTCACCGACGAAGAGCTGCTGCAGATCGACCGCTTCGTCCGGCGCAACACCACGGAAAAGTTCGGCCCCGTCCGTCATGTCGTGCACGAGGGCGACAAGGGGTTGGTGCTGGAGGTGGCGTTCGAGGGCCTGCAGCGCTCGCCGCGCCACAAATCCGGCGTCGCCATGCGCTTCCCCCGCATCAGCCGCCTGCGCTGGGACAAGCCGCCGCGGGAGGCCGATCGGCTGGAGACGCTGGAGCGGATGCTGAAGGTGGAGCCGGCGGAGATCGAGGTCTGAGGCGCCCGAATTAAACTCCCGTAACCCGATTGAAGCCCCGATGCGGGTTCCCCATCTGCCTCGCCGTGCCCTATAATGGGGTCGAATCCCCTGAGGAGTTTGAGATGGTCCAAGACGTCAGAGATTTGCCGGCCGGCCGCAACGACGGGCTGAACCGCTTTCTCGGCGGCTCGCCGCTGGCGGTCGCGTTTCGCCTGGTCCTGCTCTCGATCCTGGTCGGTGTCGTGCTGGCCGCGATCGGCTTCGATCCCTGGAACATCCTCACCAGCATTCGCCTGTTGTTCCAGCGGCTGTGGGATCTCGGCTTCGACACCATCAACTGGCTGTGGCGCTACTTCCTGCTCGGCGCAGTCATCGTGATCCCGATCTGGCTGCTCTCGCGCGTGTTCGGCACGCCGCGCGGCCGGTGAGATTTTGAGGGTCCGCAGCCGATGCAATTGCGCTTTGTCGGCTGCGGCGATGCTTTCGGCTCCGGCGGCAGGCTCAACACCTGCTTCCACGTCTCGGGGCGCGAGGCCAACTTCCTGATCGACTGCGGCGCGTCGGCTCTGCCGGCGCTGAAGCGGCTCGAGATCGACCGTGACGAGATCGATCTCATTCTGATCACGCATTTCCACGGTGATCATTTTGCCGGGCTGCCGTTCCTCCTGCTCGACGCGCAATTCTCGCGGCGGACGCGGCCGCTCGCGATCGCCGGCCCGCAAGGTATCGAGAGGCGGCTGCGTGAGGTGATGGAGGCGCTGTTCGAGCACTCCTCGAAGACACAGCAGCGCTTCGAGCTAAATGTCGTCGAGCTCTCGCCCGAGCAAAGCCGGACTTTCGGCCCCGTGACGGTCACGCCCTATCCGGTCGTGCACGGCGAATCCGGTGGCCCCTTCCTTGCCTACCGCGTCGAGGCCGAGGGCCGCACGCTCGCCTACAGCGCCGATACCGAATGGACGGAGACGCTCATTCCGCTGGCGCATGGCGCGGACCTTTTCATCGCCGAGGCCTATATGTACGAGAAGGTGGTGAAGAACCATCTCAGCCTGAAGACCTTGGAACAGCATCTGCCGGCGATCGGCGCCAAGCGGCTCGTCCTCACCCATATGAGCGACGACATGCTGTCGCGCCTCGAAGCTCTGCCCCATATGGCGGCCGAGGACGGCATGGTCGTCGTGTTCTGACCATGCACGCGCCCGTCCATCCCAAAGTCGGCACACGTGAACTGTTCGCCATCGCCGGTCCGGCGATGGTCGCGAACCTGACCACGCCGCTGATCGGCATCGTCTCGACCACGGCGATCGGCCGTCTCGACGATGCCGCGCTGCTCGGCGGCGTGGCGATGGCCTCGGTGATCTTCGACTGCCTGTTCTGGCTGTTCGGCTTCCTGCGGATGAGCACGCTCGCCTTCACCGCGCAATCGCTGGGTGCGGGTGACACGCGCGAGCCGACCGCGATCCTGGCGCGCGGCTTCATCGTTGCGGGCCTGATCGGCGCCGCGCTGATCGTGCTGCAACTGCCGCTGGCCGCATTGCTGTTCGACCTCATGGGGGGCAGCGAGGGTGTGACGCAGGCCGCGAAGACTTACTTCAAGGTCCGGATCTGGTCGTCGCCGTTCGCGCTCGCCAATTACGTCATCCTCGGCTGGCTGATCGGCCAGGCCCGCGCCAATTCGGCCTTGATGCTTCAGGTCGTCATCAACCTCGTCAACATGGCGGCGACGATCCTGCTGGTTCTGGTCTACGACACCGGCATCGCCGGTGCCGCGATCGCCGCGCTGTTGTCGGAAGCGGTCGGGTTCGCCCTCGGCTTGATCGTCTGCCGCCATTATGCCGATGGCGGCTTCGCCGTGCCGTACGCGACGCTGCTCGACCGGCAGAAGCTGTTGCGGTTGCTGGCGGTGAACACCGACATCCTGATCCGCACCGCGGCGCTGATCGCCGTGTTCCTGTTCTTCACCGCCAAGGGCGCGCAGGCCGGCGACGTCACGCTGGCCGCCAACTCGGTGCTCAACAATTTCCTGCTGGTCAGCGCTTTCTTCCTCGACGGTCTCGCCAACGCAGCGCAGCAGCTCTGCGGCCGCGCTGTTGGCGCGCGCGATGCAAAGGGCTTTGCGGATTCGACCCGGCTGGTGCTGCTATGGGGCCTCGGCTTCGCGCTGGTGGTGTCGGGACTGTTCGCGCTGTTCGGGCCGCATTTGATCGATTTCATGACGGCGAGTGACGACGTCCGCCGTGCAGCGCGCGAATTCCTGCCGTTCGTCGTGCTCGCGCCGATCCCCGGGGTATTCGCCTTCGGCTTCGACGGCATCTATATCGGCGCGACCTGGGCGCGCGAGATGCGCAATCTGATGTTGGCTTCGCTGCTGATCTTCCTCGCCGCCTGGTGGGCGCTGCAATCGCTGGGCAATGCCGGACTGTGGTGCGCGCTGATGGCCTCCTACCTCTCGCGTGGCGGCTTGCAGGCCGCACGCTACCCGGCGCAGTTCAGGGCGACGTTCTCGAAATCGTAGCTCTCGTGTCCTTGACGCGCTGCAGCGTGAAACGCTGCTGCGCAGAGCCGGGACCCATTCCTCCTCGAACTCGCCGTCACATGGGCCCCGGCTCTGCAGCACGAGAGCGCCTTACATCCCCGGCCAGTCTTCCGCGGTGAGGGTCGCTGCATCCGCGCCGACGATCTCGGACAGGGAATCCCGCCCGGTGCGGAGCAGCGTCGAGGTGAGGTCGCGCTTGATCTCGTCGACGAGGCCGAGGCCCTTGTAGATCAGCGACGAATAGAGCTGGATCAGGCTCGCGCCGGCGCGGATCTTCGTCAGCGCGGCACCGCCCGAATCCACGCCGCCGACGCCGATCAGCGGGAACGCGCCCTCGACGCGCACATAGGTCTCCGCGACCATGCGGGTCGACAGGCGGAACAGCGGCCGGCCGGACAGGCCGCCTTGTTCCTTGGCGCGCATCTCCTCCCGCAGCGTGCTCGGCCGCGCGATCGTCGTGTTCGACACGATCATGCCATCGACCCGGCGCGAGCGTGCCACCTGCACGACGTCGTCGAGCTGGGCGAGGCTCAGATCCGGCGCGATCTTGAGCAGCACCGGCGTGTCGCCGGCCTTCTGGCGCACACGCTCGCGCGCGTCGATCACCCTGGCGAGGAGATCGTCGAGCAGGGCGCCTTCCTGCAAATTGCGCAGGCCCGGCGTGTTCGGCGAGGAGACGTTGACGGTGAAATAGCTCGCGACCGGCGCAAAGGTCTCGATCAGCTTGACGTAATCGGCGACGCGGTCCGGCGAATCCTTGTTGGCGCCGACATTGACGCCGACGATGCCGCCATGCTGCGCGCGCGCGGCCAGCCGGCGCAAGGCGACGTCGGCGCCGTCATTGTTGAACCCCATGCGGTTGATGACGGCCTCGTCGCGCTCCAAACGAAACAGCCGCGGCCGCGGATTGCCGCTTTGCGGCCTCGGCGTCACCGAGCCGATCTCGACGAAGCCGAAGCCCAGCCGCAGCAATGCGTCCGGCACCTCGGCGCTTTTGTCGAAGCCCGCGGCCATGCCGATCGGATTGGGAAAGTTGAGCCCGAAGGCGCGCATCGCGAGCTTGGGATCGTCAGCGCGCGGCTTGACCGGCGGCAGGAAGCGCAGGCCCTGGATCGCGAGGCGATGGGCGTCTTCCGGATCGAGCCAGCGCAGCACCGGCAGCGAAAAGGCGTCGAAAGCGCGGATCACGGCAACAGCTCCGGAGTGTCGTGGCCGCCGTCGGAGCGGATGTTGAGGTTCATCACCGACAGCACCGCGCCGAGGTCGAGCTCGCCGTAGAGATGTGGAAACAGCTCGTCATTGCGCGAGCGCTCCCAGCGCAATTCGCTGCCGAGCGCGTCGCCATCGACCTCCACCAGGAACAGCGCGCGCTGCCCGACATAATGCTTGCGCAAGGTCTCGGGAACCTGCGAGGCGGTCGAGAAATGGATGAAGCCGTCGCGCGCATCGTCCGCGCTGCCGAGATAGACGCCCTGCCGTTCCGCCTCGCGCCAGGCCGAGGCCGGACAGATTTTGTAGATCTTGACCACCGCTTGCGCAGCCCTGTTTGCTCTTTGAGTCAGCTCTTTGAGTTTCTTGGGTTTTTTCGCCGCGTGCGGGTCCCCGAAACCCGGGCGCGACCGTAAAGGCCGCCCCTTCCGAACTCAAGGCTTAGAGCCTATTCCGTTCCGATGAAATCGGAACGGGGCTCTAAATTCCTGTTTTGGCGCGTTTTCTTGCGGCGTTTTCTTGGGGTGAGCCGATATCCACTTCGCTTGAAAGCGCTCGCTCTGCCGCCTCTTGCGCCAAAAACGGAAAACCGGTTGATTTGAGGACAGTTTTCCTGGGTTGCGACGGGCTGGACCTTGCATGGTCAGGCAGGCCAAAGCGCAGAGGATACTGACGCACGACCAGATCTGGGTGGCCCTGGATCGGCTGGCGGCGCGCGCCGGTCTGTCGCCGTCCGGCCTCGCCAAGCGCGCCGGGCTCGATCCCACCACTTTCAACAGGTCCAAGCGCGTCACCTCCGACGGCCGCGAGCGCTGGCCCTCGACCGAATCGATCGCAAAGGCGCTGGCCGCGGCCGACGCCTCGATCGAGAGCTTTGCGCGGCTGATCGACGACGAGGCCGGTGACGGCCGCTCGGTACCGCTGCTCGGCTTCGCGCTGGCCGGCGCGAGCGGCGCTTTCGATGAGGCCGGCTTTCCATCCGGCAAGGGCTGGACCGAAATCGCGCTGCCCACCGAGGACAGCCATACCTTTGCGCTGGAGATTTCCGGCGATGCGCTGCTACCTGCCTATCGCGACGGTGATCTCATCCTGGTCTCACCCGGCGCGCCGATCCGCAAAGGCGATCGCGTGGTGGTGAAGACCAGGGCGGGCGAGGTGATGGTCGCGACGCTGGGGCGTCGCACCGCGAAGGCGCTGGAGCTTCAGCCGCTCGATGCGTCGCAGGCCGGACGCACGATGGCGGCGAGCGATTTGGCGTGGGTGGCGCGCATCATGTGGGCGAGCCAGTGACCTCGCTCTTCGTCAGCGCAAGTTCGGCACCAGCCAGCGAAACAACACCACGGCCGCCAGAGCGCCCAGCGTTTCCGCGACGAGGAAGCCGGGTACGTCGATCGGGCGAATTCCGGAGAACGTATCGGTGAATGCGCGCGCCAGGGCGACGGCGGGATTGGCAAAATCCGTGGCCGTGAACCAGAAGCCGGCTCCAATATAGGCGGCGACCGCGCCCGCAAGAGCGGACGGCCGCATGCGCGAGCAGGTCCACACCATTCCGATCAGGCCGAATGTGACCAGGAATTCGCTCAGCCATTGCGAGGGACCGCTACGAAGATGGGATGACAGCGAGTAGGGCGGCATGTCGAACATCGCGTCAGCGATGGCAACACCAGCGATGGCGCCGACCAGCTGGGCTGGCACGTAGAATACGGCGACGCGCGGTGCGATGTCGCCGCGAAATGCCAGCACCAGCGAGACGAGTGGATTGAAATGGGCGCCCGACAACGGCGCGAGCCAGACGATCAGGCGTAGAGTGCGGCACCTGTCGAGAGCGCATTGGCGAGCAAGGCCAGCGCGACATTGCCTGCCGCAAGCCTCTCGCCGAGAATACCAGAGCCCACGATCGCGATCAGCAGGTAGGCGGTGCCCAGTCCCTCTGCGACCAGCGACCGCGCCAGCGAGGGGCTGTCATTGCGGTCGCCGGCGCGACGCAGCTCGCTCAACGCGCCCACGGAAGTCTCACAGCACTTCGAAGATCTTGTAGGCGACGGCGCCCTCGACGAGATAACCCTTGCCGACACAGACGATGTCATTGACCCAGGCATAGGTCTGCGAGCCGGTTTCGAACATTGGATTGGTGCGGAAGTAATATCCGGCGGGATCGACCTTGGTGCGCCGCGCAGGGTCCGCCATCTCGGCGCGCAAGCCCTGCGGCGTCACCCAGCGGCCGCCATAGGTCATGTAGATCAGTTCGCCGTCATGGGTCCGCAGCGACAGCCGCACATCGAGGGTCATGGTGCCGTCGGCGCGGAATAACGCCCAGTCCCCGCCGCCCCGCATTACCTCGCCGCGCAAGCGGGGGCCTTCGAAGGAGCCCTTGGCCGCCCCGAACAGCACGCGCTGCCCGATCGGCCCGGCGCCGAAATTGATGCGCGGATCGAGGTCGACGACGATGTCGAAGAGAAGCCTGGTCGCGAGGTCGCCGACGGGCTTGATGCGGGGATCGGCCATGGTCTGACGCTCCTGTTTCGTGGATGGTGTTGCGTCGGCGAGCTACGCTGCCTGCGTGGCTTCGCCGAACAGCTTGCGCCTGACCACGTCGGTCGAAACGCCGGATTGGGCGCAGAGCTCGGAGAGATCGAAGACGAAGCGCTTATGCGCGATCTTGTCGTCGCGAAAGGCGAAGGCGATGAACACGGGCAGCTCCGCACGGCGCCCGTTGGGCTCGGCCCCGAAGCGATCCCCCGTCATCGTCATCCGCGCGGTGCCCCAGCAGACCAGCGTGTCAGCGGAATTGGCGTGGCCGTCGAGGGTGACGTGATAGTCCGGGAAGGACTTGAAGAAGCGCGTCAGGATGCGCTGGTTTTCGGCGAGGCCTTGCGCCCTGGTGCCGAAGGCCGGCGTCTCCAGCACCATGTCGGGATGCAGAACCTCCAGCGCCGCTGGGATGTCCTGCCGGCTTTTCGCGATTGCCAGCCTTTCTGCCAGCTCGAACATGCGCTTGCCGTCCATGGTCCGCCTCATAACATTCTACATGTCTAATACATACATCATGTATGTTATATGCGGTTTGATACCAACGCGTCAAGCGTTAGGTTGCGCGCGATGCGGGCGAAGGATCCTCCGAGAAGTCGTCGGGAAGAGTACAGCGAGGCCACCAGGCAGGCGCTGCTCGATGCTGGACGCGAGGCGTTTGCCGCCAATGGATTTCAGGCGGCGGGCATGGAGGCGATCTCGCGGGCGGCGCGGGTCACGCGCGGCGCGTTCTACCATCACTTCGAGGACAAGAAGGCGCTGTTTGACGCCGTCGTAGTCGCCATGCAGCGCGACGCGGCGGCCAGAATCGAGGCCGCGGCTCGCAACGAGCGCAAGATCTGGGATCGTCTCAGCGCCGGCATCGACGCCTATCTCGACGCCTGCGAAGAGCCGGACTACGCGCGCATCGTCATCCAGGAAGCGCAAGCCGTGCTCGGCGAGCCGCGCTATCGCGAGATCGAGGAGACCTATCCGACCGCGCTCCTGATCGCGACCCTGCGGGCCTTGAAGCGCGATGGCGAGTTGCACGCGGACGATGTCGATCTGCTCAGCCGGATGATCGACGCCATGATCTGCAAGATCGGATTGCTGCTGCCTCACGCCGACGATTCCAGGAAGCTGCGCAGAAACGGACAGAAGATCGTCGCCGCCGTGCTGGAGACCTTTCGCCAGAAGGTCTGAATCCGCTCCCGGCCCGCGATCGCCTGCATCGCCATTGCGACTCACCGCCGCTCTCGCATAGGTTGTGGCCGAGATTGCCAATCCAATTCATCTCAGGGGGAATATGATGAATCGCCGTCACGCATTGAAGGCTCTGGCGGGTCTTGCGCTTTGTCCGCTCTGCAAGCCGGCCTTCGCCGCCGAAGGCGCGCATTGGAGCTATGAGGGCGTCGGCGGCCCGGCCAAATGGGGCGATCTCGATGCGGCCAACAAGGCCTGCGCGGTCGGCCTGCAGCAATCGCCGATCGACATCGAGGGGACGATCAAGTCGCAATTGCCGGTTCTGAAGCTGAACTGGGGCAAGAGCGCCGACACCATCGTCAACAACGGACACACCATCCAGCTCAACTTCGCCGAAGGCAGCACGTTGATGCTCGGCGACGTCAAGTACAAGCTGCTCCAGGTGCACTTCCACCGGCCGAGCGAGCACATGATCGGCGGCAAGAATTTTCCGATGGAGGCGCATTTCGTCCATCGCAACGAAGCCGGCGGCCTCGCCGTGGTCGGCGTGCTGATGGCCGAGGGCAGGCCGAACCCGGCCTTCGGCAAGATCGTCAAGACCATGCCGGCGGCGGAAGGCCCCGCGGTGAAAGCGGATGCGGGCATCGACCCTCACGCCATGCTGCCACCGAGGCTCAGCTACTTCCGCTATCCCGGCTCGCTGACGACGCCGCCCTGTTCGGAAGTGGTCGAATGGCTGCTGCTGACCACCCCGATTCAGGTGTCGGCCGCCGACGTCGCCGCGTTCGCAAAGCTCTATCCGATGAACGCGCGCCCGGTGCAGAAGGATAACAGGCGCTACGTATTGCGCTCGGCCTGAGCGAACGCTCCAATGAACGCTGTCGTCCCGGCGAACGCCGGGACCCATACCGCGTGATCTCTCGGAGAGTGGCGGTCTTCGTACCAACGCTGGCGCAACTACGAATCTTCGCCCAACTTCTCCCTGTGGTTATGGGTCCCCGCTTTCGCGGGGACGACGATGGAGAAAGTCGTGGCCTCACGCGCTCCGCGCCAGCGCACCGTCGATCATGTTGACTGCGTTCTGCACGCCGTACACCGCGACGAAGGAGCCGAAGCGCGGGCCCTTCTCCTGGCCGAGCAGTACTTGATAGAGCATGTTGAACCAGTCCAGCGTGACGCCGGGACGGCCGTCCTTGCCCTTCTTGACCTGATCGAGGAAGGGCTCGCGGCGGCCGATCTCGTAGACCACGTTCTGGATGTCCTCGGCAGATGCGTCCTGTGCAAGCTGTGACAGCGCATCGCGCAGATCCTGCAGTGCGCTGCGCTCGGTGTCCGTCGGCACCCGGAACTGCTTCGTCGGCGCGACGAAGTCGCGGTAGTAATTGATGGCGTAGCCGACCATCGCATCGAGCTTCGGATGCGTCTGGGGCGAGACGCCCGGACGATAACGGCCAATGAAGCCCCACAGCGTCTCCGCATTCTCCGCGTTCGACGACGACACCAGCGTCAGCAGGAGCTGGAAGGTGACGGGCATGTCGCCCTGCGGCGGCTTGCCATTGTGGATGTGCCAGACCGGATTGCCGAGCTGCTGCTTGTCATCCTGCCGGGCAAAGCCGTCGATGAACTGCTGATAGTCGTCGACGTTGCGCGGGATGACGTCGAAATACAGCCGCTTGGCCGCCTTGGGCTCGCGATACATGAACAGCGACAGCGATTCCGGTGAGGCGTAGCGCAGCCATTCGTCGATAGTGAGGCCGTTGCCCTTCGACTTCGAGATCTTCTGGCCCTGCTCGTCGAGGAAGAGCTCGTAGTTGAAGCCTTCGGGCGGCGTGCCGCCGAGCGCCTTGGCGATTGCACCGGAGAGCTTCACCGAATCGATCAAATCCTTGCCAGCCATCTCGTAGTCGACGCCGAGCGCGACCCAGCGCATCGCCCAGTCGGCCTTCCACTGGCACTTGACGTTGCCGCCAGTCACCGGCGTCTCGACCTCCTGGTTGGTGTCGGGGTCGACATAGGTCACCGTGCCGGCGGCGACGTCGCGGCGGATCATCGGCACCTGCAGCACGACACCGGTGGTCTTGCTGATCGGCAGGAACGGCGAGTAGGTCGCGCGGCGATCGGGACCGAGCGTCGGCAGGATGATCGCCATCACCTTGTCGTAGGCCGCTAACATCTTGAGCAGCGTCGCGTCGAAGCGGCCCGAGGTGTAGTAATCGGTCGAGCTTGCGAATTCGTAGTCGAAGCCGAAATGATCCAGAAACGCGCGCAGGCGTGCGTTGTTGTGCGCACCGAACGAAGGGTACTCGTTGGAGAACGGATCCGGCACCCGCGTCAGTGGCTTGCCGAGATGCGCGGCCAGCATCTCCTTGTTGGGGACGTTGTCGGGCACCTTCCGAAATCCGTCCATGTCGTCGGAGAACGCCAGCAGGCGCGTCTTGACCTTGTTCTCGGTCAGCACGTGGAAGGCATGGCGCACCATCGAGGTGCGCGCGACCTCGCCGAACGTGCCGATATGCGGCAGGCCTGACGGTCCGTAGCCGGTCTCGAACAGCACCTCGTCCTTCGGGCTCTTCTTCAGCCGCGCGACGATGGCCTTGGCCTGCTCGAACGGCCAGGCGTTGGATTGTTCGGCGAGCGCACGAAGATCGCTCGGGCTCATGTTGGGATCGATAACGGACATTCAGAAGGGCCTCCGGGCCGCGGAAAATAGCGATTTCCCGGCAGAATGCAATTTTGTGGGGCGGTGTTGCCGCCTTCGTCGTCATTGCGAGCGGAGCGAAGCAATCCAGAATCTTTCCACGGAAACAGTCTGGATTGCTTCGTCGCAAGGGCTTCTCGCAATGACGGCGGAGGGAGCAGCGACCAGGTCAGAACGGGCTCACCGAGAAATACCGCAGCCACAGATCGGTGTAGCGGCCTTTTTCCCAGACGCGGAACAGGGCCCAGTTCAGGGCCTGGCGCAGCACGTCGTTGCCCTTGCGCACGGCGATGCCGATGCCTTCGCCGAAGAAACGGCTCTCGACGAAGGGACCGCCGGAGAAGGCGCAGCAATCGCCGGAATCGGTGCCGTTGATCCAGAACGCCAGCGAGATGGCGTCGCCGAAGATGAAATCGACCTCGCCCTTGCGCAACGCGGCGCGCATCGCGTCGTCGTTGGGATAGGGGTGCAACTCGGCGTCGGTGAACATCGCCTTGAGGTAGGCCTCGTGCGCGGAGCCGGCGATGACGCCGACCTTCTTGCCCTCGAGATATTCCGGGCGGATCTCCGGCATCACCGCGTCCTTGCGCGAGGCGAAGCGCGCCGGCACGCGGTAATAGGGATCGGTGAAGTCGACCCGGGCGCGCAGCTGCGGGCTCACCGCCATCGAGGCGATGATGGCATCGCCGCGGTTGGAGGAGAGCGCGTCGACCAGCGTCTCGAAGCGGCGCATCTGCACGGTGCAGGTGACCTTGATCTCCTCGCACAGGCTGCGTGCGAGATCGACGTTGAAGCCGGCCGGGTTGCCGTCGGCGCCGGTGAAGTTGAACGGCGGATAGTCGGTCTCGGTCAGGAAGCGGATCACGGTCAGGCGCGACAGGTCCGGCCGCTCCGGTCGCCGCCGCGGGTCCCAGAAGCCGGGCACGGCCTGCGGGGCGGCCTGCACCGCCCGAGGCGCGGCTTGTGGCGTCCCCTGTTGTGTTCCTTGGGGCGCCGCTGGAGGCTGCTGGGCCGGGGCCTGCGCCTCGGCGCCGGGAAGGCCTGCGAGCAGGCAGGCGCCGACGGCTAGCCCCGCCAGCAAGATACGGGCAGATTTGGACGATTTCGCCTGTTGCGATGGAGCCATCGGCCGGAAATGAACGAATTTCATTGGGATCGGAGGGCGTTATAGACCATCCCGGCGGGAACGCGAGTGCGGAATGCGGCCAAGGTGAAGGTCTGCTCCCTCCCCCGCAAGCGGGCGAGGTGCATCGCGCACGAGGCGCGATTGATCCGCCGAACTAGAGATACTTCTTCAAATCCGCCGCCGCCTCGTCCGGCGTCCGCTTCAGGTTGAACGGCGACACGAAGCGGCCGTCGCGATCCATCAGATAGATCAGCGCGGTGTGGTCCATGGTGTAGTCGCCGTCCTTGGTTGGGACCTTCTTGGCGTAGACCCGGTAGGAGGTGATGACCTTGGCCGTCTCGGCGGGATCGCCGGACAGACCTTCGAGATGCGGATCGAAACTCGACAGATACTCCTTCATGGTCGCCGGCGTATCGCGCTCGGGATCGACCGAGATGAAGACGGCATTGACCTTGTCGGCATCCTTGCCCAGCGCGCGCAGCACTTCCGAGATCTCGAACAGCGAGGTCGGGCAGACGTCGGGGCAATGGGTGTAGCCGAAGAAGATCAGGGTCGGCTTGCCCTTCAGGCTCTTGTCGGTGATGGCCTTGCCGTTCTGGTCGGTCAGCTGGAACGGGCCGCCGATCGCGGCCGGCTGCGCCATCTTGCTGACCCCGCCCATGGCCCAGAACATGATCAGGAGGCCGATAACGAGGCTTGCGGCGAAGGCGGTCGCGATCACCAGCGGACGGGCGGCGGAACTCATGAGCGGAAAACTTCCTGTCGTGGATCAGAAGCAGGCGGCGAAACCGGTCCTGATCATCTCGAAGAACATCTGCGTGCCGTAGTGGAACCACAGGGCCAGCGCGCCGAGCACCAGCAATCCGCCGATCCCCGCGCCCGCCAACAGGAGCACGAACGGCGTTCGGCCGGCAGTGGGCGAATTGTCCTGTAACGGATGCGAGGGGTGCAGTGGTTGAGCCATGACAACGATCGGGGGCGAAGGCCCCGGTTCCCAGCCCTCAGATAAGCTTTAGCCCGCCTGCGGGCAAGGCGCCGCCGGCGGGCCGGAACGATCTCGTCAGGCTGGAAGCGTCAGTGCAGGAGCTGGCCGCGGGCGGATTCGATCTGGTCCGTTTGCGGGAGGGGCCTGCGCGACGGCTTGTTGGCCGAGGCTTGCGCGTCCAGGTAGCAGGGCTTGTACATGGCCTGGAGCTGCTTGCCCTTCAGGAAGAGCATGTGCGGGGTGAGGCCGCCCCGCTGGCTGATCCAGCGCTTCACCTGCGAGGGATACATCGCATAGAGCATCTGGGTCGCCTCAGCATTGGTGACGGCGCGGCCATTGCTGCCGAAATCCCAGGCGGCGTGGAAGCCGAGCGTCGCGCTCGAGGTCACGCAGATGCGGTCATGCGGGATGGCGCCGAGGACGATGGTGCAGGCGGAGGCGCAGAGGCCGTCGATGATGACGGTGTCACCCGACTGCCGCAGGTCCTGGTATTTGTCGACGTAGGTTCCAATCCGGCCACCGCGGTCATCCGCGATCCGAACCACCGCGTGAGAAGCCCCCATGCCAGCAATCAGGAGAACCGCCGCAAGCAACCCCGTCAGAAACTTCATTGTCCCCCGCCCCAGTCGAATTCGAATCTGCGTGTTCGGTGGTGATGCGCGACTAGCGTCTGTCGTAACCAAGGTTTTGTCTAGGCAGGCCCGCTCGCTCAAAACAAATTCAAATCCAGTGTTGCGTCCGCGCTGCACCCGATGGGTCTCTATCCCAAAGTGGAACAAGTTAATGATGTCTTATGCGTCACACCCTTGATCTCAGTTACAACCGCTGGCTTCAATCCGGGCGACTACAGGGGGGAACCTGTGGAGGGGGAAACATGGAGGGGGAAACACATGGCTGAAGAGACTGACGTCATCGTTGTCGGCGCGGGACTATCGGGACTGGTTGCCGCAACCGAGATCGCGGATGCGGGCAAGCGCGTGATTGTGGTCGACCAGGAAGGCGAGCAGTCGCTTGGCGGCCAGGCGTTCTGGTCGTTCGGCGGATTGTTCCTGGTCGATTCGCCGGAGCAGCGCCGGCTCGGCATCAAGGATTCCTTCGACTTGGCCATGCAGGACTGGATCGGTGCCGCCGGCTTCGACCGCGACGACGACTTCTGGCCGCGGCAATGGGCCGAGGCCTATGTGGCGTTCGCGGCCGGCGAGAAGCGCGCCTGGCTGCGGGCGATGGGCCATCGCTTCTTCCCCGTGGTCGGCTGGGCCGAACGCGGCGGCTACGACGCGATGGGCCATGGCAATTCGGTGCCGCGCTTTCACGTCACCTGGGGCACCGGCCCCGGCATCGTCGAGCCGTTCGAGCGCCGCGCGCGCGAGGCGATGAAAAGCGGTCGGCTGAGCTTCAGGTTCCGCCACCGCGTCGACGCGCTCTCGATCACCAACGGCACGGTGGATGGCGTCAGCGGCGCCGTGCTCGCACCTGACAACGTCGAGCGCGGCAAGAGCTCCTCGCGTAACGTCGTCGGCGAGTTTGCGCTGAAGGCGCAGGCCGTGATCGTGGCGTCCGGCGGCATCGGCGGCAATCACGAGCTGGTGCGGCAGAACTGGCCGAAGCGGCTCGGTGATCCCCCGAAATTCATGATCTCCGGCGTGCCCGAACATGTCGACGGCCGCATGATCGGCATCACCGAGACATCAGGCGCGCGGCTGATCAATCGCGACCGCATGTGGCATTATGTCGAGGGCATCCAGAACTGGAATCCCATCTGGCCGCGCCACGGCATCCGCATCCTGCCCGGCCCCTCCTCGATGTGGTTCGACGCAACCGGCACACGATTGCCGGCGCCGCTATTCCCGGGCTCCGACACGCTCGGCCAGCTCAAATACATCATGTCGACCGGCTATGATTATTCCTGGTTCATCCTGACCCAGAGCATCATCAAGAAGGAGTTTGCGCTGTCGGGCTCGGAGCAGAACCCCGACCTGACTGGCAAGAGCTGGCGCATGACCTTGCGCCGCGCCACCAACAAGGGCGCGCCGGCGCCGGTGGAGGCCTTCAAAAGCCATGGTGTCGACTTCATCGTACGCGACAAGATCGAGGACCTTGTTGCGGAGATGAACAAGCTTGCCGGCAGCGACCTCCTCAAGCTCGAGCACATCAGGATGCAGATCGAGGCGCGCGACCGCGAGATCGCCAATCCCTACGTCAAGGACGCGCAGGTGATGAACATTCACAATGCGCGCCGCTATATTGGCGACAGGTTGATCCGCACTGCCTCCCCACACAGGATCCTGGATCCCGCGCAGGGGCCCCTGATTGCGGTCAAGCTCAACATCCTCACCCGCAAGACGCTGGGCGGGTTCGAGACCGATCTCGACTCGCGTGTGTTCGGCGCCGAGGGCAGCGTCATTCCCGGCCTCTATGCAGTCGGCGAAGCCGCCGGCTTCGGCGGCGGCGGTGTGCATGGCTATCGCTCGCTGGAAGGCACCTTCCTCGGCGGCTGTCTGTTCTCGGGCCGCAATGCGGGCCGGGCCGCGGCGAAAGCGGTGGGCTAGATCGTGCGGCTGTGGATGCGCATCGGGGCGGTGGTCGCGGCATTGGCCGCCGCTTCGGCTGCATCCGCCGAGACGATCGACGTCAACGGCGCAAAGCGCTCCTACGCCGCGCAATTGCCGGCCAGGAAGCAAGCGCCGCTCGTGATCGTGCTGCATGGCAAGACCCAGCGCGGCGCCGACATGATCACGCGGACGGCCTGGCCGCAGGTCGCAAAGCGCGAGGGTCTGGCCGTGGTCTTTCCGGACGGGCTCAACAATGCATGGGCGGATGCGCGAACGAAGGCGGGGCCTGCCCTGCGTGGACCGCCGGCGGGCACCGACGACGTCGCCTTCCTCGCAAAGCTCGTCGAGAAGCTGGTGGCCGACGGCACGGCCGATGCAAAGCGCGTCTTCGTCGCGGGCGTCTCCAACGGCGGTGCCATGGCGATGACCATGGCCTGCGCCCGCGCCGATCTGTTTGCGGCCGGTGCGAGCGTGATCATGAATCTCACCGACGAGGCCGCCGTCACCTGCCATCCGTCACGGCCGCTGCCGATGCTGCTCATGAACGGCACGGCTGACCAGCTGGTCCCCTACGCCGGTGGACGCGGGTCGAGCTATTTTGCGGCGGACGGGTTCTGGTCGACCGAGGAGACGCTGGCCTTCTGGCGCAAGCTCAATGGCTGTGAGACCGACGATGCCAGCGTGACCGACATGCCCGACAAGGCGCCTGCAGACCAATCGACAGTGACCCGGATCTCGTCGCGCTGCCCCAGGGGACACGACGTCGTGCTCTATCGCATCAACCATGGCGGCCATCGCATGCCCGGATTTTCTCCGGATGCCCGCTTCCCAAGGGTCGCAGCCGGCTTGCTCGGGCCGCAGAACGGCGACATCGATGGCGCCGAGACGATCTGGGCTTTTTTCAGTCAGCTTCCTTAAATGCCGCATGCCCGGCGGTGACGGCATGCGTGGCCGGCAACGCATGCGTGCCTGGCAACGCATGCGTGCCCGGGGTGGCACGGCGCGAGGTGCTGGGCTAGACAGGGCCGCCATTCCAGCAGGAGATCCGTAAATGAGCATTCAGCGTTTCGAAGCCGGCCCGCGCATGAGCCAGGTCGTCGTGCACGGCAACACCGTCTATCTCGCCGGTGTCGTCGCCAACAAGGCCGCGGGCGAAAGCGTGACGAAGCAGACCCAGGACATCCTGGCGACCATCGACGGCCATCTCGCCAAGGCCGGCACCGACAAGTCGAAGCTGCTCTCGGCTACGATCTACATCACCGACATGAAGACCTTCGGCGAGATGAACGCGGTGTGGGACGCCTGGGTGTCGGCCGGCAATACCCCCGCCCGCGCCACCGTCGAAGCCAAGCTGGCGGCGCCGCAATACACCGTCGAGATCATGGTCACGGCCGCGAAGTAATCTTCACGACCAATTCGCATGCGAATGGAGCGCGATGACAGCATCATCGCGCTCCATTCTTTTCGCGCAACGATGACCTGCGAGGTAATCGATCGGCGCGCACAATCCTTCGATAGTCAGGGACAGCCGACCACGGCGTCATCGAAGGAGAGCACCATGACCGACCCCATCACCGTCGCCCGCCGCTACATCGAGCTCTGGAACGAGCGCGCGGCCGGCCGACGTCGCGAGCTGCTCAGCGAAAGCTGGACGTCGGATGCGAGCTATGTCGATCCCTTGATGAAGGGCGAGGGCCGCGACGGCATCGAGGCGCTGATCGCTGGCGTGCAGCAGCGCTTTCCCGATTTCAAGTTCAGCCTGATCGGCGAACCCAACGGCTACGGCGACCACATCCGCTTTTCGTGGGGACTTGGTCCCGATGGCACTGACAGCCCGATCAAGGGCACTGATTTTGCCGTGCTGAAGGACGGCCGCATCCGAAGCGTGACCGGATTTCTCGATCAGGTGCCGGCCGGGGCGTGAGACCGCTGGCCCTCCTCGTACAGGGGAGGGCAGCACCCCTCGACGAAGCCATCCTCGCGGCTTACCTGTCATGGTGTGACGCGCCGTATCCCCAAAATTCAGGCCGAGACGCCTGCGCTGCTGCCCGACCGCTTCAACGCGTGGTTCGCGGCCCGCGGCTGGTCGCCGCGCGCGCATCAATTGGCGCTGCTGGAGAAGGCGCGCGAGGACCGCTCGGCCCTGCTGATCGCACCGACCGGCGCCGGCAAGACGCTGGCGGGATTTTTGCCGACGCTGGTGGAGCTGTCTTCTCCCTCCCCCCTTGTGGGGGAGGGGCGGGGAGAGGGGTGGCCACACGCACCGCTCGTGGGGCTACCCCCCTCCCGTCAGCCTGCGGCTGCCGACCTCCCCCACAAGGGGGGAGGTAACAAGAAAAGCCTCGTCTCCACCGGCCGTAGCCTGCAACGCACCGGCGGCCTGCACACGCTCTACATCTCGCCGCTCAAGGCGCTCGCCGTCGACATCGCGCGCAACCTCGAGCGACCGATCGCGGAGATGGCGCTGCCGATCAAGGTCGAGACCCGCACCGGCGACACGCCGGTGTCGCGGCGGCAGCGGCAGCGGCGCTATCCGCCGGATGTGTTGCTGACGACGCCCGAGCAGCTCGCGCTGCTGCTGTCCTCGGATGACGCGCCATTCCTGTTCTCCTCCCTGAAGCGCATCGTGCTCGACGAGCTGCACGCGCTGGTGACGTCCAAGCGCGGCGATCTGCTCTCGCTGGGGCTGGCGCGGCTGTGGCGGCTGGCGCCGCAGATGCGCGCGATCGGCCTGTCGGCAACCGTCGCCGAGCCGGACCAGCTCGCGCGCGTCCTGGTGCCGCAGCCCGACGGCAAGGAAGCTGCCGCCGACGTCGTCATCGCCGGCGGCGCGGCGCCACCTCTGGTCGAGATGCTGGACACGCGCGAGCGGCTGCCCTGGGCCGGCCACAGCGCGCGCCACGCGCTCCCTGAAATCTACGAGCTGATCAAGGCGAACAGGACCACGCTGGTCTTCGTCAACACCCGTAGCCAGGCCGAGATGCTGTTCCAGAATCTCTGGAGCATGAACGACGACGGCCTCGCCATCGCGCTGCATCACGGCTCGCTCGATGTTGCCCAGCGCCGCAAGGTCGAGGACGCCATGTCGGCGGGACGCTTGCGCGGCGTGGTCTGCACCTCCTCGCTCGATCTCGGCGTCGACTGGGGCGATGTCGATCTCGTCATCAATATCGGCGCGCCCAAGGGGTCCTCGCGCCTGATGCAGCGGATCGGCCGCGCCAACCACCGCCTCGACGAGGCCTCGCGTGCCGTGCTGGTGCCGGCCAATCGTTTCGAAGTGCTGGAGTGCCGTGTCGCCATTGATGCCATTGCCGAGAACGCGCAGGACACGCCACCCCTGCGCACCGGTGCGCTCGACGTGCTGGCCCAGCACGTGCTCGGCTGCGCCTGCGGCGAGCCGTTCCTCAGCGATGATCTGTATGGCGAGGTCTGCACCGCCGCGCCTTACGCCGACTTGTCGCGGACGGATTTCGATGACGTCGTCGATTTCGTCGCCTCCGGCGGCTACGCGCTGAAGACCTATGAACGCTTCGCCCGCATCAAGCAGGACAAGCAGGGCCGCTGGCGTGTTGCCAATCCCAAGGTGCGGCAGAGCTACCGGATGAATGTCGGCACCATCGTCGAGGACGACATGCTGAAGGTGCGCCTGGTGCGTTCGCGCCGTGGCGGAGCGGGGTCGACCGGCGTGATCGCGCGCGGGGGTCGGTTGCTCGGCGAGATCGAAGAAGCCTTCATCGAGGGCTTGAGCCCCGGTGACACCTTCGTGTTCTCAGGCGAGGTGGTGCGCTATGAAACCCTGGTCGAGGACCAGGTCTATGTCTCCCGCGCCAACGACAAGGACCCGAAAGTGCCGTCCTATATGGGCGGCAAATTCCCGCTCTCGACCTATCTCGCCGAGCGCGTGCGCCGGTTGCTCGATGACGGCCGCGCCTGGGGCGGCTTGCCGGAGCAGGTGCGCGACTGGCTGTCGCTGCAGAAGGATGTCTCGCGCGTGCCGGCGGTGCGCGAACTCCTGGTCGAAAGCTTTCCGCGCGCCAACAAGCACTACATCGTCTGCTATCCCTTCGAGGGCCGCCTCGCGCATCAGACCCTCGGCATGCTGCTGACGCGCCGGCTGGAGCGCGCCCGCGCACGGCCGCTCGGCTTCGTCGCCAACGAATATGCGGTGGCGATCTGGGCGCTCGGCGATCTCTCCTCCATGATCCGCGACGGCCGGATCGATCTCAACGCGCTGTTCGACCCTGATATGCTCGGCGACGATCTGGAGGCCTGGCTCGCCGAGTCCGCCCTGATGAAACGCACCTTCCGCAATTGCGCGATCATCTCCGGCCTGATCACACGCCGGCACACCGGCGAGGAGAAGAGCCGCCGTCAGGTGCTGTTCTCGACCGATCTCGTCTACGACGTTTTGCGCAAGCATCAGGCCGATCACGTCCTCTTGCGCGCCGCGCGCGCCGATGCCGCCACCGGCCTGCTCGATTTGCGCCGCTTGGGCGACATGCTTGCCCGCATCCAAGGCCGCATCACGCACCGGGAACTCGACCGCGTCTCTCCACTGGCGGTGCCGGTGATGCTGGAAATCGGCCGCGAGTCAGTCTATGGCGAAGCTGCAGACGAGCTTTTGGCGGAAGCCGCCTTTGAGCTCGTCAAAGAGGCGATGGGATAGCAGCAGGTTTTACGTGACGATTGGCGCGCAGGTTTCAGGAGACGTCGACGACATGCGCGTGTCCACAGTCACCATCAGCGATGTGACGTTCGCTGCCGATCTCTCCGGCGCGCTGTTCTGGGAAGAGCAGCGCCTGCTCGTCGTCTCCGACCTGCATCTGGAAAAAGGCTCCAGCTTCGCCGCCCGCGGCGTGCTGCTGCCGCCCTATGATACGCTGGCAACGCTGAGCCGTCTCGCTGCTGTCATCTCCCGCCATGATCCCGGCGTGGTCATCGCACTCGGCGACAGCTTTCACGACCGCACCGCGCATGAGCGGTTGTCGCCGGATGATCGCGAAGCGGTCGCGGCGCTCCAGACCGGCCGCGACTGGATCTGGATCTCCGGCAATCACGATCCGATGCTGCCGCGCGATCTCGGCGGCACCGTCGCCGACGAGGTCGCGATCGGCCCGATCACCTTCCGTCATGAGCCCACCGGGGCGCGCGGCGAGATCGCCGGCCATCTCCATCCCAAGGCGCGCGTCTCCGCGCGTGGCCGCTTCATGGAGCGCCGCTGCTTCGCCTCCGACGGGATGCGTGCGGTGATGCCGGCGTTCGGCGCCTATGCCGGCGGCCTCAGCATCCGCGACGCCGCCTTCGCAAAGATCTTTCCGGCCAACGGTTTTGTCGCCCATCTGCTCGGCGACCGCCGCGTCCACGCCATTGCAGCCTCGCGCTGCTCCTGAGACCAAAAATTGGGACAGCACTACGTTCGGTAGTTTTCCGGAATCGCCCAAGCCCGTTGTCGGCTCTAACGTTAGGCTTGCCGGGGCTGGAATTTCTGATCCCGAACAAGATTGTAACCGGCAAGGGGCCGCTGCGAGGCGGCCCCTTTCATTTCCGGCGGTCAAAACTTTCGAGGACCGCTGCCGGGTTCGGAACAAATTAAGAACACTTTAGCAAGTCTTTGATATATCATTGTGATTCGGCGCATTGCCGACACAATATCTAGCGTCTGTCAGACTTTGCGAGGACTACATGTCCACCATCGCCTTCGATCAATTTGCCCTCACCCGGATCGCCGATTTCGCGCGCTCGCTGTCGCGGCTGCATCAGGCGGCCCGGCGCCAGAGGATCGATGACGACCAGTTCGACCGCGAGTTCAACGCGGTGTGCCAGTCGATCTGGGGTTACACCATCGACGACGTCAGCGACGAGCTGTTCTCGACCGAGGATCATCTGTTCCTGGACACGCTCGACGAAGCCCAGGCGCGCATCTTCGCGGCTGAGCAGGGCTACGACCTCGTCGGCGATCAGGGCATGCTGACGGACTGGTGGGGCTTCTGCTGGATGATCCTGGCCGAGAAGCGCGGCCTCTTGACCCCGGACAACCGCGCCGCCGCGCGCGCGGCGATCGAGGAGAAATACCTGGCGGCGCCGAACGTGATCGGGGTGATTATCGGGAGGTGATCGCCGTGCCCCGGACAAAGCGCAGCGCGCCAAGCGATGCGCCGCAGAGCCGGGGCCCATCTCGCGGCATTCTGGGTCCCGGCTCTGCGTCGCGTCGCCATAGCGCGTCGAAGACGCGCGTAAACGCGCTTTAGGTGCCGCGCCGTTTGGGACACGAGATCAATCCAGCCCCGCCCGCTTCGCCGGCTTCTGTGCCGTCGTCTTCGGCACCGTCACATCGGGCAGCGTTCCACGCACGATCTCCGCAGCGGGCGCATCTGCCGACACCGTCTCTGCCCGCACCGGGGCCACCTTCATCTCGCCGAGGCGGGCACGGACCTGGGCGGTGAGGCCGGGATAGGAGGCAACCGGGGTGAAGTCCGCAGCCTGGTCGTTGCCGACGCGGATGCCGGTATAGGCGACGAGGCCGTCAGTGGTGGCAATCACGTCGCCGGCTTTCAGCGAGGAGTCCAGCGCGAGATCGACCGGGGCAAGGCCGACCGGCTCGCGGCCGTTGCAGGTGCAGTCGGCGCGCAGCGCCTTGCGATAGGCGAACGCGTTCTCGCTGTCGGCGTAGCGCTCGCCGGTCTGCGACGCCGCACCGTCGATCGAGGAGCCGAAATAGACCTTCGTCGCGCTGGCGGGACAGAACGCCTGACACATCTGCGCCGGCGAGGTGAGGCCGCGCATCAGCGGAAAATATTTGCCGTCGCAGCTGCGCACGCAGAAGGCCGGGCCGGAGCCTCCGGCCGCCGCCGAGCGGGTCGGCGGCACATATTGCGGGGTTGCGGCATTTTGCTGCCCGGTGAAGGGATCGGCGTAGGAGCTCGCCTGCTGCGGCACCTCGCGCTGCGGCCGCTGCTGCTGCATGCCGCCGAAGAAGAAATCGAACAGGCCTTCGGCCGAAACCGGGGCCGGAGCCGCAAGCAGCGGTGCTCCAAGGGTGGCGGCCACAAGCATCGCGCGACGCCGCCGGCGCGCATGGGACAGGACTGGACGCAAACGCTTACTCCACCCGACGCTACCGAACCGGCTGGGACCCCAAGGGGGTCTCAGCACGTGATTCACCATAAAGCGGGATGGTAAATGAGGGTTGAACGAGCGCGGATTCCGCGGACTGTCGCGCCCCGGACGCAGCGCCGCGCGCCGCCCTTCGCGGCGTGATGCGCTGCAGAGCCGGGGCCTATGCTCGCGACATTCTGGGTCCCGGCTCTGCGCCGCGTCCGGGACACGAGAGTCGTTACGCCTTCAAGAATTCCGAGGCCTTGTACAGCGAGCGGAACGGCAGACCGGCCGCACCGAACGTGTCGGTGGCGCCTTCCTCGCGGTCGACCATGGTCAGCACCAGCACCACCTCGGCGCCGGTCTCGCGCACCGATTCCACCGCCTTCATCGCCGAGCCGCCTGTCGTGGTGACGTCCTCAACGATCACGACGCGCTTGCCTGCCAGCGTCTCGCCTCTGGGCAGCCCTTCGATTGCGAGCTTGGCGCCGTGCTCCTTCGGCTTCTTGCGCACGAAGAACGCCGCGATCGGATGGCCCTTGATCCAGGAGATCTGCGCCAGCGCGCCGGCGAGCGGCACCGCGCCCATCTCGAGGCCGCCGATGAAATCGAGATTGTCGTCCTTCAGCGCCTCATAGGTCAGCTCGGCGAGCAGGGTCGCCCCCTCCGGGTCGAGCATGGTCGGCTTGAGGTTGAAGTAGAAATCGCTCTTGCGGCCCGACGCGAGCGTCACCTCGCCGCGGCCGAAGGAGCGCCGGCGGATGATTTCGAACAGGCGGGCGCGGGAGGCAGATTTCGACACGGCGGTCCCTCGAACAGCGTTTTTGGAAGTGGCGGAATTTATCCGCGACCGCCGCGACATTCCAGAGGGGGCGTCCCTCGTCAACAGGGATCGGCCATCCCGGACCGCCGGTTGTGGGGGCGCGACCTTCTGGAGTAGGTGGATGCCAACCTGTTGGGGAAGGAAACAAGGCATGACCATCGAGCTGCACACCTGGAACACGCCGAACGGACGCAAGATCTCGGTCGCGCTGGAGGAAATGGGGCTGCCCTACAAGGTGATCCCGGTGAACATCACCAAGGGCGAGCAGATGGCACCGGGGTTCCTCAAGCTCTCCCCGAACAACAAGATTCCCGCGATCGTCGACCCCGAGGGCCCGGACGGCAAGCCCGTCAGCATCTTCGAATCAGGCGCGATCCTGCTCTATCTCGGTGAAAAGACCGGCAAATTCCTGCCGAAATCGCTTGGCCAGCGTATCCCCGTCTACGAATGGCTGATGTGGCAGATGGGCGGCTTCGGCCCGATGCCGGGCCAGGTGCACCATTTCATCGCGCTCGAGAACGAGCACGACCGCGCCTACGGCCTGAAGCGCTACATGACGGAGACGCGCCGGCTCTACGGCGTGCTCGACCGCCGCCTGGCTGACCGCGACTTCGTCGCCGGCGACCTCTCGATTGCCGATTTTGCCATCCTGGGCTGGGCCTGGCGTCACCCTCGCCACAAGGTTGAGCTGGCCGACTTCCCCAACGTCAAGCGCTGGTACGAGGCCCTGATGGCCCGTCCGGCGGTGAAGCGGGGCATGGAGGCGAAGCTGGATTAGTTTGGCAGCGAACTCCCACGCCTCGTGCCCCGGACGCGACGCAGCGCGTAGCGGTGCGGCGCAGAGCCGGGGCCCATGGCTCCGCGATCTCGTTCCTGGCTTTCTGGGTCCCGGCTCTGCGCAGCAGCGCAAGAGCGCTGCAGCGCGTCCGGGACACGAGCGCGCCGTTTGACGTCGGCTACACCTTCTTCGCTTCGACCGCCATCCGCACCGCGAGCCCAGCCAGCACCGTGCCCATCAGCCAGCGCTGCACCAGCATCCAGCTCGGCCGGCTCGTCAGGAACAGCGCGATCGATCCCGCCGCGAGCGCGATCATCGCATTGACACTGACACTGATCGCGATCTGGATTGCGCCGAGCACCACCGACTGCGTCAGCACGCTGCCGGCGGTGGGATCGATGAATTGCGGCAGCAGCGCCAGATACAGCATCGCGATCTTCGGGTTGAGCAGGTTGGTGATAAACCCCATCGCGAACAATTTGCGCGGACTGTCGATGGCGAGCTGTTTCACCTGGAATGGCGAACGTCCGCCCGGCTTCACCGCCTGCCAGGCGAGCCAGAGCAGATAGCCGGCACCCGCAAAGCGCAGCGCGTCATAGGCAAAGGGAATGGCGAGCAAGAGCGCCGTGATGCCGAACGCCGCGCACAGCATATAGAACACGAAGCCGAGCGCCACGCCGCCGAGCGAGACGATGCCCGCCGCCGGCCCCTGCGTGATCGAGCGCGAGATCAGATAGATCATGTTCGGCCCCGGCGTGAGCACGAGGCCAAGGCAGACGAGGGCGAAGCCGAGCAGGGCGGAGGTATGGGGCATGGGTGAACCGGTGCGGGAGATGGCACGGTTCTAATATGCGAGGCCTTCTCGGGCCATCGCGCAATTGCTCGGAGGACAATTGAGCTCGCGTGTCCCGGACGCGGCGCAGCGTGAAACGGTGCGCCGCAGAGCCGGGACCCAGTTGGCGCGACGTGGGCCCCGGATCAGCAGCGCATCACGCCGCGAAGGGCGGCGCGCTGCGCAGCATCCGGGGAAAGCAGCCTCAATGCGCCTCGTCCCAATTGTTCGCCGCGCGCGCATCGACATGCAGCGGCACCGACAGCAGCACCGCCGGGAACGGCGCGTCCTGCATCACGTGCTGCACGACGGGCAGCGTCGCCTCGACCTCGGCGTCGGGCACCTCGAAGATCAGTTCGTCATGCACCTGCAGCAGCATCTGCGCCGACAGCTTCTTTGCGGCCAGCGCGTCCTCGACCCGCGTCATGGCGCGGCGGATGATGTCGGCCGCGGTGCCCTGCAGCCGCGCGTTGATCGCGGCGCGCTCGTTGAAGGCACGCACCGAGGCGTTGGAGGCCTTGATGTCGGGGTAGTGGCACTTGCGGCCGAACAGCGTGGTGACATAGCCGTTCTGCCGGCAGAAATCGCGCGTCTCGTCCATGTAGGCGCGGATGCCGGGGAAGCGCTCGAAATATTTCTTGATGTAGGCCGAGGCCTCCTCGCGGGCGATGCCGAGCTGGTTGGCGAGGCCGAACGCGGAGATGCCGTAGATGATGCCGAAATTGATTGCCTTGGCACGGCGGCGGATCTCGCTCGGCATGCCCTTGATCGGCACGCCGAACATTTCCGACGCCGTCATGGCGTGAATGTCGAGACCGTCGCGGAACGCCTGCTTCAGCACGGGGATGTCGGCGATTTCCGCCAGCAGCCGCAGCTCGATCTGCGAATAGTCGGCGGAGACAAGCTTGTGTCCGGGCGTGGCGATGAAGGCGCGTCGGATCTTGCGGCCGTCCTCGGTGCGCACCGGGATGTTCTGCAAATTCGGCTCGTTCGACGACAGCCGGCCCGTCGTGGTCGCGGCCAGCGCATAAGTCGTGTGCACGCGATGGGTCTGCGGATTGACGTAGGTCGGCAGCGCGTCGGTATAGGTCGATTTCAGCTTGGAGACCTGGCGCCACTCCAGGATCTTCTTCGGGAAGTCGTGGCCCTGCTCGGCGAGCTCGTCCAGCACCTGCGCGGTGGTCGACCATGCGCCCGTCTTGGTCTTGGTGCCGCCGGACAGTCCCATCTTGCCGAACAGGATGTCGCCGATCTGCTTGGGGCTGCCGACATTGACCGGCTCGCCCGCGATCTCCTGGATCTCGGCCTCGACGCGGGCCGCGGTCTGGGCAAAGTCGCCGGACAGGCGCGACAGCACCTGTCGGTCGATCGAGATTCCGCGCCGCTCCATGCGCGCAAGCACCGCGACCAGCGGCCGCTCCAGCGTCTCGTAGACCGCGGTCATGTGCTCGGCGACCAGGCGCGGCTTCAGCACGCGCCAGACGCGCAAGGCGACGTCGGCGCCTTCCGCCGACAGCGCCGCGGCCTTGTCGATCGGCACCTGGTCGAAGGTGATCTTGCCCTTGCCGCTGCCGAGCAGCTCGCTCTCCTTCAGCATGGCGTGTCCGAACCAGCGCTCGGACAGCGATTCGATCGCATGCGAGCCGCGGCCGGCGTCGAGCACGTAGGAGATCAGCTGCGCATCGTCGGTGTTGCGCAAGGTGATGCCGTGCTGTGCCAGCATGACGGCGGTGAATTTGAGGTCGAAGCCGATCTTGAGAATGCCCGCCGATTCCAGCACGGGCCGCAGCGCCTCGATCGCATCGGCATGCTTGACTTGATCGGGTGCAAGGCCGGCGTCGAACAGGCCGGCCCCGCCGCCAGCTTGCTTGTGCGCAAGCGGCACGTAGCAGGCCTCGTTCGGCGCCAGCGCCAGCGCGACGCCGCAGAAATCGGCTTGCATCGGATCGATCGAGTTTCCGCGGATCTCGACCGCGACATGACCGGTATCGTGGATGCGCGCGATGAAGGCGTTGAGCTCCTCGAGCGACTTGATCGTTTGATACTTGGCGCGATCGACCGGAAGCTTGCGCAGCGCCTCTTCCCGCGCGGCGGCCAGCGAGATCGGCGCGCCCTTCAGGCTGGCACCCTTGTCGCCCTTGTCACCGCCCGTTGCGGTGGCCGCAGGCGCGGCGAAGAGATCGCCGGAGGCCTCGGACGATCTTGCCTTGGCGGCGCCGTCACCGGCCTTGTTGCCGGCCTTGGCGCCGCTGCTGTTGCTCGCATCGGCATCGACGTTCGACGGATCGATCTGCGAATAGTCGGCGACGCGGCGCGTCAGCGTGGTGAATTCCATCGCCTTCAGGAAGGCAATCAGCTTGCGTGCGTCGGGTTCGTGGACGGCGAGGTCGTCGAGCGGCACGTCGAGTGCGACCTTGTCGTCGAGCAGCACCAGCTTGCGCGAGATCCGCGCCTTCTCGGCATTCTCGAGCAGTGCCTCGCGCCGCTTCGGCTGCTTGATCTCGGTGGCGCGGAACAGCAATTGGTCGAGGTCGCCATATTCGGTGATCAGCTGCGCCGCGGTCTTGATGCCGATGCCGGGCACACCAGGGACGTTGTCGGTGGAATCGCCGGCCAGGGCCTGCACCTCGACCACCTTCTCCGGCGGCACGCCGAACTTCTCGATCACCTCGGGGATGCCGATGCGGCGGTCCTTCATGGTGTCGTACATCATGATCTTGTCGTTCACGAGCTGCATCAAATCCTTGTCGGAGGACACGATGGTCGTGGTGGCGCCGCGTTCGCTGGCCTGCCGCGCATAGGTTGCGATGAGGTCGTCGGCCTCGAAGCCGCCCTGTTCCAGGCAGGGCAGGTCGAAGGCGCGCACGGCCTCGCGGATCAGCGCGAATTGCGGGATCAGATCATCAGGTGCGGGCGGCCGGTGGGCCTTGTATTCGGGATAGATCGCGTTGCGGAAGGTGACCTCCGACTTGTCGAACACGATGGCGAGGTGGGTCGGCCGGTTGTCGGTGGGCATGTCGCGCAGCAGCTTCCACAGCATGTTGCAGAAGCCGAGCACGGCGTTGACCTGCAGCCCGTCCGACTTGCGGTTCAGCGGCGGCAGCGCGTGGTAGGCGCGGAAGATGTAGCCGGAACCGTCGACCAGAAAGATGTGGTCGCCCTTGCCGGCGGCCTTTGCTGCAACCGGCTTGGCCGCGACCGGTTTGGCACTAGCTGTCGCGGCGGGCTTGGTATCGGCGGCGGCCTTGGGCGCGGTGTCAGCTTTGGCGGTCGTCTTCGGGGATGTTTTGGGCATGGCCGCAATGTATGAATTTTTGCGGGCTTTGACAGCCTTGGGAGGGTGATTTTTGCCTCGCTGGCGCCGCTATCCCCACTGTCATCCCCGCGAAGGCGGGGAATCCAGTACGCCGCGGCTTATCCGTATACGACCGCTGCCTCTGGAATACTGGATGCCCCGCCTTCGCGGGGCATGACAGCTACTCCGCCGCCTGCAACACCGGCCCAGCCTTCTTCGGCGCAATCCAGAACGTATCGGGCCGCTCGAACAGGAAGCGCGCATTGAACAGCAATGCGGCCTGCCAGATCGCGAGCGCGCCGACCACGCCGGCGATGGTGACGATCAGCGACACCGTGCCGATATCGGGAATGATGCCGGTGCGCAGCAGCAGCGTCCGCGTCGCCGCCATCGGCAGGAAGAAGACGAGATAGATCACGATCGAATGCTCACCGCAGAAGCGGAGAAAGTTCAGCCACTGCGCGCGCGCGAGCAGCGTGCCCATCGTGATGATGGCGCAGGCACCGGCAAAGCCGAGCACGAGCGAGACGATCTTCCATTCGCTGGTCCCCGACGCGACGAGGCCGGCATTGATCAGCGCCCAGGCCGCGAGCGCTGCAAGCGCGAGGGCGGGATGCTTCCGTGCGCGATCCGACAATGCGAACACGTAGGGCGCGAACAGATAGCCCGAATAGAAATAAACGAAGCGCGAGCAGAACTCGTCGATCGCGGTCCAGCCGGTCGAGATGCGGGCCGTCTCCAGTGCAGCGGCGACCAGCCAGATCGCGAGCGGCGGGAATTTGCGTGTCAGTTTTGTGACGACGAAGAAGACCGGCAGCAGATAGATGAACCACAGCGTGCCGAACGGCTCGACGAAGGATTCGAGATACAACAGGCCAACGTGGTGCCAACTCGTCTCCGCCGCGAAAGCGGGCGCCTTGAAGCCGAACTGGATTGTCACCCAGACGACATAGAAATAGGCGAAATGCACCACCTTGCGGTCGAGATAGGTTCGCCAGTCCCGGTCGATCACCAGGGGCAGGAACAGGCCCGAGATCAGGAAGAAATCCGGCATCCGGAATGGCTTCGCGAAGGCTACGGCGACATGCATGAAACCGGTCTGACCGGCGGCGAGCTCGACCCCCAGCACCGAATGCATCATCACGACCATGATGATGCAGATGCCCTTGGCGTAGTCGATCCAGTCGACACGCGCGGCAGCCCGGTCTTTGGTGCCTCCGCTCCCTGCGACTGTGCCTGATGGTGCCATGGTGTCCCTTTTCGAGGCGTGTTCCGCCCCGTCCTGTTCGGGTGTGGGGCAGTGTGGGGCCTCTACGGTTTCCGACTTCTTTACCGGTTCAAGTCCCATGCCGCTTTTTTGCCTGCGGACTGTTCCCTCCCCTCGGGAAAATGCTAAACCGCCCCGCGTCGGGGTTTCGTTAACCAATCTAAAACAGGGATTTTCATGCGCATCGCGATGATCGGCACGGGTTATGTGGGACTGGTGTCCGGAGCCTGCTTTGCTGATTTTGGTCACGACGTCACCTGCGTCGACAAGGACGAGAAGAAGATCGCCAGCCTCCGTCGCGGCGAGATCCCGATCTACGAGCCCGGGCTCGACGAGCTTGTCGCGACCAACGTCAAGGCCAAGCGGCTCGACTTCACCACCGATTTGTCCAAGCCGGTTGCGGATGCCGATGCCGTGTTCATCGCGGTCGGCACGCCGTCCCGCCGCGGCGATGGCCACGCCGATCTCTCCTATGTCTACGCCGCCGCGCGCGAGATCGCGCAGTCGCTTACCGGCTTCACCGTCGTGGTGACGAAGTCGACCGTGCCTGTGGGCACCGGCGACGAGGTCGAGCGCATCATCCGCGAGACCAATCCCAACGCGGACGTCGTGGTGGCCTCGAACCCCGAGTTCCTGCGCGAAGGCGCGGCGATCCGTGACTTCAAGTTTCCCGATCGCGTCGTGGTCGGCACCTCGGACGAGCGCGGCCGCAAGGTGATGGGCGACATCTACCGTCCGCTGTCGCTGAACCAGGCGCCGCTGATGTTCACGGAGCGTCGCACCGCCGAGATGATCAAATACGCCGCGAACGCGTTCCTCGCGACCAAGATCACCTTCATCAACGAGATCGCCGATCTCTCCGAGAAAGCCGGCGCCAACGTGCAGGAGGTCGCGCGCGGCATTGGCCTGGACAACCGCATCGGCACCAAATTCCTGCATGCCGGTCCCGGGTTTGGCGGCTCGTGCTTCCCGAAGGACACCAAGGCGCTGATCAAGATCGCGCAGGATTACGACGTCTCCTTGCGCATCGTCGAATCCGTGCTGGCGGTCAACGAGAACCGCAAGCGTGCGATGGCGCGCAAGGTCAGCCAGGCGCTCGGCGGCTCGCTGCGCGGCAAGACCATTGCGGTGCTCGGCCTCACCTTCAAGCCGGATACCGACGACATGCGCGATGCGCCGTCGATCCCGCTGGTGACGGGCCTGATCGACATGGGGGCGACGGTCAAAGCCTTCGATCCCGTCGGCATGCAGCAGGCCAAGGGCGAGCTGCCCGACATCACCTATTGCGAGGACGCCTATTCCTGCGCGCAAGGCGCTGACGCGCTCGTCATCGTCACCGAATGGGTGCAGTTCCGGGCGCTCGATCTCCACCGGCTGAAGGCCGTCATGGCGCAGCCCGTGGTCGTCGACCTGCGCAACATCTACCGCCCCGAAGACATGGAAGCCGCCGGCTTCACCTATGACAGCATTGGCCGGCCGCCTGTGCAGGGCTGATCGCCACACACGATTGTCATACCCCGCGAAGGCGGGGTATCCAGTAATCCCGATCTTCGTGATGATCGGGATCTGAGTTGACTGGATCACCCGCCCGGCGCGCAAGGCGGGTGATGACGGATGCGAGATCTTGCCCCGCAGCTTCGACACACCCCTTCCGATCGATACCGTGCTCGACGACCTCTCGCGCACGCTGGAGGCGCACAACGCTGCCGTGCTGGTGGCGCCGCCTGGGGCCGGCAAGACCACGCGCGTGCCGCTGGCGCTGCTCGATGCGCCCTGGGCGAGGGCTAAGAAGATCATCGTACTGGAGCCGCGGCGCATCGCGGCACGGGCCAGCGCCGACCGCATGGCCAAATCGCTGGGTGAGCGCGCCGGCGAGACCGTTGGCTACCGCGTCCGGTTCGGCTCGAAGATCTCGCGCACCACGCGCATCGAGGTGGTGACCGAGGGCATCTTCACCCGCCAGATCCTCGACGATCCCGAACTCTCAGGCGTTGCCGCCGTCCTGTTCGACGAATTCCATGAGCGCTCGCTCGATGCCGACATGGGTCTCGCGCTGGCGCGTGACGCGCAGACCGGCCTGCGCGAGGATCTGCGCATCCTCGTGATGTCGGCAACGCTCGACGGCGCGCGGGTGGCAAAGCTGCTTGGCGATGCACCCGTCGTCGAGAGCGAGGGCCGCGCTTTCCCCGTCGAGACGCGCTATCTCGGCCGCAAGGCGGACGCGCCCATCGAGCGGCAGATGGCGGATGCGATCGCATCCGCGCTGCGCGCCGATGGCGGCTCCGTGCTGGCGTTCCTGCCGGGCGCCGCTGAAATCCGCCGCACCCAGAACTTCCTCTCCGAGCGCGTGCAGGATGCCAGCATCGAAATCGTGCCGCTGTTCGGCGCGCTCGATGCCGCGGTGCAAGATCGCGCCATCGCACCCGCACCCAAAGGTATGCGCAAGGTGGTGCTGGCGACATCGATCGCGGAAACCTCGCTGACGATCGAAGGCGTGCGCATCGTGGTCGATTCCGGGCTTGCCCGCGTGCCGCGCTACGAGCCGGACATCGGGCTGACCCGGCTCGAGACCGTGCGCGCTGCGCGCGCGGCGGTGGACCAGCGCCGCGGCCGCGCCGGCCGTACCGAGCCGGGTGTCTGCTACAGGCTCTGGGACGAGCCGCAGACCGCTTCGCTCGCGCCCTACACCCAGCCGGAAATCCTCAGCGCCGATCTGTCCTCGCTGGTGCTCGATCTCGCGCAATGGGGCGTTGCCGACCCCTCGGCGCTGTCGTTCCTCGACCCGCCGCCCGCACCGGCCTGGAAGGAAGCCAAGAGCCTTCTGACCGAACTCAACGCGCTCGATGGCGACGGCCGCATCACCGCGGAAGGCAAGAGCCTGCGTGCACTGGCGCTGCCGCCGCGGCTCGCGCGCATGATCGTGGATTCGCATCGCGTCGGGGAGGGCGAGGCCGCCGCGGAGATCGCGGCCATCATCACCGAACGCGGGCTTGGCGGCGACAGCGTCGATCTCGAGCACCGGCGCGACCAGTTCCGCCGCGATCGTTCGCCGCGCGCCGCCAGCGCGCGCGATCTGGCGCGGCGCTGGGCCTCGCAAGTGGCGGCTTCGGAGAAGGCCGGGCCGCAGGATGATCTTTCGACCGGCTTGATGCTCGCTTATGCGTTCCCGGATCGCGTCGCGCGAAACCGCGGCAATGGCAGTTTCGTGCTTGCCAACGGCCGTGGCGCCGCGGTCGAGCAGACCTCCTCGCTCGCCCGCGCGCCTTACATCGCGATCGGTGAGATGACGGGTACGGCGGCGAGCGGGCGCATCTTGCTCGCTGCGCAAATCACTGAGGACGACATCGAGCGGCATTTCGCCGAGCATATCGAGACCGTCGACGAGATTTCGTTCGACCGCGGCGCCATGGCGCTGCGTGCACGGCGCAAGCGCGCGCTGCACGCGATCACGCTGTCCGAAGCGACACTGGCCGTCTCGCCCTCCGAGGACACCGCGCGCATCTTCGCAGACGGATTGATCGCCGCCGGCCTCGATCGGCTGCCCTGGTCGAAGGCTGCAAAGCAATGGCGCGACCGGGTGATGTTCCTGCGCAAGGCCGAGGGCGACAGCTGGCCCGATCTGTCGGACGACGGATTGATCGCGCGGCGCGACGACTGGCTGGTGCCGGCGCTCTACGACAAGATCGCGCTGAAGGACATCTCCCCCGGTGATCTCTCCGACGCGCTGATGGCGCTGTTGCCGTGGGAGATGCGCGCGCGGCTCGACCGCGAGGCGCCGACGCATTTCGAGGCGCCGACCGGAAGCGTGCTCGCGATCGACTACGAGGCCGAGCAGGGGCCGACCATCGCGGTGCGGCTGCAGGAATTGTTCGGTCTCAACGCCCATCCCTCGATCGCTGCCGGCAAGGTGCCGCTGGTGCTGGAATTGCTGTCGCCGGCGCAGCGCCCGGTGCAGGTGACGCGCGACCTTCCCGGTTTCTGGCGCGGCAGCTACGCCGCGGTCCGTTCCGACCTGCGCGGCCGCTATCCCCGCCATCCCTGGCCAGACGATCCGGCCAGCGCAGTGCCGACCCGGCGGGCCAAGCCGCGCGGGACGTGAGGGCGCATTAACCGTCCGCTCATCCTTTTCGTCAAAATAGCATCGCTCTGGCCGCAGCAATGCTCGCGGCCTGGTGTGCCGCGTGTTGAAATCGAGCTTTCCGGCTCGGAAGTGGTGTGATGCGTAACATTATGATCATCGCAGCCGTCATGATCGGCCTCGGCACCTTCATGGCGCAGATGGCGGACAAGATGAGCTCCGCCTCCGCGAGCTCGGTGCCGCGCACCGCGGTCGCGGCGAATGCGCCTGCAGGGGGCCGTAGCCTCGCCATTTCCCGCGATGGCCGCGGTCATTTCCAGACCGAGGGCCGGATCGACGGCCAGCGCATCGGCTTCATGCTCGACACCGGCGCCTCCGTGGTTGCGCTGAATGAGACCTCGGCGGCCCGCTTTGGCCTGCGTCCTTCGCGCAGCGATTACAACGCCACCGTCTCCACCGCCAACGGCACCATCAAGGCCGCACGCACCCGCATCGCGATGCTCGAAGTCGGCGGTCTGGTCGTGCGCGACGTCGATGCCATGGTTCTGCCCGACGAGGCGCTGTCGGAGAACCTGCTCGGCCTGTCCTTCCTGTCCCGCCTGAAGCGTTTCGAATATTCCAACGGCCAGATGGTGCTGGAGCAGTAGGCGGAGCCTTTCGCGATCAAGCGCCGTCCATTTCAAGATAGCTATTTGCCTCGACCGCCCTCGCGGTAACGTTTCTTCGTTACCAAACTGCCGCAATTATCGGCCATAAGCCTTCATTCCCGCCTTCCGCTGCGGCCCTGCATTCGCTAAGGCTGCCTCAGTCCCCGCCCTTCACGAGACCGTCTCAATGTTCCCGAAGCCGAAATCCGTCCTTTTGCCCAACACCTACGCCTTCGAATCCGAGCCGATGGTGAAGCCCACGGGCTTTCGCGAATACGACGCGCGCTGGTTGTTCCAGAAGGAAATCAACCTGATGGGTGTGCAGGCGCTCGGCATGGGGCTGGGCGCGCTGATCGCCGAGCTCGGCGTCAAGCAGGAGATCGTCACCGGGCATGATTTCCGTGGCTATTCGGCCTCGATCAAATACGCGCTGATCTCCGGCCTGATGGCGGCGGGATGCAAGGTGCACGACATCGGGCTTGCGGTGACGCCGATGGCCTATTTCGCGCAGTTCGATCTCGACGTGCCCGCTGTTGCGATGGTGACGGCCTCGCACAACGACAATGGCTGGACCGGCGTGAAGATGGGCGCCAACCGTCCGCTGACCTTCGGCCCCGACGAGATGACGCGGCTGAAGGAGATCGTGCTCAATGCCGATTTCAAGAACAAGGCCGGCGGCTCCTACCAGTTCCACGAGAACTATCCGGCGCGTTACATCGCGGATCTCACCTCCCGTCCGAAGCTGAAGCGCAAGCTCAAGGTCGTCGCGGCCTGCGGCAACGGCACCGCCGGCGCCTTCGCGCCGCAGGTGCTTGAGGCGATCGGTTGCGAGGTGATCCCGCTCGACACCGAGCTCGATCACACCTTCCCGAAATACAATCCGAATCCGGAAGACATGGAGATGCTGCACGCGATCCGCGACGCGGTGCTGCATCACAAGGCCGATGTCGGCCTCGGCTTCGACGGCGACGGCGATCGCTGCGGCGTCGTCGACAATACCGGCGAGGAGATCTTTGCCGACAAGGTCGGCGTGATGCTGGCGCGCGACATGTCGGCGATCCACAAGGACGCGCAGTTCATCGTCGACGTGAAGTCGACCGGCCTGTTCGTCACCGATCCCGTGCTGCAGAAGCAGGGCGCCAAGGTCGCCTATTGGAAGACCGGCCATTCCTACATGAAGCGCCGCACCAACGAGACCGGCGCGCTGGCGGGCTTCGAGAAGTCCGGCCATTTCTTCTTCAACAAGCCCTATGGACGCGGCTATGACGACGGCCTGGTGTCGGCGATCGCGATCTGCGACATGCTCGACCGCGCGCCGGGCAAGTCGATGGCGGACCTGAAGAACGCGCTGCCGAAGACATGGTCGTCGCCGACCATGTCGCCGCATTGCGCCGACGAGACCAAGTACGGCGTCATCGACCAGGTGGTGAAGCACTTCGAGGGCTTGCAGGCCAAGGGCGCCAGGATCGGCGGCCAGGCGATCCGCGACCTCGTCACCGTCAACGGCGTGCGCGTCACGGTCGAGGACGGCAGCTGGGGCCTGGTGCGTGCCTCCTCGAACAAGCCCGAGCTCGTCGTTGTGGTCGAGAGCCCGGTCTCCGAGCAGCGCATGCACGACATGTTCGAGATGGTGAACAGCGTGCTGCGCACGCATCCGGAAGTCGGCGAGTACAATCAGACGATTTGAGAGGCGACGGCGAACCCCTCTCGCTGTGATGCCCCGGCTTGACCGGGGCATCCAGTACGCCGCAGCTTCTCCGTATCCCGTCGCCGTCTCTGGAATACTGGATCGCCCGGTCGAGCCGGGCGATGACACCTTCTCTGCGGCGTGACGGAAGCTAAGCCGCCACCACCGCCGGGATCGGCAGTGCGGTGACCGACTTGATCTTTTCCATCGCGAAGCGCGAGGTGACGTTCTTCAGCGGCACGGCGCTGATCAGCTTCTTGTAGAACACATCATAGGCCTGCATGTCCGCGACCACGACGCGCAGCATGTAGTCGACGTCGCCGGCCATGCGATAGAACTCCATCACCTCGGGCATCGCGCTGACGGCTTCGGCGAATTTCTTCAGCCAGGCGTCGGAATGGTCGGAGCTTTCGACCGACACGAACACGGAGATGCCGAGCCCGATCTTGTTCTGGTCGACCAGGGCCACCCGCTTGATGATCACGCCGTCGGCCTCCAGGCGCTGGATGCGCTTCCAGCAGGGCGTCGAGGACAGGCCGACGCGGTCGCCGATCTCGGCGACGGACAGAGAGGCATCCTCCTGGAGCACCATCAGGATCTTGCGGTCGATGGCATCGAGGCGGCGGCTGGTCTCGGGGATCTGGACGGCGAGGTCGGTCATTTGAAGAACTTTGTTCCATTTCAGGGGCTGATTTCCCTGATATAGAGAAAATCTTTCCCCATCAAGCCCATAATCTCGGCGCATCGATGGAATTGCTCTAGGGCCTCCCTCGCAAAAACCCTTCAACTTCAATACGTTGGGGTGCTGCCATGCCGCCGCCATGGCGGGTGCATTTCAGTGCTGCAGCGGCCGCGGCGAATCGCAGCGCCTCCGGCACCCCCTTACCCTCGGCGAGGCCAAGCGCGAAGGCGCCATGAAAGACGTCGCCGGCGCCGAGCGTATCGACCGCCTGAACCGGGAAGGCCGCGGTCTCTTTCGGCTCGCCTGCCTCGTTCAGCCAGATCGTACCGAGCGGACCGCGGGTCGCGGCAAGGAAGGCCGGCGTCAGTCTGGCCAGGAGTTGCAACGCCTTGGCGTCGTCGGCGATGCCGGCGGTCTCCTGCACCTGCTCGCTGGCGAACAGCAGATGCGAGGCGGCGGTCAGCAGGCCGTCCTGCAACGACATCGCGCGATCGACGCCGACGATGACGGGAATGCCGCGTCGCCGAGCCTCGGCGCAGAGATCAACGCAGAATGAGGCACAACGGCTTTCGACGAGGACCGCGCGGCAGTCGACCAGCAATTCGTCGGCATTGGGCAGCTTCACGCGCCACAGGCCGGGATCGCGATAGATCGTGAGCGTCCGCTCGCCCGAGGGCTCGATCATGATCGCCGAGACCGGCGTGGTCATATCAGGCATGCGCACGATATGCGTGGTGTCGATGCCCTCCTGCGTCATCTGCGCGAGGATGAAGCCGCTCGACATCTCCCGCGCATCGCCCATCGGCCCCGCGAACGAGACGTGACCACCAAGCCGCGCAATCGCGATCGCGGCATTGAGCGCGTTGCCGCCGCAGATCTCGGCGAGGTGGCTGGCGTTGGCCTTGCTGCCGCGCGCCGGCACGGCCTCGACCCGAAAGGTGAGGTCGCGCACGGGAATGCCGATGCAGAGGATGCGCGGCGCGGTCACAGCTAGCGCCATCGGCAGTCAGTTCTTGTCGTGGACCCAGCGGCCGAGCAAGTGATGGGCGATGGCGAAGGGATGCGGGCCGGCGAGCCCGTCCGGATGCGTCCGCGTCAGCATCAGGGCTGCCTCCTCGCGCGTGAACCAGCGCGCATCCTCAAGCTCCGAGTGATCGACGACGATGTCCTCGCTCACAGCTCGCGCGCTGCAGCCGATCATCAGCGACGATGGATAGGGCCAGGGCTGCGTCATGTAATACTGCACGTCGGTGCAGCGGATCCCGGATTCTTCCAGGATCTCGCGGCGCACCGCGTCCTCGATGGTCTCGGCGGCCTCGACGAAGCCGGCGAGGCAGGAATACATCCCTGCCGGAAACTGCTTCTGGCGGCCGAGCAGGCATTTGTCGCCGGAGGCGACGTGCATGATCACGACAGGGTCAGTCCGCGGAAAATGCTCGGCCTTGCAAGCCGGGCACTCGCGCTTCCAGCCGCCTTCCTTCATCGCGCTGCGCGTGCCGCAATTGGCGCAATAGCCATGGCGCTGGTGCCAGCCGACCATCGACTTCGCCATCGCGATCGCCGACAGCTCGTCTGGGGGAATCGCGCCCTGCATCGCCATGCCGCGCAGCTCGGTCACGGTGTAGTCCTCGCGTCCGACCAGCTTCTCGGCGGCGGCCTGCGACAGACCCATGCCGAACATCGCGGCGCCGTCGCGCAGCCCCAGGAAGATCGTGCCGGGATTGGCGCCGCACTTCAGCGCCTCGTCGATCGAGAGCAGCGCGCGAATCCTGTCGCCCTCGCGCTTGACCAGCAGCGAGTCGCGATAAACGACATAGGCGCGCGAGGTCGGCTTCTGCTCCATCGCGAACAGCTTCTGGTCGTCGCGGCGCAGATGCGCGGCGCGGTCGAGGATGTTGGTGACGAAGGCCGGCTGTCCCAGCGGAAATGCGTTGAATGCTGACATTATCGTTCTTTCAACCCAACCAGATCTTGCGGCGAAGCGCGCTGATGAAATTCTGAACCTCTGCGGCGTCATGCGCCAATGGCGGCATCACGCCCCAGACCGGGCGCGGCCAGGCGGCGTCACTGGTGCGGCGCGCGATGATGTGAACGTGAAGCTGCGGCACGAGGTTGCCGAGCGCCGCGACATTGAGCTTGTCGCATCTGGTGATCTCCTTCAACGCGCGCGAGACGCGGGAGATCTCGGTCATCAGCTGTGCCTGCTGGACCTCGTCGAGATCGATGATCTCGACCGCATCGGCGCGCCGAGGAACCAGCAGCAGCCAGGGATAATGCGCGTCCTTGATGACCAGCACCTTCGACAGCGGCAAATCGCCGATGTCGATCGTGTCCTCTTTCAGGCGGGAGTGCAGCGACCAGGCGGGTTCGGGCATATGCGTTTCCGGATGGCCCGGTGGGTTCGGGCGTGTTGGGCACGACCATACGATAGGGATTCCCTGAGGGGAAGGATGGCGCCCCGCTGTCACCGCATACGCGGTCGTCGTCCCGGACAAGCG